>CBDTVZ010000067.1:0-9579 GCA_965363995.1 uncultured Eudoraea sp.
TAATTACGGGGTATCTTCTACCTGTGGGAGTAGTAATGTCATGGAATTTTTAGGTGTGAAATTCAGCAATGATCCTGACTTTCTCAGAAAATCAATAGACAAAGCCGGGATATGTGTACTACATGCCCCTTTGTTTCATCCCGCAATGAAAAAGGTGGCACCAATACGACGTGAACTTGGAGTCAAGACTTTTTTTAATATGCTTGGTCCAATGGTAAATCCTGCCTTTCCTAAAAATCAAATAGTTGGTGTTTTTAATTTAGAATTAGCACGAATGTATGGGTATCTCTATCAGAATACCGATAAAAAATACACAGTTCTCCATGCTCTTGACGGATATGATGAGATTTCATTGACGGGGAGTACTAAAACTATTTCTAATAATACGGAGGCCATTTTAAATCCTTCAGATTTTGGAGTGGAAATTGTAATGGAAAACGAAATAGCAGGCGGCGAAAGTATTGACAAATCTGCCCAAATATTTATGGATATATTACAGGGCAGAGGTACGGAAGCCCAAAACAATGTAGTCTGCGCAAATGCCGGAGTGGCTATCGCCACAGTTTTGGATATTAGTCCAATACAAGGTTTTGAGAAAGCAAAAGAATCTCTTCTTAACGGAAATGGTCTGAATGCCTTAAGAAAATTACAGCAATTAAGTGCATGATGGATATATTGGAAAAAATAGTTGATGATAAGAAAAGGGAATTACACCTTAAAAAAACTGTAATTCCTATTAAGCAATTAGAGGCTTCATTGCTTTTCCAAAGGGAACCTGTATCATTGGCTGATGCATTGCGCAAAAGTAAAACAGGGATCATTGCAGAGCACAAAAGAAGATCCCCTTCTAAATCTGTGATCAATCAAAATTCCAGTGTACAGGATGTTGCAATAGGATATATGAATGCAGGGGCTTGTGGTATGTCTGTTTTAACAGATGCCAAATATTTTGGAGGGTCTCTTGATGATTTAATAATAGCCAGGGCCGCCGTTGATTTTCCGCTATTAAGAAAGGAGTTTATCATAGACGAATACCAAATTATAGAAGCCCGTGCTTACGGGGCAGACACTATTTTGCTTATTGCCGCTATTTTGACAAGAAAACAAATAAAGGTTTTATCAGAATTAGCAAAAAGTTTAGGTTTGGATGTTTTACTTGAAGTGCATAATGAAGAAGAATTAGTTAAATCAATGATGCCCAGTTTAGATATGTTAGGAGTAAATAATCGTAACCTAAAAACCTTTGAAGTAAGCCTGGAAACCAGCGCCGTACTCTCACAACAAATTCCTGATGAATTTATCAAGGTCTCTGAAAGTGGTATTAATACTATTACTGCTATTAAAACACTAAGAGAATTCGGGTATAAGGGTTTCCTGGTTGGAGAAAACTTTATGAAGACATCAAATCCCGGGGAGAGTGCCAGAAAATTTATAAACCAAATGGCAAAATGAAACTAAAGATCTGCGGCATGAAGCATAATATTGGGGAGGTGGCAGATTTGCAACCAGATTATCTCGGGTTTATCTTCTGGAAGCCTTCCAAACGATTTTTTGATGGGTCTATTCCTAAATTACGTAGGACGACTGGCAAAGTTGGGGTTTTTGTTGATGCCAATATTGATGAAATTTTAGATCGCACAAATACATATGGATTAAATGCCATACAATTACATGGAAATGAATCCCCTGAATTCTGTGCTAAGCTAAAAGAGCAATTTAAAGACCAAAATATCAAGATTGACATTCTTAAGGTATTTAGTATAAAAGACAGCTTTGATTTCGCACAACTTAGTCCATATGAGAAATCATCTGATTTCTTTTTATTCGACACAAAGGGTAAGTTACCCGGTGGCAATGGATATCAATTTAATTGGGAAGTCCTTAAGGGATATCCATCAAAAAAACCCTTTTTCCTAAGTGGCGGAATAGGTCTCGAGGAACTTGATAATGTTTTAGAATTTCTTCAAAAAGAAGAATCTAAATATTGCCATGCTATTGATGTCAATAGTAGATTTGAAATATCTCCAGGCCTAAAGGATATAGATAAATTAAAGAAATTTAAGAAGCGGTTGTTTGAAACCAACTCATAAAAAATATAAGAATATGACTTATCATGCTGATGAAAAAGGCTATTACGGGCAGTTTGGTGGGGCATTTATACCAGAAATGCTATACCCTAATACTGAAGAACTCAGGCAAAACTACCTTCAGATTATGGAAGAACCATCTTTTACTAAAGAATTCCGTGCACTATTAAAAGATTATGTAGGAAGGCCAACACCGCTCTATTTTGCCAAACGCCTTTCTGATAAGTACAAAACAAAAATTTATCTGAAAAGGGAAGATTTATGCCATACAGGTGCGCATAAAGTCAATAATACCATTGGACAAGTTTTAATGGCCAAAAGATTGGGTAAGACACGAATCATCGCAGAAACAGGTGCCGGACAACACGGGGTGGCGACCGCTACGGTTTGCGCGCTTAAGGGAATTGAGTGTGTGGTTTATATGGGTGAAATAGATATTGCACGGCAAGCACCTAATGTAGCCAGAATGAAAATGTTAGGGGCAGAAGTAAGGCCCGCCCTATCGGGTAGCAGAACGCTCAAGGATGCTACGAATGAGGCTATACGCGATTGGATTAATAATCCGGTAAACACCCATTATATTATAGGTTCAGTTGTAGGCCCGCATCCCTACCCCGATATGGTAGCCAGATTTCAATCAGTAATTTCGGAGGAAATACAGTCCCAGCTGCTAGAAAAAGAAGGTACCCCGAACCCTGATTATGTTGTGGCTTGTGTGGGTGGCGGAAGTAATGCCGCTGGCACTTATTACCATTATCTGGATAATGAAGATGTGGGTATCATTGCCGTAGAAGCAGCCGGAAAAGGTGTTCATTCGGGAGAAAGTGCAGCAACTTCTGCTCTGGGAAAAGTTGGTATTATTCACGGAAGTAAAACGCTGCTAATGCAAACTCAAGATGGTCAGATAACTGAACCATATTCTATTTCTGCCGGCCTGGATTACCCGGGCGTAGGTCCTATGCATGCCCATCTGTTCACATCCGGGAGGGGCGAGTTTATTTCTATTACTGATGACGAAGCTATGACAGCAGGACTATTGTTATCTCAATTAGAAGGCATTATACCAGCTATAGAGACAGCACACGCTTTCGCCATATTTGACCAAAGAAAGTTTGCACAAGACGATATTGTTGTTATAAACCTTTCAGGAAGAGGTGATAAAGATTTACAGACCTATATAGATTATTTCAAATTATAATTGGTTTCTATAAAATGAAGAACAGAATACAAAAAAAGCTGGGAGAAGACAAAAAACTACTTTCCATATACTTCTCTGCCGGTTATCCCAATCTAAATGATACGGTTTCTATTATACAGGGTTTGGAAAAAAACGGTGTAGATATGATAGAAATAGGCCTGCCATTCAGTGATCCGTTGGCAGATGGGCCTACCATTCAGAAAAGTTCCACTATAGCGTTAAAAAATGGCATGGGAACAGATTTACTGTTTAATCAATTAAAAGAAATAAGAAAAACCGTTTCAATTCCCTTGATCATTATGGGCTATTTTAACCCTGTTTTGCAGTACGGAGTAGAGAACTTCTGCAAAAAATGTCAGGAAATAGGTATTGATGGTCTTATCCTTCCGGATTTACCACTGGACGTATACAAGGAAGAATATGAGACTATCTTTAAGAAATATAACATAATCAACATTTTTCTAATTACTCCGCAAACCAGTGAATCCCGAATTTGGCAAATAGACGACGCTTCAGAGGGATTTATTTACATGGTAAGTTCTGCCAGTACCACCGGGGCTAAGCAGGGCTTAGGAGAAGAACAGGAAGCTTACTTTGATAGAATTGACAGAATGAATCTTAAAAACCCTCAAATTGTAGGTTTTGGTATAAGTAATGCCCGAACATTTGAGCAGGCTACAAAGACAGCCAAGGGAGCTATCATTGGTTCTGCTTTTATTAAAATGTTATCACAAAAAGGTACGGCCGGGATTTCAGAATTTATTAGACCCCTTAACCACTAAACATGAATGTAATTAATAATTGGAAAATTGTGTTCTTGTTATGCTTAACACTGGGAATGGCTCCTTTTTTCCCGGAACCTCATGTTTGGGGTAAATTAAAATGGGTTTTTGGAGGAGGTATTGGCATGAAACCTATGGATTGGTTTGATCTTGTTTTGCATGGATTTCCTTTTGTTCTTTTAATTCGGTTACTTGCTTTAAGATTAAAGCATTTGATCAACCCATAGAATTGTCTAAAATTAATTCTTTATCAATTTAAACTACGGTATGAAAAATTTAATGACCTGGTTATGCCTTCTTATTTTTTGGATTAACAATGCTCAAGACCTTGAATTAAAATCACAAGTAAGGCATACTATTGATGAACTTCGAGAATTTATAGCAATCCCTAATGATGCTTTAAATCATTCAGATATCAACAGAAACCTCTCATGGCTCACTAAAAAATTCAATGAAAGGGGGTTCAATTCATCTGTACTGTCCACTGAAGGAGAGTCGCTTTTTTTTGCCGCCTTCCCTATGGAAGATGACAAGCCGACAATTCTCTTTTATATGCATTTCGATGGACAGGCCGTGGATCCTTCCAAGTGGGATCAACCAGATCCTTATAAAGTAGTGCTTAAAACAAAGGATAATGATGAATGGAAAACGCTTTCATTTGATGATTTAAAGGAGGATGTGAATTATGATTGGCGCCTATTTGGCCGTTCTACTTCAGACGACAAGGGGCCAATTGTTATGTTCCTGAACACCATAGATCTTTTGAAAAAAAACAATGTGGAAATTCCATTTAATATTAAAGTAATATTGGATGGGGAGGAAGAGAAAGGTAGTGTTCCTTTGCCTAAGGCTGTAAAGGAATATAGAGAATTGTTAGAGGCAGATTTTCTTGTGATTTCCGATGGCCCAGTGCATTCTTCCGGTAAACCAACAATTGTTTATGGTACCAGAGGAATAACAACATTAACGCTAACTACCTACGGTCCAATAACGCCACAACACAGTGGTCATTATGGCAATTATGTTCCAAATCCCGGGTTTCAATTGGCCCAGGTATTAGCCGGCATGAAAGATAAAGATGGTAAAGTACTAATTGATGGCTACTATGATGGTATTAGCCTTGATGAATCAACCTTAAATATCCTACAAAGTGTACCTGATGACGGAGAAGCAATCAATTCTTACCTGGAGATTAAACAGGCTGAAAAGGTAGGCACATTTTATCAGGAAGCCCTGCAATATCCGTCATTAAATATTCGGGGGCTATCTTCGGGATGGGTTGGTGAAAAAGCCAGAACGATCATCCCAGCAAGTGCCACTGCTGAAATAGATATCAGGCTTGTTCCTGAATCTGATGGAATTCGATTGAAAAACCTTGTAAAGAAACATATCGAAAATGAAGGGTATTATGTTATGGCTGAGGTCCCGGATAAGAGCCAAAGAATGAAACACGATAAAATCATCACCATTACCGAGGGCACAGTCACGAATGCATTCAGAACAGATTTGGACAATCCATACAGTATTTATCTGGTAGATACATTTAAAAAAACATTCTCAGAAGATGTAGTACAAATCAGGATCATGGGTGGTACTGTTCCAATTGCACCATTTATTGACGAACTTAAGATTCCTGCCTTTCTCGTTCCTCTTGTGAATCCGGACAACAATCAACACAGCCCTAACGAAAATTTAAAAATTGCTCAGATTGCATATGGTATTCAGGTGTTTTATGGAATTATGAGTAACAAAATGGAATGAAAAGATTATCAGTCTTCTGCTAATTAAGTAGTTTCAAAGTACTCTAAATTTTATTCAAAACTAGTCCCATACACTGGCTATGCAGAATTTCTACTTGCGTTGATATTCCCATATAAAGAACGTGTAACTATTTTTTCGTAAAGTGCTTTATAATCAGAATTCTCACTAATTTGATACAGGGCGTATTGTTGTATTACCAGTAACGGCAGTACAATATTTTCCCTGATTTTAATTGACTCTCTAGAAACAGCTTCGTTTTCCATAAGTATTTCGGAATCGCTGATAAGCAATAACATCTGTTTTGATAATAGATATTCATCATGCAGGATATTCCAGAAATCCGCGTATTCCTTATCGTCCTTCATATAACTTGTGAGCTCAAAATAACACTTAGTCAAAGACATCATACTGTTAAGCATTAAAGTCTCAAAAAAGGGCACTTCTTTGAATAACTTCTTTAATTCTCTAAGTCTTCCCTCTTCTTTCAGTTTTTTAATAGCCGTACCTATACCAAAATACCCGGGTACGTTTTGTTTAAGTTGACTCCATGACCCTACAAAAGATATTGCCCTTAAATCTGTAAGTTCCAATTTTGCCTTTTGACCCCTCTTTCCTGGTCTGCTTCCAATATTAGCCTTAGTATAATACTTTAGCGTACTTCTGTTTTCCAAATATGAAATAAACATTTCATGCTGCTTGAGGGCATCGTATTTCTCAAAACTAAGATCAGAGAGTTCTTCCATCAGCTTTCGTGATTCCCGGGAGATTACATTTTCTTTTCCAAACAAGTTATTTGACAAACCCGCCGTGATTAACTGTTCTGAATTATGCATAAACTGCTCCTTGGTGCCATATGTACTTGTTATGGTCTGACCCTGAATGGTTAATTGTATTTCATTATTGGCTATATCCTTAGTTTGTGCGGCATAAAAGCGATGCGTTTTTCCTCCCCCGCGCGCCGGTGGTCCACCCCTGCCGTCAAAAAATATTGCATCGATACCGTTCTTAGAACAAACTTTTGACAAAACTTCCTTGGTTTTTAAAATAGACCAATTCGCTTTTAAATAACCCCCATCTTTTGTTCCATCCGAGAATCCGAGCATGATGGTCTGCCTATTACCGCGCTGTTCGAGATGCGAACGGTAGTCGGGCAAATCAAATAAGTATTGCATAGTGGCCTCGGCAGTATCCATTCCGTTCATTGTTTCAAAAAGCGGAACGATATCAAAAGTAATTTTATCCTTCTCCCAACCGCACCATCTGAAAAGCCCGTAAACAAAAAGTACCGAATAAATATCCTCTGAGTTACTTATAATGTATCGGTTACAACCTTCTTCACCGTTTTTATTCTGAATCTCTTTTAACTGGGAGATATTTCTAATCGTGTCTTTTACAATTTCATCATTGAAGTCCTTAGGATCTAATTCCAACTTATTATTAATAAGTATATTAGTTAATTTATCTTCTGTAAGTTCATCCAGGCTTTCAGTAATGTAACCATTGGTTTTAAGAACCGTTTCAATTACCTGTTTGTGCTTACTGTGGTCCTGACGAATATCCAGCGTAGCAAAATGTGTCTTGAATATTTTTACCTTGTCAATAAGATCATCCAGTTGTTTCAGGTAAAGTGCATTGTACTTGTCTGTCAATATTTCTCGTACTGTAATTAATGGCACGATAATATCATCATAGCTCACTACTTTATTGGGGTCGAACATAGAGATATAAAGCCTGTCCCTTAAATTATTCAAATCATGGCGAAGGTCTTTAAAAGTAAGTTGCTTACGAAGAATTTTTAGGTCATTATAGTAACATTTCATTAGATTAATTCGGAGCTCATCTGCCACATCCTTAGTAATATCGGCCGTTACAAATGGATTCCCGTCTCTGTCACCTCCAGGCCAAAACCCAAGTTTAATAATATTGTAATTGTCAAAATCATCATTCTCTATATTGCTCTTAATATAAGCGAATAAATCCCCGACAGCATCATAGTAAACATTTCTAAGAATATAAATAATATTTTTTGCTTCATCTAATGGTGTAGGTTTCTTTGAATTTATCAAAGAAGTGAGCCCTAACTGTTGTAGAACAACATCAATGTCATTAATCTTATCTTCAAGAATTAACGATTTTAGTTCTTCAATTATATCAAGTACAGCCGGGGTATAGAACTGAGTGGGATGAGCAGTTAAAACAATACGCGCACTAAAGGTCGATAATTTCTTTGCACTCTTTTCCCAGCTCTTATTTTTATCAACTAATTGAAAATAGTCTTTTATAGATAAAGAGCTTGAATGTTCATGTAGCTTTGGAAAAGCGGCGTCTTCCACACTATCATACAGTACAACCTGCCGCTCAACATATTGAATGATACTGAACATAAAATCAATTCTTTCTTGTTCAGTATTAATATTTGCGTAGTTCTGGAAAAACAAATCCAAAATTTGTTGTGGATTTTTCCCGGATTTCAGTCCTTTTTCACATTGATCGAACAAAAGGGGAATGAGCATCCCCACATTTTCGATACCCTGATAGGGCAAATTTAAAAACAAGCTGTTATAAACGTAGAACTTATTTTTAACCAATTTTCTAAATTCCTCTAATCTTTCCGTCTGATGCATAAATTTTCTTAACTATTCAATTGAACCCTCTTAATGGTCGTAACTAAATATTGATTTTTAATCTCTAAATATCCACATTATAATATAATCTTTAGACAGAAAAGTGGCAAATCACAAAATAATTTGTCTTCATAAAAAAACCAACATATATCCCAATATAAATCCCGATTTGAAAAACAATCATTTCAGGTTTAAAACATAGCCATACAAATATAATTTTTTACCTAATCTACTTAGTTTATTCAACTTGTCTGCACGGCAAGATTTTAGTACTTAAAAAAAGTACGGTATTGATCTACTCTGAATTGCAAAGTTGTATACTCAGGATTCAATGCCTTTATCTCTTTATAAGAAACAAAACTACCGACAGCCCTATTAGCAGAACCGGAAGGAGCTGTTAAGGATACCGTTCTGATGGTTCTTTTTAAATTCCCTGAAAGCGTAAACTCATGTACCCGGGGAATTTCTTCAGAAATTGGCTCTAACCGCAAACCATGCTCCTTAATATGTTTTCTAAAAAAATATTCCGGTCCATTTTTGCTGTTTCCTCCGGTAAACAATAACCATTCTACCTTGTTGTATTTATGTAAATAAGCAATAAGGTTTCTAAGGGTAACATTCTTCATACCCAAATCGGATGCATCTACTTTTATGCGCTGTGCACTTTGAACAATATCACATATTCCAATTTTATGTTCTCTTAAAAAATCCATCCGCTGTTTTACAGCCTCACTGGTCGTTTCGTACTTTAAATTCAATCCAAAAATTTGATTCAAAATAGGCCATAACTGCCCATCCCTGCTCCCATAACAAAAATCTACATCTCCTTCCTTTAAATCGCCAGTCGTAAATCTGGGTGGTGGTAAGGTGCCCACAATCAGTTTTGTGGCATCATTGAATAAAAAAGGTTGATAAGGGTGGGTATGTAAAAACAATTTGATTTCTAACTATCGCTGATTTCTAAATAATCTCTCGAAGTAATAAAGATAGTATTTTGCAAAAAGACAAAACGGCAGATTGCTTTTTAATGCTAAATTTTGTACTTTAAGTGAAATATTTAGTACTTATGGGCAAAGGGGATATAAAAACCAAAAGAGGTAAGATTTCCAATAAATCGTATGGAGTTC
>CBDTVZ010000068.1:0-9531 GCA_965363995.1 uncultured Eudoraea sp.
CTGAGGCTGCCACATCATTCTTCGGCTTTGTTTTTATAAGGTCTCTCAGATAAATGTCCGTTATTTTATGCGCCATTGTTCCTGATCCAAAAGAAGCATTATTACTAAATACTATCACTGAAAAATTTTGATCGGGAAAACGAGTCAGGTATGACCTGTATCCTGCATCTGCCCCTCCATGTTGGATCTCATTCAATCCTTTATACTTTCCTACAAATTGGCCAAGTGCTCCTCCAATTGTCTTACCGTTATTCAGAACGGCAGGAGTATTCATTTCCGTAAACAATTCAGGACTCCCTATTTTTGGCGATGAAAAATTTAGCGCCCACAGACTTAGATCTTCAACAGTTGTGAATAGACTAGTTGCTCCCACAATAGCATAGCTCAACACACTTTTTTTATAGCCGGCGCTATCTGAATAATAGGAATACGCCCTGTTTTTTACAATTTTTTCATGATCATCGTAAAACAATGTATTATTCATATTTAAAGGTTTAAAAATACGCTCCTCCGTAAATGTTGCAAAGGAAACTCCGGACACCCGTGCAACCACTTCAGCTAATAGGGTAAAACCGGTATTGCAATACAAATACTCTTCTCCGGGATCAAAATTAAGCGCCTGTTGTTTACTTATTAATTTAAGTACATGTTCCTTTGTGATAACATCGTCAAGCCGCCAACCCGCCATAGCTAATAAATTCCATTGATCCCTTAAACCGCTGGTGTGACTTGCTAAATGCCGTAGAGTAATGGTCTTACCAAAATCCGGTACTTCCGGGATATACTTTCTTATATCGTCATCGAGTGTCAATTTTCCTTCACTTTCTAATAATAATATGGAGAAAACCGTAAACTGCTTGGAAACAGAGGCAATATGAAATATAGTTGAAGGACCTATTTGGATATCATATTCCAAATTTGATATCCCGTACCCTTTTTTATAAACAATTGCACCGTTTTTGACTACGGCAACCGCTGCTCCAGGTGTTTCCTTGTTGTCCCAGACTGTAAACAATTCATCAACCTGTCCATTTAAAGTAACCGCCTTGGGTTTTATTTTTTCAAGGGATATTTCATATTTACCAATAGGTTGATTCTCATCCAGCGGATAAACTTCCACAACATATTCACCATCAATGGTGGAAGATAATGTTATGTATTCATATCCATTTTTACCATTGGGACTATCAAAGTCTTTAATTTTATTACCGCTTACATCATAGGTAGTTATTTTTAGATCAACACCCTTTTGCATCAACTTAAAAAAGGCAAACTGATCCTTAGCCATCACCACCTTATATTGATGAGTTTCTGTCGGTAGTATTTCAGCAGAAATTGGGCTTCCTTCAATTAACTCCCCTTTCAGAAATTGAGCATTTAATGATACTGATAGAAAAATAATTAAAAGGGTAACTTTCGATTTAACCACGCAATAATTCATTTTATGATTTTATTTTTTCTTGTTGAGTTTATACACATTTAAAACGACTGTATGTCTTATTTGTAACTCGGTTACTTCATTTTTACTTATCCAACACTTTACCTTCAGATCCTTCGGGTGTCATTTCCAATTGATAAATGTAATGGGGGGTTAATTCAGGTTCCTTCCTATGCGATACAAAAACTATAGTTGTCTGGCTTTCTTCCCCCATTTTATTAACAAGGGCAACCACAAGAGCCGCGCTTGTATCATCTAAACCAGCAGTTGGTTCATCCAATATTAAAAGAAGAGGATGTTTAATCATTGCCCTTACGCACATGATAAGTCGTTGTTGGCCCAGACTAAGGTCGTGAAAATAACTGTCTTTTTTGTCTTCCATATTTAATAAAGCCAACCATTCCCTGGCTACCCTTAGCTGGGCTTGACTAGGTTTTATATACAGTCCAATTGAGTCTAAAAGACCCGAAATAAGCATATTTTCCAGGCTGTGATAGCCCCTGAACCGGTCTACCATGGCAGGGGTAAAGTAGCCTATATTTTTTTTGATATCCCAAACACTTTCCCCGCTCCCTTTCCGTGTGCCAAAGAGGAATATATTCTGCCCGTAAGCTTTGGGGTTATCACCTGTAATCATCGAAAGGAGAGTTGTTTTGCCACTCCCATTTTTACCAGCCAACTCCCAAAATTCTCCGGTTCGGATGTTCCAGTTAATATTTTTAAGAATTGGTTTCTCTTCATATTTTACAGAAACATCTTTAAATCTAATTAAATGCTCATGAGAATATTTAAAGTGATTCAACGCTTGAGGGACATCCCTATAAAAAATCTTACTTATTTTGGGCTCTATTAATGATAAGTCATTGATAAGCACGAAATCACTTAAGTTCAAACGTGAATAATTGGTAACAAAAGGTAGCAGATCAGCCGACCTGCTGATAAGCTGAACAATAACAATTTTACTTGAAACGTTTGCCAAAACCCCTTTGATCTGTTTTTGCGAATCCTGATCCAGATTATCAAACGGATTGTCCAGGATCAGGAAGTTTGGTTTTGTTTCTAAAAGATAATTTAAAAGGGCCTTTTTACGTTCCCCACTGCTCATAGATTGAAGGCTCTGAGAGGTTGAAGGTGTAAGGAATTTTTGGTCATGCCTTACTTCTTCTTCTATAAAATTGTCCAGTGCCAGTTTTGAGAATAATGCGCCTTTCAATCCTTTTAAGGCCTCTAAACCCCTTGGCGGTTGGGCTGCCACCAACAACTGCTGAATTAAGCCTTGCTTATTGGATTGATTATCTATAAAGACAGCCCAGTGTTGTTTTTGGGTCATAATAGCGTGGATATGGGTTTTGAACAAATATAGCAGATAGCCATTTAATGTTTGATGACTTCATATTTATTAATTAAATCGGTTAAAGAATTTATATTTTATATATTTAGACCCCCCTTGATGTTTATTATGTACTATGAGTAAAAAGGCAATAAAGCTAATACAGGCTTGTACCATTTGTTTGGGTTTAATAACGGGGCTGGTTTTCTTCCTGGACTTTATATTTAACTAAAATTAAACACTATGAAAAAAAACATGGGTTCAACAGATCGTATAATTCGGTTTTTTGTAGCGGCTATTTTCATTGTACTTTATTTTACTAATACTGTAACCGGCATTTGGGGTATAGTTTTATTAATAGTGGCAGGCATTTTTATACTAACCAGTTTTGTTAGTTTTTGTCCTATTTATGCTCCTTTCGGATTAAGTACCTGTCCAAATAAGAATTAATTTCACTTTGAGCTTTTTAAAGAGCAGTAATTCAGGATTTATTTTGTTGTGAGGCCATGGAATAATGATGAATTACATCTGAAAAATACATTTGCTATAACAGATCAATATTGTGATTTACTAAGTTAATTTTAACCTTTTTCGAATACTGTATAAAAAACCTGTTCGTTTGATGTTAATGGAAAACTTCTAACTTTGAAAAATATCTCATTGAATGAATATGAAATTATTTTTCTCCCAAGTCATCAAAATATTATCACCTATCTTCCATACAAGAGCCGCCGGGCTGTATTTATTGTTATTTGCAGGTGCAATCGCTATAGCTACCTTTATTGAAAATGATTTTGGCACTTCAGCTGCACAAAAAGTAGTTTATAAGGCCTGGTGGTTTGAGCTCTTGCTCATTCTTTTTAGTATTACCATAATAGTGAACATCGTTAAATTTCGAATGATACCACAAAAGAAATGGCCATTGCTGTTATTTCATTCGGCAATTGTCATCATTATTATAGGCGCGGGTATTACAAGATATATAGGTTTTGAAGGTATTATGCACATCCGGGAAAACGACAGTGCTAATAGTTTTATCTCTTCCAATACCTTTCTCAAGTTTAAGGTAACTGCGAACAATCAGTCTTATGATTTTAATGAACCGGTTTTGTTTGCTTCACTTGGCAATAATAAATGGGAAGAATCTTACCTCATTGGCTCAGATTTAATAAATATAAGAGTTAAGGATTTTATTCCTAATCCAAAAAAGAGCTTATCTGAGTCTATTGATGGCATTCCAACACTGAAACTAGTGATTGGAGGTCTTAATGGGAGGGAAGAGTATTTTATAAGTCTGGGCGAAACCAAACGTATTGGCAATGTGATTTATAATTTTAAAGACACCCCATTTCCCGATGCTTTTAATATTTCGCTACAGAACGAATCTCTGGTGTTTACAAGCAGCAAAGTTCTTACACAGACTGTAATGGCTACACAGGAAAAGGATACCATTTACCCATCGGATACAAATTCTCCACTCAAATTAAGGGCTTTGTATACAGATGGGCTCAATAGTGTGGTTTTTTCCGATTTCAATAAAAAAGGATCGGTACAAATTGAATCTGAAGACCCTAAAGTTAAGAATGAAAGCCTTACGGCACTTTTAATGGAGGTCTCAGTTAACGGAGAATCAAAAGAAACCTATGTTTATAGTAGCAGGGGAAATGAAGGTCGGCCTGAATTTCTGCCTTTTAAGGATTTGAGTGTGGCCATTTCTTATGGGGCAAAAGAAATTAAGGTCCCTTTTTATATAAAGCTGAATAAGTTTATACTAGACAAATACCCCGGCACCAATAGTGCTTCTTCCTATGCCAGTGAAGTCACCCTTGTAGACGAACAGGAAAATGTAAAGATCGACTATCGCATCTTTATGAATAATATATTGAATTATAAGGGATATCGGTTTTTTCAGTCTTCGTTTGACAGGGATGAGAGAGGTACTTATTTAAGTGTCAACAGCGATTTTTGGGGCACTTTAATATCTTATATTGGATATGCCCTGCTCACTTTAGGTATGCTGCTTACCTTGTTCAGTAAAAAAACAAGATTTTACCAACTCACTCAAAAAATTAAAAAGTTACGAGTCAAAGGCACTACAGTATTACTATTACTATTATTGTGCGCACCGGTGGCATCAGCACAATCAACAAATTCGAATTCCTATATCAACAATGCGGTTGATGCGGATCATGCCGAACAATTCAGTGAACTGGTCGTTCAGGATTTTAAGGGGCGCATGAAACCAGTAAACACCCTTTCAAGGGAATTGATGCGAAAATTGGCCCGTACGGAAAGTTTATTTGGTTTAACAGCAGACCAAATATTACTGAGCATGTTTGTTAATAAACAGGAATGGTACGCCGCAGGAGTTATTAAATTAGGAAAGCATAAGGGTATTCATGAAAAACTGGGTGTCCCGGGGGACTACGCTTCCTATGCCGATTTTTTCTCGACTAATGGCAATTATAAATTACAGGAAGAAGTAAGAAGAGTATATGGCCTTGAACCTATTGACAGAGGTGTCTATGAAAAGGAACTGATGAAAATTGACGAGAGAATCAATATTTTGAGTATGATCTTCTCGGGCACATTGCTAAAAATTATTCCTACTCCTAATGATCCAAATAATACCTGGGTTGCAAACAGTGGGCATGCCCATGTTGAGAATGATGGTCATAATCACTCAGAAATAGCAGACAATTTTTTTAACAGCTATACAACCACCCTAAAAGAGGCCATCAATACTGGGAATTATCTTCAAGCAGACCGGCTTGTGGAAGATTTAAAAGCATATCAAATTAAAAATGGTGGTTCTATAATGCCTTCAGAATCAAAGATCAAGGCTGAGATACTATTAAATAATCTAAACGTCTTTACCCGTTTGGCAATATTTTACATTTTCCTGGGTATAGCTTTGTTATTCTATTTATTTTATTCGGTATTCAAACCCAAAGCAACTCTGAAGAAGGTATATCTTGTATTATTTTCTTTAGTAGTTTTTGGTTTTGTTTTACACACTATCGGACTCGGCTTACGTTGGTATGTTTCAGGCAGGGCTCCCTGGAGTAATGGATATGAATCTATGATCTATATTGCGTGGACCTCAACATTGGCTGGGATATTATTTACGAGAAAATCATTTGGGGGTCTTGCAGCCACCATGGTTTTGGCAGCCACCATTCTCTTTGTTTCTACTTTAAGTTTCCTCGATCCGGAGATTACTCCTTTGGTCCCCGTATTAAAGTCGTATTGGCTCACCATTCATGTATCTCTGGAAGCAGGCAGTTATGGATTTTTAATGTTAGGGGCAATTATTGGCCTCATTAATCTGATACTAATGATTTTCCTTACGGAATCTAACAAAACAAGAATAAAAAGAATTGTTCAGGAAATGTCGCATATCAGTGAATTAACCTTAATTGGAGGTTTGTTTATGGTAAGTGTTGGCACCTATTTAGGTGGCGTATGGGCTAATGAATCCTGGGGCCGTTACTGGGGCTGGGATGCAAAAGAAACCTGGGCACTGGTTACTATACTGGTATATGCTTTTATACTACATATGCGCTTGATTCCTAAATTAACCGGGCTTTTTGCTTATAATGTCGCTACCATATTTGGATTGGCGTCAGTAATCATGACCTATTACGGTGTAAACTATTACCTCTCAGGATTGCATTCTTATGCTACCGGAGATCCTGTACCAATACCAAGTTGGGTTTATATGGTAGTTATATCAATAATTATTATAAGTATGCTGGCCTATTTTAAAAAGAGAAAGTATTCTATTATTTCTTAATGCCATAAAATTACTATTGCACCAGAGTACCATTTTCAAGTATCAGATCGTATTTGTAACCTGCTCCGAAATCGCGATTTAGATTAACTACAGCACGGATTGTAATTAGTTTACCCTCCGGAACAAAGGTATTTGAGGTAATAACCATATCAAAATCGTCCTTACTACCATCTTGCAGATGAATCCAGTTGCGATTCATAATATTGGGGTTAACTTTCACACATTTACCACTAAGTTGCACGGTATGACCCTCGTACTTCTTTGGATCACTTACCAGATCTGAAATTTTAATTGTTCCCTTGTGAACTACAGCTTTTTCGGTATGAGTAGGGATGTCTTCCTTGACCACTATTTCTTTTTTGGCAACACTGTTAGAGACAGCAGAAGCAGTCACATGCTTGGAATGATCTGCTGAAACCAACTTGGAAATAAGATAGATCTTATCGAATACGCGATTGTACTCTTTGCTTTCGAAATTCGTTTTAAGAAGACCGCCTCGGTAAAAATAGAGCTCGCCCTTATTTATTTCCGCCTTCCTGGTGGCTATCCAAAATTCTTCTTCACCTTCTGTAACCCTGAGATAGACATATCTGGCGGTAGGAAGAACCTCTTCTACAACAACTTCATGCAATTCATTGCTAACAGCCGTTGTTGGATCTTGTGTTACCTGGGTTGAGGGATCAGGTTTAAAAATACCTTCGTTTTCAGTGTCACCACTATTGGAAGTTGGTGTGATTACCTTGGGACCATTATTGCAAGCCGCAATACTTATCAATAGGATAATGCCAAAAAAGGATAAACTAATTTGTTGTTTCATCGTCTGTTTTTTTGTTTGCTATTAAATCGTTGGACTATTCTTGCGTATATTCTATAATTATTGTCAATTTCAGTAATGGCCATCTCACCTGAAATACTGAATAACAAATTCCTGCTAATGTTATATGATAGATTTGTGCCAATATAGTTTTGCAGGTATGCATCTCTCATACTACTATAGTTATAGTCTGCAAATCTATAATAAAAGTCGGCATATAACTTGTTTTTAACGAGATCCCTTGAATATCTTATGGAGCCAATATTACTTAACAGATAGTTAGATTCGTTTCTGTTATAAGATAGTGATAATCTGCCTTCAAGGGTTGGGATACGCGTCCAGGTTACATATCCATAGATGTTGTTTGATTTGTTCAGTTCACTGGTTCTGAACCGTTTGGTATAATTGAAACCAGCCGAGATGAATTTAAATGGTCTGATGTTCAGCCTTGCTCTTAACCCTTGGCGGGCCAGATTGTCATCGAGGAGCCTATCAATTTCGGATTGAAAAGTTTGGTAGTATAGAATACGTTTTCGGGAGTCATAAGAAAGCATCAGATTAACCTTTCTGCTAATTCTATAGCGTGCAGAGATATATAAATTGGTAAGCCTGATGTCATTAACAGTCACTCCATCCACTTCGCTGTATAAATCCAATTCCATTGAAGAGAACAGATTAAGGTTTTTAAAAATAGTGCTGTTATGTTGAAAATAGGCAAATCGGCGATCTGTTTCCCTCTTATTTTGTTGCTCTACAAACCCCAGGGTTGTCTGGGAATAAAATTTTTTGCTGTCCGTCATCACCCCGGCATAACCTCCGTATTGAAGTAAATCTAAGTTAAATCCATAATCAAAGATATCCGGACGAAAACCACCTATTGCACCAATGTAAAATTTATTAAAATATTTTTCAAGCTGTAGCCCGTCAGTAGCTCCCAGGGAGGAAATTCTTGGATTTATATTTCTTCCAGCGATTACAGAAAGTGAGGGTAAAACGTCATAACGCACAGACAAATTATAAACCCTAAAAAAACTGTTCTCCGGAAGTGGGTTACTATCTGCCTGTTCAAAAATATACCTGTAATTTAAATAGGTGTTAAAGGAGAATTTAGAATTGTTTATATGGTTGGCATTGAGGGCGAGACGTGTCATTACACGGGTCATGTTTTCTCTTTGACTATTAATATAACTATAGCTCGAAAGCGAGACAGATCCGTTAATGTTCTCTGTATACATAGATTCTATGATTTCTTCCACAACTGGTGCGGCCGGTAGTAATTCTGTGGGCGTTTCTTGTTTGGTTTCGGGTGCTGTTTTTATAACGTAATTAAATAGAACTTCATCTCCCTTTTGAATTTCACAATCGTTGATAATTGAACACACACAGGATGTAGAAGATTTGCTTTTGACTATTAAACAAGCTCTATCCATTCCAGCCAAATTCAAGGAATCACCTACCTCAATGGTTGAAGTGTCATCAAATTTCACGTAGATGTTATTGGTGGTAACAAACGAGACCTGCCCCTGGAGGAGTTTGTCCTGTCCAAAAGCATTTGAGGTTAAGGCCGTTAAGGCTATTATGAAAAGTAATTTAAATTTCATTTATCCTTTTCAATCGCCATTGGGGTGGCATTGTAAACATGCGGAACTCAAATATTCATACCCATTTTCTTCACTGTGTTTATCGTCCATTTCAGGCTGCAAGTGACAGGTAAAACATGTAAAATCTGCATAATTCGAGGGGTTCGCGTGGCATTCTATACAATCGTTCCAGGCCTGCTGGTGTTTTCCGCTATAAATAGGAAAATATTGGCCATCATGGTCAAATTCCGCAGGAGTCCATCCCGGATTGGTAGTATGGCAGGCCACACAATCTGTTGGAAAATTCGCCGCCAGGTGATTAGGGTTATTGGTCTGGTCATAATCAGTTTGATGGCAAGAAACACATTCAGGAGATGCATCTGCATAATTAGGTGTGGTATGACACTCGGTACAATCCTGAATATTATGACCCTGGGTTAGCGGGAAAAAGTCATGATTAATAACCGCGGGCATCCATCCCGGGTTCGTTGTATGACAGGCCACGCAATCTGTTGAGAAACCGGAAGTAGAATGATTGGGATTCATTGTGCCCGCATAATCTTCCTGATGGCA
>CBDTVZ010000069.1:0-9420 GCA_965363995.1 uncultured Eudoraea sp.
CTTTATTATTATTACGAGCATTTGCCCTGTAACTCCACCAGGTATAATGATGTGGTTCTTTGTTAAAAAACCGAAAGCTGTCTATAAACCCACTTTCAATAAAACTACTAATCCATTCCCGTTCAACTGGCAAAAAACCTGATACATTTTTATTTCTCACCGGATCGTGGATGTCAATTGCATGATGACAAATATTGTAATCCCCACAAATAATAAGGTTGGGGTGTTTTGATTTGATCTTATCTATATAAGTCTGCAGATCTGCCATATATTTCAATTTGATATCCAATCTGGCCAGATTAGTTCCCGAAGGAAGATACATACTCATAACAGACAGCCCGTTAAAATCTGCCCGAAGGTTCCTGCCTTCAAAATCCATATAATCTATCCCGGTTCCATATTCCACGTGGTCTGGTTGCTTCTTAGACAAAATAGCAACTCCGCTATAGCCTTTTTTTTGGGCACTAAACCAGTAATTATGAAAATATCCGCTTTTTTCAAAAACAGTGATATCTAATTGCTCTTTCATTGCTTTGATTTCCTGAAGACAAATTACATCGGGATCAACCTGCTTGAGCCATTCGAGAAAACCTTTGTTCAGGGCTGCCCTGATACCGTTTACATTGTATGAAAGTATTTTCAAATCAGTTTAATTTAGTTTCAAAAATAGTGAATGTTTAACCCAACTTACAAAGTGTATTTTAATCTATAACTTAGGTCATTCTCTTAAGCATAGCTTTTATATCTATTTTTGCTTTGAACATCATTTAATGAAGTACTACGTTCTATTTTTTATCCTTCTTTATAATTATTTATACGCGTATTCACAGGAAATGAATAAGGATTCTATTACTTACCTAAAGGAAGTTATTATTTTTAATCCTAGTAAAACAAATAAAATTCTTGGAATTACACCCTCGACGATTATTCGAGGAAAGGCCTTTCAGAATCACAGCCCCATAGATGTTGCCTCCTCAATTAATCAAATCTCCGGAGTTTATCTGCTTTCAGGCGCATTAAACACAAACCGCATAACCATTCGTGGTGTGGGTGCGAGAACCCCATTTGGCACAGACAAATTGCGCTTATATTTTGATGATATTCCGGTTACCAACGGTAACGGTTTTTCAACAATCGAGGCTTTTGATTTGGAAAATCTTAATTCAATGGAAGTAATTAAAGGGCCTAAAGGAACTGCCTATGGCACAAATCTGGGAGGTGCTATACTTCTTGATACTAAAAAACAAGTTAATAAAGGAACCTTTCTTGCCAATAACTTTACTATAGGTTCTTATGGACTTATAAAAGATAATTTAAGTATTGCACATTCTACAGATAGTCTGGAGTTTAATTTACGTTATAACCATTTAAATACAGAAGGCTATAGGGAGAACAGTAACTTTAACCGCGATGGTATACTTCTGACAACAGCCATAAAACTTAACTCCAGGAGTTCAATTGCTATTTTGGCAAATTATATTGACTACACCGCTCAAATACCCAGTTCTTTGGGGATAACTGATTTTATGGAAAACCCAAGACAAGCTGCTTTAACATGGGAACAGTCACAGGGTTTCGAATCTAATAAATATACCCTCCTGGGGCTCTCCTATAGCTATAAAATAAGTAACAAACTAGAGAATACTACCAGTCTATTTTACACATATCTTGATCATTATGAAGCCCGCCCGTTTAATATTCTGGATGAGTTTACCAACAGTTATGGATTCAGGACCCAATTTATAGGTTATTTTGGGTATCAGGATAGAAAAGCGTCTTACCTATTTGGAGGAGAACTCAACAAAGATGAATACAATTGGAGAACTTATGAGAATTTATATGAGGATAACAATGGTAATGGAAGTCTACAGGGAAATGAACTTAGCAGCAACAAGGAATACAGAAGGCAATTTAATGCCTTTGCCTCTTTGACACTCCCACTTGCTAAAAGATTCAAACTACAAGTTGGTATAAACCTAAATAAAACTCATTACGATTACAGAGATTTATTTAACTCCGGGGAAGCTAATAAGAACGCAGAACGAAATTTTGATCTCATAGTAATGCCCAGTCTGGATTTGGTCTATTCCATAGGTGTTGGGAGGCAGGTTTATGCAAATATTAGCAGGGGATTTTCCAATCCGGGATTGGAAGAAACCTTAACTCCCGAAGGAATTATTAACCCGGAGATTACTCAGGAAAAGGGGGTGAATTATGAGCTTGGCACAAGAATGTTCCTTGGAGGAAACAAGTTATGGATAAGCCTTGCTGTATTTAGGATGCATATTAAAGATTTGCTGGTTGCACAGCGTATAGGAGAAGATCAATTTGTTGGCAAAAATGCCGGAAGTACCAGACATCAGGGCGTTGAATTAGATATGAATTATATTTTCGATTTGAGCTCCAATTTACAAATCATACCTTTTGCAAGTTATACCTTAAGTGACCATAATTTTGTTGATTTTGTAGATGGAAACATTGATTATTCAGGAAATTATTTAACTGGCGTCCCCAGGAATAGATTAAATATGGGATTGCGCTTTAACTATGTAAAAGATTTTTATTGGAATACTAGCTATCAATATGTAGATGGTATCCCCCTAACAGATGCGAACACTCTGTATAGCGAACCATATAATATTCTAAACACAAGATTGGGTTACGAAAAAGAGATAGTAGAGAATTTATACATTTCTTTAGATTTGGGTATCAATAATATTTTTGATGTTAATTATGCCCAATCTGTATTAATTAATGCAGTAGGATTCGGGGGAACCGAACCCCGCTATTATTACCCGGGAAATGGTAGAAATTTTTACGCAAGTCTGGGGCTGAGTTATCAATTATGAATTATACATTCGATCAAGGCCTTATTCAGTTTTCTTCAACCACTTCCTTATTCCAACTTCATTGGCGATAGTCTCATTAACCGCACCTATGACTATTCTCTTCTGTTCCATAGTATCTCTATAGCGAATAGTGACTGTTTCGTCTTCCAGAGTTTGATGATCCACGGTAATGCAAAAAGGTGTCCCAGCAGCATCTTGCCTTCGATACCTTCGCCCTACAGCATCTTTTTCATCATAGACCACATTGAAATCCCATTTAAGTTCATCAATAATTTTATGCGCTATTTCCGGTAATCCATCCTTTTTTACAAGTGGTAGAACAGCTGCCTTTGTGGGTGCAAGTACGGCAGGTAATTTTAAAACTATCCGGGTTGTTCCATTTTCCAATTCCTCTTCCTTCAGTGAATTTGAAAAAACGGCCAAAAACATTCTATCAACTCCAATAGAAGTTTCCACAACATAAGGCACATAATTCTGGTTGAGTTCAGGATCAAAATACTGCAATTTTTTACCTGAATATTTTTCATGGCTCCCCAGGTCAAAATCGGTTCTGGAATGAATTCCCTCGAGTTCTTTAAATCCAAATGGAAATTTAAACTCGATGTCCGTGGCAGCATCCGCATAATGGGCCAGTTTTTCATGATCATGAAAACGGTAATTCTCCTCGCCCATCCCCAGTGATAAATGCCATTTCATGCGCAACTCTTTCCACTTTTCATACCATTCTATTTGTGTTCCTGGTTTAATAAAGAATTGCATCTCCATTTGTTCAAATTCCCGCATTCTGAATATAAATTGCCTTGCGACAATTTCATTTCTGAATGCCTTTCCAATTTGTGCAATCCCAAATGGTATTTTCAGTCGCCCGGATTTTTGAACATTAAGAAAATTTACGAATATCCCCTGGGCTGTTTCAGGTCTTAAATAAAGATCTGTGGCGTTTTCGGCAGAAGCTCCTAGTTTGGTCCCGAACATTAAATTAAATTGTTTAACATCTGTCCAGTTTTTAGAACCTGAAGCAGGGCAAACTATTTCCAACTCTTCGATTAGGTTTTTAACATCCTCTAAATCTTCGGCTTCCAAAGATCTGCCTAAGCGTTTAAGTATACTTTGTGCTTTTTCCTGATAGCCCAAAACACGTGGATTAGTTGTCAGAAATTGGGTTTTGTCGAAGGACTCACCAAATCGTTTTGAAGCTTTTTGAACTTCCTTATCAATTTTTGCTTCTATCTTGGCTACATGGTCCTCAACCAATACATCTGCCCGATACCTTTTTTTAGAGTCTTTGTTATCAATAAGCGGATCATTAAAAGCATCAACATGCCCGGATGCCTTCCAGGTAGTAGGGTGCATTAATATTGCGGCATCAATGCCAACAATGTTCTCATGCATCTGCACCATGGCCTTCCACCAGTATTCTTTAATATTTTTTTTGAGTTCTGCTCCGTTCTGAGTATAATCGTACACCGCACTCAAGCCATCATATATTTCACTTGATTGCACCACATAGCCATATTCTTTAGCATGTGAAATTACCTTTCTAAAGATGTCTTCTTGATTTGCCATTCGGCAAAAATAGAATATTATGGCCTTTATTTTTTAAGTCTTAGAAATAAAATGGAATAACATTAAAAAAAGTAGTATTTATTTCAAATGAAATTCTGAAGATGATAGTAGTTTTTCGTCTTCAAAAACATTTAGGGTGTAGGTGCCAGATTCCAGCGAACCCTGAGGAATTGTTATAAAATCACATACACTGATATCTTCTCCGGTGGATATGAGTTCTACTCTCTTACTATAGATATTTCCACTTACGGATATGACATTCGCGTTATCCTCTATAACCCCCATGTTAGGGCCCAGGAACTGAAAATAAATAATCTTTTCCTCGTTAATGTCATTGGGGTTTCCAATAATAGTAACACAACCCCTAAGCTTCTCAATAGTCGATGCCTTAGTAGTTTTAATGGGCTTACCGCTTCGCAGCCTAAAACCGCTTCCTTCTGAATTTTGCAATTTTAAATAACTCTTTATTCGCAATTCCTTGTTAAGCTCCTTATTCTTCTCACGCAGTAATGCTTCCGCTTCTGCAAGAGAACTGCTTTTGCCCCTTAATTCTTCAATCATTTTGCGAGTCTCCTCATATTTATCGGAGAGTAGCATATTATTATATTTAAGGAAATTATTTTTAAGTTTAAGGCTATCGTGTTTTACTTCTAACTTACGAAGTTCTTTCTTGTATTCCTTTAATTTAGCTACGGTAAAGTTGAGTCTTCCCACAGAATCCATTAGCTGCTGAACACGATATCTGGAATCTTGTAATTCTATTTCGTTTACCTCATTAAGGGCAGAAAGCCGGTCTACTTCTGTCTTCATAAGGGTTAAATCCTTTACAAGCAGGCCTTTTTCATCTTCCAAATAGTCTATTTGAGTTCTGGATTGGGCATAACTATAGTAGAAAGCTATTAATATGCCGATAATTACGGCAACTAATGCAGCAAGTATTATTTTATAGTTAAATTTATTATCTTGAATATCCATTCAGATAGGCTAAGCAAATAAGATTAGGTTTATATAAGATTTGTACTTTTCCAAGCTCTCAAATATAATAAATGATATCAACACGGTACTTCTACCGAGGTTGTGTTTTGGATGTAATGCTCAATTATATCGAGGAGAGCAGCTATTATGCACACTTTGTCGAAACCAAATACCACTTACCGAATACGATTTTATTGAGCAAAATGCAGTGGATCAAATATTTTATGGCCGAATTGACATAAAAAAGGCCTCTGCATTCCTTTTTTATTCAGATCAAGGGATTGTTAAAAATCTAATCCACTTTTTAAAGTATAAAAATCAACCTCAAATAGGGCAATTTTTAGGGGACTGGTATGGCCAGGTTCTAAAAGAAAATAACGCTCTTGACTATATTGATATTGTAATACCTGTTCCATTACATAAAAAAAAGCTCAAGAAACGAGGGTATAATCAAGTTTCAGGGTTTGCAAAAAGAATTGCAGACCATCTTAATGCTAGTTATATGGAGCATATTCTTGTTAAAACAGCCAATACGCGTACCCAAACCAAAAAAAACAGGTTTTATCGCTGGAGAGGTATGCCAGATCTTTACCAAGTGATTAATCCAGATTTTTTATATGGCAAAAATGTGTTATTGATTGATGATGTGATTACTACCGGTGCTACCATAGAAGCCTGTGCGCGCGCTATTAAAAAGGCAAAAGATGTTACTGTTTCAGTTGCTGCGATGGTGGTTGTTCCTTAATTTCACAGTTATTTAAATTAATTGTTTCTTTGCCGTATAGAAAAATCAAATGCCTCGAGTACAGCGTATTTTATCCTTCTTTTTTCTAATTGCACTTGTTCTGTCCGTTTTACAATGTGCCAGAAGAGGAAGCCCATCAGGTGGGCCCAAAGACACTACAGCTCCAGTTTTAATAAAGGCAGAACCCGAAAACCTGACAACTGAATTCAAGGTTAAAAAAATCAGGCTTTATTTTGATGAATATATAAAATTGGAGGATGTTCAAAATCAGCTTGTAGTATCCCCGCCTTTAAAATATAATCCTGAAGTTACGCCTCAGGGAGGGGCCAGAAAATATGTAGAAGTAATTTTAAAAGATACTTTGTTAGAAAATACAACTTATACATTAAATTTCGGACAGAGTATCGTAGATAACAATGAAGGTAATCCGAACAGCTTCTTAACTTATGTTTTTTCTACAGGCACATATATTGATTCATTAACAGTGTCAGGTGTTGTTAAAGATGCCTTCAATAAAAAAGCAGACGAGTTTATTAGTGTTATGCTATACGAAATAGACACCGCATATACTGATTCAACAACCTATAACAAGCCCCCCAATTATATTACAAATACGCTTGACAGTACCACTATCTTCCAACTTAAATACCTCAAAGCTGGAAAATATGCCATTATTGCTATCAAAGATGAATCTAAAAACAATTTATTCGATCAGAATACAGATAAAATAGGCTTTATTGAAGACACTGTCTCGCTCCCAACGGATACTGTTTTTCTTCTTAATCTTTTTAAAGAGATCCCTAATTATAGTTTAAAGTCACCAAAATATGCGGCAGCTAACAAAATTATATTTGGTTATTCTGGCGGAAATGAAAAATTAGATATTGAAGCTTTAACAGAAATTCCCGATTCTATAAGTACACTTGTTGTCAAGGATCCTGAAAAAGATACGCTTAACTATTGGTTCACCCCTTTTGAAATAGATTCTATCATTTTTAAAGTGACTAATGAGAGCTTAAATAAAATTGATACGTTTACGGTAAAAACAAGAAAATTGGCTGCCGATTCTATGATGCTTAGTCCCAGTCATCGAAACACTATAAACTTCGCTGATGAATTCTATATCACATCCACTATTCCGCTTGTTGCTATGGACACAACCAGGATAGCTGTTTTTAACAAGGATACATTAGCAGTTAATTTCAAAGCTAAATTAGACACCACAAAAAACCGGATGTCTATTGACTTTGAAAAAGAAACAGATGAGACTTATTATCTAAATTTGCTTCCCAATTTTATTACAGACTTCTTTGGGGAAACCAATGATACAATTAACTATAGATTATCTACCGGAGGGTATGCTGACTTTGGCAATTTGAGCTTGAATTTAGCAGGTGAAATAACCTATCCTATTATCGTACAATTAACCGATGAAAAAGAGAATTTATATAGGGAAATGTATGTATCCGAAGCGACAGTCTTAGATTTTAATACACTTAAGCCGGGAAAATATCTTATTCGGATTATTTTTGATAGCAATTCCAACGGCATATGGGATACAGGAAATTATCTAAAGAAGATTCAACCAGAAAGAGTAATCTACTACCCAAGTGTTATTGAAATGCGCGCCAATTGGGAAAAAATTGAAACATTTACTGTTTTAGACTAAAATGATCTCTATCTTCTAAAAATTTAAATTGTGCCCTTAAATTTTTTAAGTGTTTCAGGCCTAAAGAAGCGTAGAGTACCTCATCTTTTTTAGAGAAAACAATCTGACTTCCCATAGGGTCATATATAGCTGAGTGGCCAGGGTATCTAATGGCATTATTATCCTCACCCAATCTATTTACCCCAATACAATAGCTCATGTTTTCTATGGCCCTTGCTTTTAACAAAGTATCCCAGGCATCAATTCTGGGTTCAGGCCAATTGGCTACAAAAAGCAAAAGATCATAATCTCCTTTATATCTCGCCCATACGGGGAATCGAAGGTCATAGCATATTAAAGGGCAGATCCTGAACCCTTTATAAGAAAATACCAATCTCTCTTTACCGGAATCATATACTTCATCTTCCCCGGCAAAGGTGAATGTATGTTTCTTATCATAGCTCTTAGCAGTGCCATCGGGCTGTATAAAAAAAAGTCGGTTAGTAAATTTATTTTTTTCATTAAATGAGATGCTCCCTACCAGAGCCATATTTTTATCTCTGGCTGTTTCCTTCATCCATTTCACGGTAATTTCTCCCTCTTTAGCGTTTACTCTTCCCGGGTTCATGGTAAATCCGGTTGTGAACATTTCGGGCAAGATAATCATATCCGTATCGCTTGGAATCTCCCTGATCTTTTGCGAAAACATATTTCTATTCTCCAAGGGATTCTCCCATATCAATGAGGTTTGTATCAGCGCTACTTTAAGCTCATTTTGCATAATAATCACTAATTATTCATTCTTTTCTAAAAGAGTAATCATGTCCGAAAATCCCTGCATTTTAGCATGGTCCAAAGCCGTATTTCCACGCGCATCTTTCACAGTTGCATCTGCGCCATATTCCAGTAATAGCTTGGCCAATTCCTCTCTATTAAAGGTAGCTGTATAAATAAGACAAGTGGCGCCCATCGCATTTCTCACATTTACATTGGCCCCCCTGCTTATTAAATCCTTAGCTATTTGCACGAAGCCTTTAAAACTAGTCCCCATTAACGCAGTATTGCCGGAAGTATCCTCAGCATCAATTTTAGCCCCCTGGTCCAAAAGGAATTTTGCCACTTCTCTATGATCATAGTAAGTCGCAAGAATTAAAGGGGTAGAACCTCTCTGGTCAACAGAATTTACCAGGTCGGGGAATTCTGCTACCAATTCCTTAACAGCATCAATATTGCCAATTCTTATTTCATTAAAAAAAGTAGCTATTTTGTCTTGCATGGAAATTAAATGTATAAAAAAAATGTCACTGTATGCATTTTCTAATGATGCCATTAAACTCTATTAAGAAAATGACACTTAAAATTGCTGAGAAGATATCAATAAAATTATTGCTAATTATTCTTTTTATTGCCTAGCATATATCGTTGAGATCCAAATAATTATAACTAAAGATGTTTTATATGACATACTTTTAAAGTATTTTCTTACGTTATTAAGAAATAAATGTAACTTAAATACAAATACGTCATTTGGAAACACTTTTAACTGCTTCTTTTATTAAAGACTATCCGGCATCTGTAGTCATTGTAAATCCTGAAATGCAAATTATTGACCATTCTAAGCTTTGGTTAAAAGAATT
>CBDTVZ010000070.1:0-9418 GCA_965363995.1 uncultured Eudoraea sp.
TGGTATACCATTTATCTCTAAAAGCTCTTTCATTGCTTCGAGTTCATTATTATCAGCATCCGAAATTATTAACTTCATTATTTTTGCATAATTTTAGTCACAATACGAATATATAGTTAGGAAAGCGAATAGCTTTGTTGCCTATGATTCATTTACAACGTTAATTTACTTTTTAGTATTCGTAAAGTGCTGAATCACAACTATATAAATTATATTTTTTACGATGACAAATGCCCATAAAGATGCATTGTTTGTTTTAGTCAAATCACTTTCTAAGTCTGAAAAGCGACAATTTAAGCTTTATGTGGGTCGCCTTGGAGTAAATACAGATGCCAAATTTCTTGCACTTTTTAATTTACTTGATAAACATAAGACTTATGATGAAAGTGCAATTTTAGAGAGTGGGATCGTTAAAAAAACACAGCTATCCAACTTAAAAGCGCATTTGTACAAACAGATTTTGGTTAGCTTGAGATTAAATCCGGTAAACCAAAATATTAGAGTTCAGATAAGGGAACAATTAGATTTCGCCACTATCCTTTATCAAAAAGGTTTGTATAAGCAAAGTTTAAAAATATTGGATAAAGTAAAAGGTATAGCAATAGATAATGAAGAGAAGAATATTGCCTATGAAATAGTGGAATTAGAAAAAATTATAGAAACACAATATATTACAAGGAGTATACCAGATAGAGCTGATGAACTGGTCAGGCAGGCCAGGAAATTATCAGAGCAAAACGTTATGACCAGCAAACTTTCCAATATATCCCTTCAGCTATATGGAATGATGTTAAAAGTGGGATATGTGCGAAATGATGAAGACCTTAGCAGAGTACGGCGTTATTTTGCAGAACATCTGCCTGAATGCAAAATTGAAGATCTTGGTTTTAGAGAAAGGTTATGGCTGTACAAGGCGCATTTATGGTATAGTTTTTTGATTCAGGACTTCTTATCGTGCTATAAATATTCAAGTAAATGGGTTGATCTGTTCTATGAGAATAGAAAAATGATTTATTTAAATCCTGTTTTCTTTTTGAAAGGCAATCATTATTTATTGGAATCATTATTTTATGTAAAATACAGCTCTCAATTTAAAGAGACACTTGAAAAAATGGAGTCTATTGTCAGCGATAAAGACTTTTCTAAAAATGATAATATTTCATCCTTAGCGTTCCTTTATATCTATTCAAATAAGTTAAACCTTCATTTCCTGGAAGGCACCTTTGACAAGGGACTGTATCTGGTTAAAATAATTGAATACGGAATTACCAAACACAGCGATCGTATAGACCCCCACCATATAATGATATTTTATTATAAAATTGCTTGTCTGTATTTTGGAATTGGAGATAACAAAACCTGCATAAAATATTTAAAGAAGATTATAGATAATAAAAACCTAAAGATGCGGGAAGATCTTATGTGTTTTGCACGAGTATTAAGTTTGGTGGCACATTATGAAGCCGGCATGGATTACCACCTTGAAATTCAGCTTAAAAGCACCTATAAATTTTTACTCAAGTTGAATGATCTTGGGGCAGTCCAAAAAGAAATGATCAAGTTCTTACGAAAGTTAGGGGATATTTATCCTCATGAATTAAAAGGAGAATTTCAAAGTTTATATGATGAATTAAAAAAATATGAGGATCATCCTTATGAAAAGCGCGCTTTTCTTTATTTAGATATACTCTCCTGGCTGGAAAGTCATTTACAAAACAAACCTGTTGGGCAAATTATCCGTGAGAAGGCGTTGAAAATTACTCGTTGATTTCCTCTGATGATTGCATCTTAAATTCTTTTACAAGACTATTAGGTAATTCATTAAATTCACTGTTTTTAGCCATTTCCCGTACTTTTACCGGATCAAAGTCCCCATTGAAGTAAAGAAAGGAGCCGCGTATATTATTATTGTTATAAATGAGAATCTCCTTTACGGCATTACGTTTTTCACGAATTGATATAATATTTCTTTTGAGTTCGTTATTTTTTCGAAATACTTCGATAAAAGAATTTCCGGTAATGGTATTCATTTGCGTATTCAGATATTGAGTGCGCTCTGGTGTAGCACTGGGAAATTGCATATAACGCAAATCCTTTGTATTTCCAATAAGCGACTTCATTTCAGGAGAAATATTACCTAAAAGACTGAGCATGAATTGAGGTACACGAATAGCCGTAACCTGACTATCATTTTTATGGGCGTTGTAGAATCTATCTATGGAGTTGTAACTTCCACAAGCTGACAAAGTCAACACAAAAACTAGAAAAATAAATTTTTTAATCATACCAGGGATATCTAAAAAAAATTAAAACATTATTGCATGGGGATTTTTTAAATGTAAGGAAAAATCATGAACAAGCATCCCATATTGGATCTTCTATGGTTGGTGCTGATAAAGATATTGGCTTTTTCCCAACAGGATGTAAAAATTCTATACTTCGGGCGTGCAAATGGATACTTCCGTTTTTATTACTACGGTCAAAACCATATTTTAAATCTCCCTTTATAGGGCAGTTAATAGCTGCAAGTTGTGCCCGGATCTGATGATGTCTTCCAGTTTTTAAATCGATTTCCAATAAATAATAATTGTTGAGCTTCTTTATAATTTGATAATCTAAAATGGCCTTTTTGCTATTGGGAACCTCTTTAATATGGGCATAGGACTTATTCTGTTTCGTGTTTCTTAACAACCAGTGTTCAAGTGTGCCTTGTTCTTTATTCGGTTTATTTTTAACAATAGCCCAATATGTTTTTTTTGCTAACTTTTGAGAGAATAATTCGTTTAACCTGGAAAGCGCTTTTGAGGTGCGTGCAAAAATGACTGCGCCTGAGGTGGGTCTGTCTATCCGGTGTACTACGCCTAAAAAAACTTTCCCCGGCTTATTGTATTTTTTTTTAACGTATTGCTTTACAATTTCACTTAATGGTACATCCCCTGTTTTGTCTCCCTGGACAATATCTCCTGGTCTTTTGTTAACGACAATAATATGGTTATCCTCATATAAAACCTGAAGATTTTGGGGATTGGTCCTGGTTCTCTTATCCACTAGCTTTAATATTGCTCATCATCACTAGGGAAATCCTGGCTTTTCACGTCACTTACATAGCGTGAAATGGCATTACCCATATCCTCATAAAGATTCATATATCTCCGTAAAAACCGTGGATTGAATTCATGAGTCATTCCAAGAAGATCATGGATTACCAATACCTGACCATCCGCATATTTACCGCCGCCTATACCAATTGTTGGAATGGTGATATTTTCAGATACTTTTTTTGTTAGCAAAGCAGGTATTTTTTCGAGAACTATGGCAAAACAACCTAGCTTTTCAAGAATTTCAGCATCTTCCATTAGTTTCTCGGCCTCATCCTTTTCTTTAGCCCTGACCGTATATGTGCCAAATTTATAGATGGCCTGAGGTGTTAACCCCAGATGTCCCATAACTGGAATACCTGCATTTAGGATTCGTTTTACCGATTCTTTTATTTCAATGCCACCTTCGACCTTTACCGCATGAGCACCACTTTCTTTCATAATTCTGATTGCGGAACGAAGTGCTTCTTTGGGATCACTCTGGTAGCTTCCAAAGGGAAGATCAACTACTACCAGTGCCCTGTTAACCGCTCTTATAACAGAAGAGGCATGGTATATCATCTGGTCGAGCGTTATAGGTAAAGTGGTCTCATGTCCCGCCATGACATTGCTGGCAGAGTCACCAACCAATATGACATCCACATTGGCATCATCAACAATCTTTGCCATGGAATAATCATAAGCTGTAAGCATAGAAATTTTTTCTCCCTGTTTCTTCATTTCTATTAAGGATTTTACAGTAACCCTTTTGTATTCTTTTTTGGAAATAGACATTGCTTTCTTTTTGACGAGATAAATGTAAGGAGTTTTGTTCAATTGTTAGGAGCAAGGTTTAGTGTTTAAATTATTCCTTATTTTAGGCACTGAAGTTGAAAACTCTAGAATAATGAAAGTATTTATTTGTTTACTGTTGATTTTTACTGCTAGTATTTTAAATGCACAGAATAATGAAAAAGAAGAAGTAAAGAAGGCAGTTGAAATGTTTTTCGATGGATTTCACAATCAGGATTCCACGCTAATAAAAAGCTCTGCCAGCCCTGCTATAATTATGCAAACCATTGGCAGGGACAAAGAGGGAGCAAGTGTTGTTAAGACCTCAGATTTCCATAATTTTCTAAAATCTATAGTCAGTATTCCTGACACTACAAAATTTCAGGAAAAACTACTATCATATCAAATTCAGGTCGATGGCAGCATGGCCAATGCCTGGACTCCCTATGAATTTTGGATCAATGATACACTGAGTCATTGTGGAGTAAATTCATTTCAATTACACAAACAAGACGGAACCTGGAAGATAATTTATATTATAGATACAAGGCGGCGCGAACACTGCAATTAGATCTGAAATATTGTAATTCTTCCGGATTCAAACCCCTCTAAGTTCACTATCAATAGGAATACACCTCATTTATATTTGTGGAATTAATGACATCATGTCAGTTTTTTCCGGTTGGCATACTGTTTGTCATTTAATAAGACATTGAAATATAGATAAAGATTAACTTATAAAATAAAATAGATGAGCAAGATTATAGGAATAGATTTAGGAACAACAAACTCATGTGTTTCTGTGATGGAAGGCAATGAGCCGGTTGTGATACCCAATGCAGAAGGTAAGCGTACTACACCCTCTGTTGTTGCTTTTGTAGAAGGTGGCGAAATAAAAGTTGGAGACCCTGCTAAAAGACAAGCAGTTACCAATCCACATAATACAATATATTCCATAAAACGTTTTATGGGGAATAAATTCTCAGAGTGTAAAAAAGAAATTGACAGAGTACCTTATAAAGTCGTGAAAGGTGACAATAATACACCAAGAGTAGATATTGATGGGCGTTTATACACCCCTCAGGAGGTTTCGGCAATGGTGTTACAAAAAATGAAGAAAACTGCTGAAGATTATTTAGGTCAGGACGTTACTTCCGCTGTTATTACAGTTCCTGCTTATTTTAATGACGCACAAAGACAGGCAACTAAAGAAGCGGGAGAAATTGCTGGTCTTAAAGTAGAAAGAATTATTAATGAACCTACAGCAGCAGCTTTGGCCTACGGACTGGACAAGAAACACAAGGATCAGAAAATTGTAGTATTCGATTTCGGTGGAGGTACACATGACGTTTCCATTTTGGAATTAGGAGATGGAGTTTTTGAAGTTTTGTCAACAGATGGAGATACTCATTTGGGAGGCGATGATGTTGATCAAAAAGTAATTGACTGGTTAGCAGATGAATTTAATAAGGAAGAGAGCATAGATCTAAGAAAAGATCCTATGGCCTTGCAGAGATTACGTGAGGCAGCAGAAAAAGCCAAAATTGAATTGTCTACTTCTGCGCAAACTGAAATTAATCTTCCTTATGTGACTGCAACAGCTTCAGGACCTAAGCACCTGGTGGTTACATTGACTCGTTCAAAATTTGAGCAATTGATCGCCGATTTGGTGAAGAGAACCATTAAACCTTGCGAGACAGCTTTAAAAGCTGCGGGACTTTCAAAAAGTGATCTTGATGAAATTATTTTGGTTGGAGGATCTACAAGGATTCCTGCAGTTCAGGAAGCTGTTGAGAAATTCTTTGGTAAAAAACCATCAAAAGGTGTGAACCCTGATGAAGTTGTAGCTGTAGGAGCTGCTATTCAGGGAGGAGTTCTAACTGGAGATGTGAAAGATGTATTGCTATTGGATGTTACCCCATTATCTCTTGGAATTGAGACCATGGGAGGAGTAATGACCAAATTAATTGAATCTAATACCACAATTCCAACAAAAAAATCACAAGTATTTTCTACTGCTGCGGATAATCAACCATCAGTTGAAATCCATGTATTACAGGGAGAAAGACCAATGGCTACCGATAATAAAACCATAGGACGATTCCACTTAGATGGAATTCCACCATCACAAAGAGGGATACCTCAAATCGAAGTAACTTTTGATATAGATGCCAATGGTATTATTAAAGTGTCTGCAACAGATAAAGCGACTAATAAGACTCAGGATATCAGAATTGAAGCTTCTTCCGGACTTACCGATGAAGAGATTAAGAAAATGAAGGCGGAAGCAGAAGTTAACGCGGAATCTGATAAAAAAGCAAAAGAGACTGCGGATAAAATGAATGAGGCAGATAGTATGATATTCCAGACCGAGAAGCAATTAACTGAGTTTGGAGATAAATTATCTGAAGACAAGAAAAAACCTATTGAAGATGCCTTAGCAGAACTGAAAACAGCCTATGAAGGTAAAGATGTTGAAGTAATAACATCTGCGCTGGATAAAATAAATGAGGCTTGGAAGGTTGCATCTGAGGAGATGTATAAGGCCCAGGCTGAAACTCAGCAGGCCGAAGCACCATCTAATGGTGAAGAGACTGCTTCTGAAGATACAAAAGAAGGAGATAATGTGGAAGACGTAGATTTTGAAGAAGTAAAGTAAAGGTAAAATTAAAGCAGGTTTAAAGGGCGGTTATTCCGCCCTTTTTTATTTTAGGTATGCTATTTGTTTTCATGTTGAAATATAATGAAGTAATTTTGTTTCAATGCAAAAAAACTACGCTACTAACATCTTTAAGATAATATCGGTTATAGGGCTTTTCTTATTGCCCTGTAGGACTTATACCCAGGAGCCGCAAATCTTTACATTAAAAGATTTTGACCTACGGGGTACGGTAAAGTCTTGCCTGGTGATTGCTGATTATGGCAAAGAGGAGTTTGAATTTAACAGGGAAGGATTACTTACCAAAAATTTAACGCGCTATAATGAAACTGATTATAGTATTACTTATTACAAATATTTGAACGGACAGTTGCTGGAAAAGCGCGATGAAATTTATCGTGAAGGTCAATTTGATAAACAGACTTCAATTGCGCATTTTTATGAAGTTGATACTACGTACAATAAAAAAGTTTCGGAAAAAATTATTTCTTATACCGGTGACGTTCTGAGTATCTATGAGTATTTATATAATGAGGAAGGTAATATCATAGAAATTATCAGATCAAATAATGAAGGTTTAGACGAGACAAATATTGAATATAGTAGTTATAAAGGTGAAACAACAATTACCTATTTGTTGAATGGTTTAATTCTTAAATCAATAAGAACTTCCTTTAAAAAGAACAGCAAAGGTTTAAAGTACAGCATAGTTTTGACCAAAGAATTTATTGATGGAATTCCTAATAAAGCGCAAGAGCAGATTTATGATTCGGAAGACAAATTGGCATCAGTAAAGGAATTCAATTATGACGAAACTAAGAATTCATTCGTAACTATTAAGGCTATAAACTATACTTATGATACCTCAGGTTTGCTTTTAAAAGAGGTTGCAAAAGTTGAAAAATCTGTCAACACCAAAGAATATATCTACCAATTTGATGGTGAAGAGGAGGGTAATTGGGTTAAAAAGATCATTACACCAGAAAATCTTTTTACTGCTCGAAGTATAACTTATTATCAGGATGAATTAATAATATCTGAAGAATAACAGCCTTACTCTTGTAGCGGTTCAATTAAATCCCATAAGTTGCCATAGAGATCCTCAAATACGGCTACGTTTCCATAGACTTCCTTGCTGGGAGGACGAACAAAATTAACACCATGTTTATTCATTTCATGATAATCTCTCCAAAAGTCATCAGTGTATAAAAAAAGGAAAACGCGGCCACCACTCTGATTTCCGACTGCTGTTAACTGCTCCTCTCCAATGGCCTTTGCCAAAAGTAGGCGGCAGGAATTATTTCCACTGGGAGTTATTGTAACCCATCTTTTGTTATCTTCCAGCTCAGTATCTTCGGTTATAAAAAAATGCAATTTTTTGGTATAAAATTCTATGGCTTCATCGTAATCTCTTACTAACAGACTAATTGATGAGATATACTGTTTCATTTTTTTGCTTTTTGACCCGGTTGATGAAAATTCTCCCATTCATTTTTTAGAATACCATAACAGCAGGTATTCCTTTTATAGCCATCTAATAAATAGACATTCTCCCGAAGAATTCCTTCCAGAATTGCTCCCAGCTTTTCCACCGCTTTTCGTGATTGTAAATTTCGTTCATCAATCCTGAAGGAAACTTTTTCAAACCCCAGGGATTTATATGCATGGTCAAGTAACAGATATTTCAATTGTGCATTAAGTCCTGAACCCTGAAATTTCTTACCTATCCATGTAGAACCAATTTCCAACACCTTGTTTTTATGATCTATATTCATATATCTCGTGCATCCGGCAAAAGCCTTGGCCCGTTTATCATAGATAATAAAAGGAAGCGAGGATCTTTGCTTCTGTTGATCCAGGGCTATTTCAACATAATTCCTAAGAGCCGCAGGAGTTTCTATATCAGATGGGGAATATTGAATAAGTTTATGCTCAGCGGCCACTGACTGTAGGTTTTCATAATTATCCAGAGTGAGAGGCGAGAGTCTTACCTGATCATTTTCAAGAATTATTGGGTTTATCATATAATCATTCCATTAATAAGTTCTTTTTTAAGGATATGACCTCCATTAAAAATATGTTCTTTTGCTCTACCACTAAATATGGTCCGGCTTTTTTCTCTCTCAATAGATAAGCGCTCCTTTGTAAGATACTCATCTTGATTACCGATTATTATTGTTATCTGAGTATCATTACCTAAATGAGCAAAATCATTTTTATTTAGTTCATTTGGAATACCACCTGCATAGAGCACCAATTGATCACAAACAATTTTACGCTGAGCTACCCATCTTGCAGCCATCGAGACTCCTTGGGAGTATCCAAATATAATAAGGTTATGGGTGGAGAGGATCGTTTCTTCTTCCAGGATGGCATCAAGATAGTTGAGATTATTATTTATTTCCGTTTCAGTATTTTCTTTTGTTAGCCAACTGGCACCCACATGTTTATAGGAGTTATTCAGATAATATTTAGATGGTGCCTGCGGGGCAATAATGTAATTATCATCAGGATTTAGTTCATCAAAATATTTTAGAAAATACTTGCTCAAATACCCGATCCCATGAAAAACGATCCATATATTTTTTGTTTCATCAGTAAAGTCATTTAATGTTTCATAGGTGTTTGTGCTGTTATAACTAACAGATTTTCCCAAAGGTTTATTAGTCATATTATTTCAATTGATTTAATTGCATTTGAATGCTTAATTTTACGCAAAATTATTTCTATGAACGAATACAAGGACAAAATACTAAAGGTTTGCAATGATATTTGTAAAAATACCCTTATGGAAACCTTGGAAATTGAATTTATTGATGTTGGCGAAAATTTCCTTGTAGCCAAAATGCCGGTAAATTCAAGGGTTCATCAACCCGATGGTGTTCTGCAT
>CBDTVZ010000071.1:0-9295 GCA_965363995.1 uncultured Eudoraea sp.
ATGATCATATAGACCGGGATACCCTGGAGATTGATATGGTAAATTTCTCAGGCCCTAATTTCAAAAACGTTGACAACAGGCTTATGAGCCTCCAACTAATTAGAAATGATATGACCGATGCGGTTATGTTTGGACCCGACGGTAATAACCTTCTTCCTGCTACTATTCTATATAAGAAAAATATCCTTGCCCTTAGGGGGAGTTTTAGACCAGTGACTAAAGTGAACATGGATATGTTTGAAAAGTCCTATGAAATTTTTATACGTGATCCGGCGGTTGATGAAGATAATTCCATTGTAATATTTGAAATTACCTTGTCGAATTTAAGAGCTTCAGGTGAAATAGATGAGAGTGATTTTATGGACAGGGCTAAACTATTGTGTTCATTGGGACATTCAGTAATGATATCCAAATTTCAGGAATATTTTAAATTGGTTGAATACTTCAACAATTATACGAAGGCGAAAATCGGTCTTACGATGGGAGTTAATAACCTGGTGGACATTTTTGATGAAAAATATTACAGACATCTTAGTGGTGGTATTTTGGAAGCTTTTGGCAAGTTATTCTTTAAAGAACTCATTGTATATCTCTATCCGATGAAGAATCCGGAGACCGGTCAGATCATGACAAGTAATAACGTAAAGGTCCATCCGAGAATGAAAGAGTTGTACAAATTTTTTAAGTATAACGGGAAAGTAATGGATATTATAGACTACGATACTGAAATTATGGACATATTCTCCAGAGATGTATTGAAAAAAATCACGTCTGGAGAAGGTGGTTGGGAGGAAATGCTGCCAGAAGGTATTTCGGAAACAATAAAGAAAGAACACCTCTTTATGCGAACTGAAGATAAACTAAAAGAAAAAGCTTAGCGCTTAATTCCATTAAAAAAGGGTCTAAAATATTAGACCCTTTTTTAATGCTGCTAGATTCATATTAAAATCTGGGCAGCGTGATCTTTGGTTTTAACTTTGTCAATAACCTTTATAACAAAGCCGTTTTCGTCAATAATAAAGGTCTTTCTGTGAATACCATCGTATTCCCTGCCCATAAATTTTTTAGGCCCCCAGACTCCAAATGTATTAATTACGGTATGATCTTCATCTGCCAAAAGGGGAAATGGAAATTCATATTTATTCCTAAAACCTGTTTGTTTTTTTTGAGAATCTTCACTAACTCCCAGAAGTTCATAACCTTTTGATTGCAGTTCTGCATAATTATCCCGAAGATTACAGGCTTCTGCCGTGCATCCGGGGGTATTAGCCCTTGGATAAAAAAATACCACTAACTTCTTACCGGAATAATCGCTTAATTTTACCAAATTGCCAGCCTGATCAACAGATGAAAAATCAGGGACTTTATCACCTTCTTTAAGTGTGTTCATAGTCTATTTTAAATTAAACTTGTGTTTATATTTTTCATTGTAATATTAAACAAAAATGACGAAATCGGAAAAAATATCCTTTACAATAAAAAAATTGCAGGAATTATATCCTGTTATTCCAGTACCGTTGCAACATAAAGATCCGTATACATTGTTAATCGCCGTATTATTATCGGCCCAAAGTACAGATATCCGTGTAAACCAGATAACACCTAAATTATTTGCAAAAGCAGATAATCCCTTCGATATGATTAAAATGTCTGTTGAAGAAATAAAAGAAATTATCAAGTCAGTAGGACTTTCGCCGATGAAATCGAAAGGAATCCATGGCTTATCCGAAATATTGATCGAAAAATACCAGGGTAATGTCCCATCGGAAATAAGCCTATTGGAAGAATTACCGGCTGTGGGCCATAAAACTGCAAGTGTAGTAGTCTCTCAGGCATTTGGTATACCGGCTTTTCCCGTTGATACGCATATTCACCGTCTAATGTATCGTTGGGGTTTTTCCAGTGGTAAAAATGTAGTTCAAACGGAGAAAGATGCAAAAAGGTTATTTCCCAAAGAATTATGGAACGATTTGCATCTTCAAATTATTTGGTATGGCCGTCAATATTCTCCGGCCAGAGGCTGGGATATAGACAAAGACTTAATAACCAAAACGATAGGGAGAAAAAAAGTATTAGAAGATTATTATAAAATAAAAAAGGCCCGCTAATTGCGGGCCATCTTGTTTAATTCAAAGTTGTTTCAAATTTGAATGTCTTGTACTTCGTTATTCTGAAGGACCTGGAATAATCCAGTAAGAACTGGATAGTCTCAGGACTGGTTTTAGCCAGTTTACAAGCGTTTTGTTCTTCAGAGTAAATTTTTTCCATATTATTATAGTATTGTTATGTCTTAATAACGCAACTAAAATGGAAATATTGCTCGGATGTATTATTGCTCTTAATTTGTTAAAACAATATTGTTTCTTTCTATTATCTTTCTGAGATTTATAAGTGCATATCGCATTCTTCCCAGGGCCGTATTTATGCTAACTCCGGTGTTTTCGGAAATCTCCTTAAAACTCATGTCCTTGTATATTCGCATAAGAAGAACTTCTCTTTGGTCATCAGGTAATTCTTCAATCAAAGATCCAAGATCACTATCTATCTGATCTTTAATAAGCTGCTTTTCTACATTAAGCTTGTCGTCACCTATAACTGAGAAAATATTAAAATCATCAGTTCCTTCAAACTTAGGCATGCGCTTGTTCTTTCTGAAGTGATCAATAATTAAGTTATGTGAAATTCTCATTACCCATGGCAAGAACTTTCCCTCTTCACTATAAGATCCTTTTTTAAGGGTTTTGATTACCTTGATAAAGGTATCCTGAAAAATATCCTCAGTTATATCCCTATCCAATACCTTGGAATAAATAAAACTACTTATACGCTGATTGTGTCTGTTTACAAGAACTTCAAGTGCTTTTTCGTCGCCGCTGATATAGTCTCTTACTAATTCTGAATCATCAATTTCAAATTCCATAATTGGTAGTATTTTTTGGTTAATATAAAGGAGCTTCTTTTTGATGGCCCTTTGGTTAATAGTTTAAATATATAAGTAGCTATGATTTCTTAATTACAATTTAAAAGTATTGAAATAGCGAGGTCTGAGAAAAACTATGTTGTCAAACCCCTGATTTTTGATGTCAAAGAGCGATTTGGCGATTATAGACACAATAAATCCATATTAAATTAGTTACCAACTGATTTTCCGGAAGCCTGAAAATATTCCCGGTTTAGTTCGAATTAATCTAATAAGAGACTTTAGGGACTACCAGAAACTAAAAATCCCCTTGATGTATTATCAAAGGGACTAATGTATATCCTAATAAAATGGGTTTATGGTCAATTCAAATTATTCTCAAATGTAAGTCCTTTATGATTTACAATATTTAGTGCCCTGGAATACTGAAGTAATAACTGTATACTCTCTGGCTTTGCTTTTACAAGATTGCATTTGTTTTGATGTAAAGGGTAAATCCGTTCCATATATAATGTTGTTATGTCTAAATAACGCAACTATTTTGGAACCATTTGTATAAGTCGTTATAGGACCTATTAATTCGTTAAAACAATATTGTTCTTTTCTATGATCTTTCTTAGGTTTATTAAAGCATATCGCATTCGTCCTAAAGCAGTATTAATACTTACTCCTGTATTTTCAGATATTTCTTTAAAACTCATATCCCTGTACATTCGCATTACCAGGACTTCTTTTTGATCATCTGGAAGTTCTTCTATTAATAATACAAGATCACTTTCTATCTGGTCTTTAATTAACTGTCTCTCTGCATCCAGTTTGCCATCACCCAAAACTGAAAAAATGTTAAAATCCTCACTGCCTTCAAATTTGGGCATTCGTTTATTCCTTCTAAAATGGTCAATGATCAGATTATGAGCTATTCGCATAACCCAAGGTAAAAACTTACCTTCTTCATTATAGGCGCCTCTTTTTAAGGTCTTTATTACCTTTATAAAGGTATCCTGAAAGATATCTTCAGCAATAGCCCTGTCCAATACCTTGGAATAAATAAAACTGGTAAGACGTTGATTGTGCTTGTTTATTAGAATTTCCAGGGATTTTTCATCCCCGCTAATGTAATTCTGAACTAAAATTGAGTCCGCGACTTGTAGTTGCATACTAATTACTTTTTTGGTTAAACTTAGGGGCCTTTCTTTAAGGAAAGGACTTTAGTTATTCAGGTTAATGCTCAAAAAAGTAATTTTCGCGTATAGGCGGGCTTTTTAGTTAATATGCTTCAAATATAGAAAAAATATATTTTCTCAGGTAAACAATGTTGTGATATTGCAGATTTTAGATGTAAAAGGCCACCTATTGGTGTTTGAATTCAACATATCGTATCTTTGCCGACCTAATTGAAGGTATGTCTGCGATAACCGAAGTAAATCCAAAGAACAATATAATAATCAAAGGGGCTAAACTACATAATCTTAAAAATATTGATGTAGTTATCCCCAGAAATAAATTAGTTGTTATTACAGGACTTTCGGGTTCAGGTAAGTCCAGTCTGGCTTTTGATACGCTCTACGCCGAGGGACAACGTCGCTATGTAGAAAGCCTTTCCTCATATGCCCGGCAATTCCTCGGTAAATTAGATAAGCCTAAAGTAGACTATATAAAAGGTATAGCTCCGGCAATAGCCATTGAACAAAAGGTAAATTCCACTAATCCACGATCCACAGTGGGTACAACTACAGAAATCTATGACTATTTAAAGCTTCTCTATGCCAGAATTGGGAAGACCTATTCACCAATTTCCGGTAAAGAAGTTAAAAAGCACAACGTAACGGATGTAATAAATCATGTAAAATCATTTGAAGAAGGTACCAGGCTCTTGTTATTGGCTCCAATTGTTATTTCCAAAGACAGAGATCCGATGAAATCTTTACAATTGCTTTCCAAACAAGGATATGCGAGGATAAAACATAATGGCACGGTCATCAGGATTGATGAATCGCTAAAAGATATTGGTTATAATTTTGAATTGGTTGTAGATCGGATTATTAAGAAAGAAGATGAGGATTTTCTTAATCGATTGGCCAACGCAGTGGCTACTGCTTTTTTTGAGGGTAAAGGATACTGTATTATTGAAGAAATCGCTAATGGAACCGTGACCCGGTTTAGCAATAAGTTTGAAATGGATGGAATGGTCTTTATGGAACCTAACGCACATCTCTTCAGTTTCAATAATCCTTACGGGGCTTGTCCGCAGTGTGAAGGCTATGGTGATGTAATTGGTATAGATGAAGATCTCGTAATACCTAATTCTGGGTTGTCTGTATTTGAAAATGCAATATTTCCATGGCGCGGCGAGAGTATGAGTAGGTATAGAGATCAATTAGTAAATTCTGCTTATAAATTTAATTTTCCTATCCATAAACCTTGGTATGAACTCAGTGAGGATCAAAAACTATTGGTCTGGCAGGGCAATGAGCATTTTATAGGAATAGATAAATTCTTTCGGCAACTAGAAGAAAAGAGCTATAAGATTCAAAATAGGGTAATGCTCTCCAGATATAGAGGTAAAACAAGATGCAACTCCTGCAAAGGGAAGCGCCTTAGAATGGAAACCAATTATATTAAGATTCATAACAAATCTATTTCAGATCTTGTAGAATTGTCAATTGAAAACTTAATCTCTTTTTTTGACAGGCTTTCATTAAGTGAACACGACTTGCAAATCGCAAAAAGATTATTAGCTGAAATCAGAACCAGGCTAAGTTATTTGGATAAGGTTGGGTTGCGTTATTTAACAATCAACAGAAAATCAAATACACTTTCAGGTGGAGAAAGTCAACGAATAAACCTGGCAACATCTCTTGGCAGTAGTTTGGTTGGATCTATGTATATCCTGGATGAACCTAGTATTGGCTTACATCCGAGAGATACAGAGAATCTCATAATGGTTTTAAAATCTCTCAGAGATTTAGGTAATACTGTTATTGTTGTCGAGCATGATGAAGATATAATGCTTGCAGCAGATGAAGTTATTGACATTGGCCCGGAAGCTGGCACACACGGAGGCGAAGTGGTGGCCCACGGACCTATGGATGAAATCCTAAAATCATCCTCACTTACGGCAAGTTACCTGAATGGAACCATGGAAATTGAAATTCCCAAAAAACGCCGAACCTCTAATTACTTTATTGAAATTAAGGGAGCCAGGGAAAACAATTTAAAGAATATTGATGTCACTTTCCCCCTCAATATGCTTACAGTAGTAACAGGTGTATCAGGAAGTGGGAAAAGTACATTGGTAAAAAAATTACTTTACCCAATATTGCTTAAAGAAGTTGGTGGATATGGAGAAAAAGCAGGCCAATATACCGAAATGTCCGGAAAGTTTCAATCTGTAAAAAATGTTGAGTTCGTAGATCAAAACCCAATAGGAAGGTCTTCACGTTCAAATCCGGTCACTTATATTAAAGCTTATGATGATATCAGGGCCCTGTATGCCTCACAGAAATTAAGTAAACTCAGAGGTTATCAGGCAAAACACTTCTCCTTTAATGTAGATGGTGGTAGGTGTGAAAAGTGCAAGGGCGAAGGTGAGATTACTGTAGAAATGCAGTTTATGGCTGATGTTCATTTAGAATGCGATACCTGTGGCGGAATGCGTTTCAAGAAAGAAGTTCTGGAAGTGAAATTTGAAAATGCCAATATTGATGATATATTGAACATGACCATAGATGATGCCATTGTATTCTTTGAAACTAATTTAAAAGCTAAAATAGTTGGTAAATTACGACCACTGCAAGAGGTAGGACTGGGCTATGTTACTTTAGGCCAATCATCTTCTACCCTCTCCGGTGGAGAGGCACAAAGGATTAAACTGGCGTCATTCCTTGTAAAAGGGACAACTAAAGAGAAGGCTTTATTCATTTTTGACGAACCTACTACGGGGCTTCACTTTCATGACATTAAAAAGCTTTTAAAATCTTTAGAGGCTTTAATAGACAGGGGCCATTCTATTGTTGTTATAGAGCATAATATTGAATTTATCAAATGTGCAGATTACATGATAGATCTTGGACCCGATGGAGGCGATAAGGGTGGTGAGCTTATTTCTTACGGTACTCCGGAAGAAGTTGCTTCAAATACTAAATCTCATACTGCGCGTTACCTTCGTGAAAAGTTACTATAGAATCAATTGATTAAATCCTTTTCCTTTCTCAAATAAATAGGGTGTAGTTCAATTCTTTGATTACAATTATTTATAATTATCTGATTTACAATATTTTATAACTGTATTAATATTTCTGGCACGCTGTTTGGTATTAGTTAAGTGAATGTGAATAGTTGCATTCGGAAATTTAAAACCTTATATCATGAGAAATTTAATATTCTTTTTTACGGCTCTTATTTTTGGTACTGCTAGTACCATGGCAGCCACAGTGGAAGATAAGGTTGCAATACGCAATGCTTATAAATACAACAATTCCTTCATCTTTGTTGAAAATGGCATTACGTTTTCCGTTTATCCTGATGGAGAATTCGATTTTTATATTGACAACCGCGTTAATGTGGGAGCCAATGTGAATTATGGAAGTACCAATATTACATTCAATTCAGGTTATGATTATAATGCATATGTTCAATATGATGATTATGGTGCAGTTGTTCAAGTTCAAAATGTACCAGTCTTTTATGATTATTATGGACGTGTTAATCAAATTGGAGGTGTTGATGTATGGTACCGAAATGGAAGAGTGAGACGAGTTGGCGGAATGTATGTCTATTATAATAACAGAGGTAATTATAGTAATTATACAGGATATGTTAACGGATATAACCAATATTATACATACAGACCCTATTACAACTATTTCGTAAGACCTTTAGCTGGTTACTGCCTGGTATACAATAACCCATACAGAAGATATTACAACCCAGTTCGATATACTTATTACAGACCCTATCAATATAATAATAGGAGAGCCTATGCCAATGTGGGTCATCAGTATGACAATAATAAAAACTACAATAGGCGTAGCAAGGTATACAGGAATGATAAGCGTGTTGTTGCCAGAGAAAATAATTCGCGCAGAGGCGATAGTTACAGGACCGGTAATTCAGTAAGAAATACCAAAGCTGTTGCTCAAAGAGATAATAGGAGCAGTACTAAAAGAACTATAAACAGTACAGCTGTGAACAGATCTAATAGAACAACTGCTAATAGTACGAAAAGAACTATAAACAGTACCGTTGCGAACAGATCTAATAGAACAACTGCTAATAGTACGAAAAGAACTGTTGCCAACAATAGTAGAAATATTGAAAGTACTGCTGTTAGAAATGGAACTAAAAGATCTGCACGGTCTGCAACAAGTAGAACCGTAACAAAAAAGCAAGTTGCGGTAGCTCCAAGGAGTAAAACAGGTCAACGCAGCAGTAGTACCTATAAAAGACCGGAAAGAGCAGCAACGAAAAGCAGGACTGTTGGCACTAAGACTGTAACAAAACGATCAGTTGCTTCCAAGCCTTCGGGTAGAAGTTCAGGAAGTACAACAATTAAGAGGACAAGTACCTCAAATAAAACAGCAAGTAGAAGTCCTTCCAGGAATTCCGGAAAAAGTAATAATACACGAAGTAGAAGTACAAAAATATAATAAAGATAGTTTTAGGTTGGTTAGTTGTTTAACCCCGCAGCGGATAAGTCCCTGCGGGGTTTTTGTTGGCAATATGTCCGGGTAAATCCAAATACTTAAAATGTAAGATTCCTTTAAAACATAGCAGCTTACTTTTCTTTCTTTCCTAAAAATGCTGAAAGAACACCAAAGACATCTTCAGATATTTTAAATCGGTATAAGATTCCAACATACACGCCAGTAATAAGTACACTTTTTAAAACAATGTTGATTATTGGATCAAAAGTAAATTCCACGAAATAGAAAATGACTACTATTAAAACCAGGAGACCTGCAATTTTTGTAGTTTCACTCGTAAAGGGCATTATATTAAATTTCCTTTTTACGTATATCAGTTTAATTATATTGTAAATACATATGGCCATAAATGTTGCGAAAGCCGCCCCGTTTAACCCGTATACGGGAATAAGCAACCAATTGAAAAGTATAGTAAAGATTGCCAAAAGAACACCCATAAACAATAAAGCCCGGTAATAGTCAGAATTAAATAGAATTGCATTATTGTTGCCAATTAGGGCATCAAAAAGTTTAGCGAATCCAATTAATAGAACAATAATATAACCTCCGCGATATGCTTCTGGTAACATAGAATAAAGGTCATTAAGATTGAGCAGGATCAGAATAAAAATAAGACCGGATACAATGAACAATGTTAAAGAGCTTTTTTGATATAATCTTTTCAGCTCAA
>CBDTVZ010000072.1:0-9256 GCA_965363995.1 uncultured Eudoraea sp.
CCATATATTTGCATAAGAAACTAATATGCCATGACAGAGACATTGACCAAACACGAAAAAAGTTTATCCGCAGTTATTCATGCGTCTACCCTTAGCAAGTACTTTATTCCCTTTGGTAACTTCCTTTTACCATTGGTTTTATGGATTGCAAACAAGAAGGAACACAGCTTTGTAGACTACAATGGGAAGCAGGCTTTAAATTTTCAAATTAGCCTCTTATTGTACTCTATCGTTCTTGGAATCATATCGGTTCCTTTCATACTAGGATTTATACCAAGCATTTTTGATGGAGGGTTATTGGATATTCGCGATTACAACGAGTTCAACAATATCAATTTTCATTTTATAGGTGAAAATTTACATTTTGGATGGTGGCTTTGGCCTATTGGAATTACAGGTTTGTTACAGGTTGCCCTCTTTATTATCAATATAGTTTACACCATTTTGGCCACTTTAAGGACAAATGAAGGGCAATATTTTAAATATCCCATAACAATCAATTTTATAAAATAATAAACAGCATTAATCAAGCTGTATAATAGGAGTTATTCATCAATAAAAAAAGGAGTTTATTTATCAATCATCATCAAATGAAAAGCAAAAAAACGAACAGTTAACCAGATGCTGAAATAGAACCGTGGCACACGGAACAGCACAAAACAGAATTATGAAATTATGAACATAGAAAACACAAAAGCACAGATGCGAAAAGGAGTTTTGGAATATTGCATACTCTCCATTCTAAGAGGAGAAGATAAGTATGCTTCCGAAATCCTTGGAACTCTTAAGGATGCAAAGATGCTGGTGGTTGAAGGCACTATTTATCCTTTACTTACCAGGTTAAAAAATGCCGGGTTGCTCAATTATCGCTGGGAGGAATCAACCTCCGGCCCACCCAGAAAATATTATGCACTTACAGAAACAGGTAAAGTGTTCCTGAAAGAATTGAACGTTACCTGGGATGAACTTAGAGGAGCAGTTAATTTGGTTACCAATACTAAAAACAACTAACAATGAACAAAACAGTAAATATAAATCTCGCAAATATACTTTTTCACATAGATGAAAAAGCATTTAACAAATTACAGCGCTACCTGGAATCAATTAAGCGTTCATTTTCCGGAACAGCCGGAAGCGATGAAATCATTGCTGATATTGAAGCCAGGATAGCTGAACTTTTCCAGGAGAAAATGGAAAACGACAGACAGGTTATTACTCTTAAAGAAGTAGATGAAGTCATCAACATCATGGGACAACCTGAAGATTACATGGTGGATGAAGACATTTTTGAAGATGAACCAAGAAGGACTGGTGAATCTCGTCCAAGAATTAAAAAACTCTACAGAGATATTGACAACAAATATATTGGAGGAGTATGCGCCGGGCTGGAACATTATCTTGGGTTCGATGTCATTTGGATACGACTGATATTCATTGTATTCGGTATTTTTACAGGTTTTGGTTTTATTGCCTATATCCTACTGTGGATTTTGGTGCCTGAAGCTGCTACCACTTCTCAGAAATTGGATATGAGAGGTGAGCCTGTAAACATTAGTAATATTGAACGAAAAGTTAAAGAGGGTTTTGATGATGTTGCAGATAAAGTAAAGAGTGTAGATTATGAAAAAGTAGGTAGCCAGGTAAAAAGCAGTGGCAAAACATTTTTTGATGCCCTTGGCGACATTATCATGTTCCTGTTCAAAGTTTTTGGAAAATTTATTGGGATCTTACTAATCATAATAGGAGCTGCAACATTAATTGGTCTCTTTATAGGATTATTCACCGTTGGAATTTTAGATATTGTACATATCCCGGGTATCGATTTTTATGATATGGTAAATTCCACATCCGCCCCGGTATGGCTTGTTTCATTACTCGCCTTTTTCGCAATAGGTATTCCGTTTTTCTTTCTGCTTTACCTGGGATTAAAAATTCTTGTGAATAACCTTAAGTCCATCGGCAACATAGCTAAATTTTCATTGCTGGGATTATGGCTGCTATCTATTATCGGATTGAGTGTTTTAGGAATTCAACAAGCTTCTGCTCATGCTTATAACGGGACAACCACTGTTAAAGAAGATTTGAATTTTGATCAAGGAATTGACACCTTACGCATTAGCCTAAGGTCCAGTGATCTTTATGAAAATCAGGAAAATGTAGGAATCAATGGAATGACCGTTACCTATGATGAAAATGGGGATAAACTGTTATTTGCCAACGACGTGCGTTTTGATATTAAAAAGTCTGAGGACACTATTGCTCATATTCGAATTAGAAAGGACGCAGACGGAAATTCTTTTGCAAATGCAAAAGATCGGGCAAGCCAAATCAATTACAATTATTCCGTTGATGATAATGCCTTGTTACTCGATAATTTTCACACAACAGATCCTAAAAATAAGGTTCGGGACCAGGAAGTACGCGTCACGGTTTATGTTCCCGCCAAAAGTGTCATAAGGTTTGATGAATCTGCCAAACGCTACATTGGGAGAATAACCCGATACGACAAGGATATTTATCGAAGCGAAATAATAGATTATCAATGGCTTATGCAAAACAACGGTATATTGCAGTGTCTGGACTGTCCGGAAGATTTGGATGATGATGATGATGATGATGATGATGATGCAGATGGTCGCATAATTATCAATGAAAATGGAGTAGATATTGACATTAAAGACGATGGGGATTCCTTTAAAATGAAAATTGATGAGGAAGGAGTAAAGATCAAAACTAATGATAATAACTAAAAGTTTACAATTCATCATTGCTTTTCAACAACTGGGTAATACATATTAAATTTTTCTAACCAAAACAGAGAATTTTGATCAATCAAAGTAAAACAATAATCAATAAATCAGAGTCCAGATAAAATTTGGACAAAAAAACGACTATCATGACAACATTAGCAAGAGTTACAATCGCATTTATCCTGGCACTATTTCTTTCCTCTTGTGCCTTTGACATTAATTTTGGTGACGGCGAAAAAGGAAACGGGGTTATTGCCGAAGACCGAAGAGAGATAACAGAAGAGTTTACCGTGGTATCTGCCTCAGAAGGCCTGGATGTTTATGTTACGCAGGCCAAAGATTTTAAAATCACCGTGGAAGCCGATGAAAATATTATCGACTTAATTGGAACAGATATCCGGGATGGTAAGTTAAAAGTCCATGCTATAGAAAATATTGGCAGAGCAACTAAAAAAGTATATGTCTCTTTACCCGACATTTCCGGACTTGAATCTTCCAGTGGTGCAGATTTAATTGGGAAGAGTGTTATTGAATCTGATAAAATATCATTGAATGCTAGTAGTGGCTCGGATCTGCAGGTAGAAATAAGCGCCGATGAAGTAGATGTAAGTACGAGTAGTGGGGCAGATATTAAAATATCTGGTGAGGCCAATTTACTTCATGCCAATGCAAGCAGTGGATCCGATATAAAAGCCAGAGATTTTAAAGTACAAACCTGCCGTGCCGATGCAAGTAGTGGGGCGGATATTTCCGTGAATGTATCTGAGTCTCTTATTGCTGACGCCAGCAGTGGTGCAGATATTTCATATACAGGAGAAGCAACAGTTCAAAAGAAGAAATCTGTTTCTGGAAGTGTTCATAAAAATTAAGATTATATATTCAATTTTAAACAAACACATTTTCTTTAAACTTATTATTTTAACCCCGGTATTCTTGCCGGGGTTATTTCGTCATATATTGGATTTATCTATATTCGTATTAAACAATTGGTAATGAATCTCAATCTAAAAAAGTACACTTTATTCTTGAAACATACCTTTAGTATTTCAAGGGAATCTTATGACTCACAAGATACTTTAATAGTATCTCTGTCCTATGAAAATTGTATTGGCTATGGAGAAGCAACTGCCAATCCGTATTACGGTATTAGCTGTGAAAGCATGATTTCTGAAATAGAAGGGATTCGCCCGGAAATAGAAGCCTACAATTTTCAGAATACTAAAGACTTTTACTCCTTTATTACATCCAGGGGGTTGAGCAACTTTGCCTTATGTGCTTTGGACCTTGCGGCTCATGACCTCTATGGTAAAATCATTGGAAAACCACTATACGAGATTTGGCGAACTTCTAAAGAGCATTATCCTATCACCAATTATACTATTGGCCTGGATACCGTAGATAAAATGGTTGCAAAAATGAAAGAAAAACCCTGGCCTATTTACAAAATTAAGTTAGGAACGGAGAATGATGTGGCAATTATTAAAGAGTTGCGCAAACATACCACAGCTGTTTTCAGGATTGATGCCAATTGTGCCTGGACCGCAGAGGAAACCATTCACATTGCGCCCTTGTTAAAGGAATTGGGCGTTGAGTTTTTAGAACAACCCCTAAAGGCCGATGATTGGGAAGGCATGGAAAAAGTAATTAACCAAAGCGTTCTTCCGGTAATTGCCGACGAAAGTTGTATCGAAGAGGGTGATGTAGAGAAATGCTGGCTCCATTTTAATGGCATAAATATTAAGTTAACAAAATGTGGGGGACTTACGCCGGCTTTGCGAATGATAGATAAAGCCAGGGAACTAGGGTTGAAAGTCATGGTGGGGTGCATGACGGAATCTACCGTTGGGATTTCTGCCATTGCCCAACTATTACCGAAATTGGATTATGTAGATATGGATGGGGCCATGTTATTATCTGAGGATATTGCAAAGGGTGCTCAAATTAAAGAAAACAGCCATGTTATTTTTCCTAAAATAAATGGCAGCGGAATAGAATTATTCAAATGAGCGCTTATATCAATACTTTTCCGGGACGCGAAATTATAGTTGAGCGGAAGAAATTTCTTTACTTCGGTGGAACCGCCTATTTTGGGTTGCAAACTGATAGGGAGTTCCAGAATATTTTTATCGCAAATATTCAAAAATATGGCACGAACTATGGTGCTTCCAGAAAGTCCAATATTCAGCTATCGGTTTATAGAGACGCGGAAACTCATCTTTCAAAATGGGTTGGAAGTGAAGACTGTACAGTCCTATCATCAGGATATCTTGCTGGCCAATTGATATGCAGCCTATTCAGTGGTAAGCAGTACAAGTTGTTCTATACCCCAAACAGTCATTCTGCCCTTTACCAATCTAACGTTAAACCCTATATCACTTATTCGGCTTTGCATATTGCATTAAGGGACCATCTGTCATCAAATAAAGGGGCAATACCGGTAATTCTGTTAGATTCCATAGATTTCTCGGGCTACAACTACCCGCAATTTCATGGTTTAACATCACTGCCTTTAAATAAATGCATTCTTGTGGCAGACGATTCACACGGTATTGGGCAAATAGGTCCCGGAAATAGTGGTATTTTCCAAATTCTCTCGAATTTTAAACCAAAAGAGCTACTAATTTGCTGCTCTTTGGGTAAAGCTTTAGGTATAGATGCAGGAGCAATCTTTGGCACCAGTAAAAGGTCAAAACAAGTAATAAAAACCGATTTTTATGCCGGAGCTTCGCCCCCATCACCTGCAAGTATGGCCACATTAATTGAATCTGAAGAAATATATAAATCTAAAAAGAAGACCTTGGATTATAATATGAGTTTATTCTTAAAGCAAATAAATGATAGTAAGAAATTTAGCATTATACAAGGATTCCCGGTATTTGGTTATTCCGATCCTGAATTAACCAAATTTCTGTACAATAACGAAATTATTGTTACTGATTTCAATTATCCCTCAGAAGAAGCCAGCTTAAAAAGCAGGATAGTATTAACTGCCTTACATACTGAGAAAGACATATCAAAACTTACCTCACTTATTAATTCTTTTTACGATTAATATTTAAACTTATATGCAGTCCTTTACAATTCATAATTTAATCTGTAATATACGGTTGGTTTTACAAAAAAAATTGTAACTTTTAAGATCTATTTAAGAATAACTATTTAAAACACAAAACCATGAAAAAATTTCTTGGATTAGTTTTATTGATTGTGCTTTTGGTCACAGTTACTGCAACCACATCTTTAAAACCTAACAATATGCATACCATTCAAGGCACCTGGGAACTCCAAAGCTTTTATAACTATGATGGCGAAAATATTACTGATACTGTACCTCTTGCTGAAAGTTACAGACAGGTTAAAATGTATTACGACGGCAAGGTCATGTGGTCTCGTACTACCTCTAGTGATACTAAGGACGCCGATGGTAATAACGTTGTAGGAAGGTTTGGCTATGGAACCTATAGGATAACAGATACCGATTTAATAGAAACCATAGAATATGGTGATGTAGGTATGATGACAGCTTTGGATACCATTCGAAACTTTACTTTTGAATTAGAATTGAAGGATAACACCTATAGTCAAATAACTATTGATGCTGAAGGTGAACGAACATTCTCAGAAAACTACAAAAGAATAGATTAGTAGTAGATAATCTGTAAAAAAGACCGCTATTCCTAACGGTCTTTTTTTACTGTAACAGATAAATATTATTATATATCTCAGGACACTACTTGTGGGGATTCTATAGTAGCCAAATAGCGTTCTGCATCTAAAGCTGCCATACATCCGGTTCCTGCAGCCGTTACGGCTTGTCTGTATTCCTTATCCTGAACATCACCACTGGCAAAAACTCCTGGCTTGGTTGTTTTAGTGGATTTACCATGTGTTATAAGATAGCCAGTGTCATCCATCTCTAACTGATCCTTGAAAATTTCCGTATTGGGTTTATGACCTATGGCAACAAAGAATCCTGTAATAGGAATTTCTTCTTTTTTACCTGTTTTATTGTTCACGATTCTCAAACCTTCTACAACCTGATCCCCCAATATTTCATCCACTTCTGAATTATATCGCAGATCAATGTTAGGCAGACTGTTTACCCTGTGTTGCATCGCCTTCGAGGCCCTCAAATAGTCCTTACGGACCAACATAGTGACTTTGTTACAAATATTCGAAAGATATGATGCCTCTTCCGCTGCCGTATCACCACCTCCTACTATAGCCACATCTTGTCCTTTGTAAAAAAATCCGTCGCAGACCGCACATGCCGAAACACCACCCCCGCGTAAACGTTGTTCACTAGGGATATTTAAATATTTTGCTGTGGCTCCTGTGGAAATAATCACCGTTTCTGCCTCAATTACTTTGGAATCATCTATGGTTACTTTGTGAATCCCTCCAACCTCATCACTGAAGTCAACTGAAGTCGCCATACCTATCCGAACTTCTGTTCCAAAGCGCTCCGCCTGTTGCTGCAACTGGACCATCATCGTAGGTCCGTCTATACCTTCAGGGTAACCGGGAAAATTATCTACCTCCGTGGTGGTGGTTAACTGCCCTCCGGGCTCCATACCGGTATACATAAGTGGTTTTAGATCTGCTCGGGCTGCGTAAATAGCCGCCGTATAACCGGCAGGGCCTGAACCTAGTATGAGTGTTTTTACACGTTCAATTTTTTCTGACATGATTATAATATTAAACTATAATTATTATGCCTTAAAAGTAGGATTTTCAGTATAAACCTTACTTTAAAAGTTATAAAAAGTTATTATGCTTATATAAGCAGACCTATGCTATCTCTCTAAGGTAATTTAAATCAATAATTGAATATTAATCGAAGTATTTACTCATGGTGATAGACTTGAAGCTTACTTATAAATATATCAGGCCCGGATAGTTTAGCTAATCCTTTATACCAAATTTGGATAAGATATCCTCCATTAAACACCATTTTGTGAATGATGACTGTAAGAGGTTTATGCCAACGAAGGCAGTAAACCATAACCAATTAATATTCACGTAAATGGCGAGTATTAAGCTAACCAGAATAAAGATTCCGGCAACAGCCCTTACAATTCTGTTTTTCATACTAATAATTTTTTAAATTGATCTTTCTATGGGAACTACAATCGCTTTTATTGGATTGTTTGTTACCAAATTTTCATTAAACACTTTAATCAAACTAAAGAGGGAATCTATTTTTTCATCTTCAGTGAAAGAGAAAAACAGACTGGATTCTACACCTCCTTGTACACCAGGAAACCAATTTGAGGTCATTAAAAGGGCTGCCTGTTGTTTATATCCGTCAATTTCTGAACCGCTAAAATTTTCAATATTGGCCTTTTTAAAAAGCTGCAGAATGGCCTCTTCATACTGCTCTACTACGGTAACAATGACTAGTTTCATATTTTGTGATTTTTACGTTCTATTAAATAATATACCAGTGGTACCACTAACAGAGTAAGCACCGTTGAGGCAATTGTTCCTCCCATTAATGAAATAGCTAAGCCCTGAAATATCGGGTCAAAAAGAATAACAAAAGCACCAATGACAACCGTTCCTGCAGTTAAAAGAATAGGGGTTGTTCTAACTGCCCCAGCATCTATAACTGCTTGTTTTAACGGAACACCTTCTGCAACACGAAGGTTTATAAAGTCTATAAGCAACACGGAATTTCTTACCATTATTCCGGCCAAAGCTATCATTCCAATAAAAGAAGTAGCCGTAAAGAATGCATCTAATATCCAATGGCCAAATACAATTCCAACTAAGGATAGAGGAATGGCCACCATCATTACAATAGGTGCCTTAAAGTTTTGAAACCACCCTACAATTAAAATATAGATAATAACAATTACCCCTAGAAATGCAATTCCTAAATCTCTGAATACTTCCAGGGTAATCTGCCACTCTCCATCCCATTTTATTGTGTAATCATCTTCAAAATCGGGCTGTTTACTGTAAAGTTCTTGAAGCTTATATCCCTCAGGAATATCAATTTCCTTTAATTTATCTGACATGCCCAAGATAGCATAAACAGGGCTTTCCAGTTCTCCTGCCATATCAGCAAGTACGTAAACCACCCTTTTTTGATTTTTTCTATAAATGCTTTTTGCGCTTATAGTTTCATTAACTTTCGTTAAATCGCCAATGGTAATCATAGTTCCCATTCTTGATTTTACTTTCAGTTGAGAAATATCATTAATGGTCGATTTCTCTTTTTCGTCAAGGGCGAGTAACAAGCCTACCTGATTGGATGCATCTTCATCATACAAGTTAGTTATGGCTTTCTCCGAAAGGGCTAAATTTAATGTATTAGCTATTTGCTGAGGTGCCACGCCATAAAGCATAGCTTTTTGTTTGTCAATGATAAATTCATATTCGATTTGGTCCGCTTCTACCATCCAATCCACATCCACTACATCTTTGGTATTGTTTAACAGGCTTTGCACCTGATTTGCAACAGCAATCTGCTGGTCATAATCCGGTCCATAAATTTCTCC
>CBDTVZ010000073.1:0-9116 GCA_965363995.1 uncultured Eudoraea sp.
AAGAATTAGGACTGGTAGATGAATTGGGAGGTCTTGATGACGCAATAGAAGCCGCCGCATTATTGGCTAATGTGGATTCTTACTCTGTAAAGAAATATCCAAAATATAAAACGAGTTTTGAACGATTGATGGAAGATTTTGGTGGCGCAAGTATTTTTAATAAAGAACAACTGATCCGGGAAGAAATTGGTGCTGAAGTTTACGGTGTTTATAAGGAAGTCAAGTCTGTAATGGAACAAAAAGGAATTCAGGCGCGCTTGCCCTTTACCTTAACCATTAAATAGCTTAATGACTCCCGAAAGTAGAAAGCAAGCATATCGCATATATATATACCTGGGGGCACTTTTTATTACTTCCCTTGTGGTATCCAATTTAATTTTCCAAAAATTCTTTTTTTGGTATCCATTTGGAGATGTAACTTTTTTTGGAGCACCTTTATTTGAAATTTCCGTCGGGGTATTACCATATCCTATTACCTTTTTAATAACTGATCTGATTTCTGAAATATTTGGAAGGAAAAAAGCGAATCAAATAGTTACAACAGGCATTTTTGCTTCCTTTTTTTCCATGGGAATCATATTGATTTCAAATTGGGCCCCGGCAATTCCTTCCTCACCTGTAGATGATGAAGTTTTTAGTAGTGTTTTCGCTTTGTCACCCCTGGCAGTGTTGGCTTCAATGTTGGCCTACCTCTGCGCTCAATATGTAGACATTGCTATTTATCACTTTTGGAAACGTCTAACAAAAGGTAAATATTTATGGCTACGAAATAATTTCTCTACTTTCTTATCGCAGATTATTGACACAACAACAGTAGTGAGCCTACTGTGCATTTTTGGAGTAATTCCCTGGGAGATGTTCCAGGGTTTGGTTATTAGTGGCGTTATTTTTAAAATTTTTATTGCTTTTCTGGACACCCCTTTTCTTTATTTGTTCGTTCATATCTTCAGAAGGCGATTTAAACTTGCTGTAGGCGAAGAAATAGATCTGGATGCCTAGGCCTGCTGGCCGCACAGAGCAAATGGTTTATCCAATTGATTGACCTCCTATATTATTTTTTAAATTTTCGATAAAAGGTATACTAATCCCCTTTTTTTTAAGTTCTAATCGCACTGAGCTCCAAATATTATGAAAAAGAAAATTTTAAAAATTACCGGCCTGCTTCTATTACTCGTTTTGGGTGTCCTGATTGCGGTACCTTTTTTCCTGGAGGCTAAAATTGGCGACCTGATTAAAAACAATGTTAATAAGAACATTAACGCGACTTTGGATTTCTCCGAAGTTAATCTAAGTCTGTTGCGGAGCTTCCCCAAGGCCGAACTTCGAATTCAGGATATGTATTTGTTAACTAAAGGTCCGTTTGAAGGTGACACCCTGTTTAAGTCCAAATCTATCTCTTTAGAAATGGGGATTAAAGAACTACTAAAAGGGGCAGAGGAACCGATAACCATAAATAGCCTGATCTTTGACAAAGCAGTTTTGAAGCTCAAAACAGATAAGCAGCAAAATGCAAATTACGCGATAGCCAAAGAGGAGGGAACAAAATCTAAAAATGAATCTGTATCCAGTGGTTTTACCTTTGGTCTGGAATCTTTTCAGTTAATTAATTCTGAAATAATCTATGAAGACTTAAGTTCCGGAGTACTCCTTGAATTGAAAGAGATTGAGCACAACGGCAAAGGAGACCTTTCTTTGGAAATAAGTGAATTAGATACCCAAACCAGCGCGATGGTATCATTTGAATTAGACAGCACCCGCTATCTCGATAATACAATGGTTATGCTGGAAGCGTTAATAGGGGTTGATCTTAAAACTGATACATATTCCTTTTTAAAGAACGAAGGCTTTATAAATAAGCTTCCTCTGGTGTTTGAGGGATTTGTGAGGAATTTTGAAGAAAAGCAGGAAGTGGCCATTAAATTTAAAACTCCTTCATCCGAGTTTGATAATTTTTTAGCAGTTATTCCCGAAGTCTATACCCAAAATTTAAAGGACGTTAAAACCACAGGAATTTTCAATATAGAAGGCGAGCTTGCTGGTATTATAGATGATGAATATATCCCGGAATTTAATATTCAGATTGATGCCAGGGATGCTTCCGTTAAGTATCCCGATTTGCCAAAGGCCATAAAGAACATCAATATGGACCTAAGTATTAAAAATACTTCAGGACTGGCGGAAGATACTTATGTTGATATAAATAAGGCATCCTTCGCTATTGAGAATGACAGCTTTGAATTAAGCTCAAAGATTACAGAATTATTGGGCAATACCAAAGTAAGTTCGCATATAGTATGCAACATGGATCTCAGTAATATTTCCGAAGCTTACCCTATGCCCGAGGCGATAGATTTGAAAGGTCTACTCGATGCCGATATAAATACCTCTTTTGATATGGAATCCATTGAAAAAAAGCGGTACGAAAATACAGCCTTAAATGGTCATTTAAAGGTAAATGAATTAAGATACAATTCTGATAATTTATCCGGACCTCTTAAAATTCATGATGCAAGTATGGAATTTTTCCCTGCAAAGGTGCTACTTAACAATATGAATGGGCAGCTCGGAAAAACTGACTTCAAAGTTGACGGAACCATTAAAAACCTTCTTGGATTTTTGTTCAATGATGAAAAAGTGTCTGGTAATTTTAAAATGAATTCCGTCAATTTTGATCTGGGCGATTTTATGTCAAAGGAAGATGTTGTGGAACTGGAAAAAGACAAAACTGCATTAAATCAGGAAAGTACAGAACTTAAAACAGAAAAAATACAAATCCCTGCATTCCTTGATTGCACTATAGATGCCCAGGCAAATTCCGTTGTTTATGACAACCTGATTTTAAGAAATGTAAAAGGGCAATTAAAAATTGTTGATCAACAGGCAATCCTTACCAATTTCCAGTCGTCATTTTATAATGGAACTCTTAATTTAAATGGGTTTACAAGTACAAAGGGAAAAATACCTGGTTTCTCAATGCAATTGGATATGAGTAGTTTAGATTTAGAAGAGACTTTTAAAAACGTAGAGCTTTTTAGGATATTGGCACCAATGGCAGCAGCACTTAAAGGAAATCTGAACTCGGCAATAAAAATTTCAGGTAACCTTAATGATGATTTTACCCCAGATCTGGAATCAATCTCAGGTAATTTACTTGCAGAAGTATTAGGAATGGAATTAAATCCTGAAAACGCCAAAATTTTAAATAGCTTAAATTCCCAGCTAAATTTTATTGAAGCAGACAAATTTAATTTAAAGACTATAAAAACCGCTCTTTCATTCAAAGATGGGATGGTAAATGTTAAACCTTTTACAATAAAATATGAGGATATTGCCATTACCGTAGATGGTAGTCATTCATTTGATAAAAAGTTGAATTATAATTTAAATTTTGAAGTCCCCCGAAAATATTTAGGCAAACAGCTTAATTCGCTTATTGCACAGATTGATGAAAAGGAACTGGATAATTTAACGCTACCGGTAAAGGCAACTGTTGGCGGCTTTTATGATGCACCGGAAATAAATACAGATCTTACTACAGGAATGAAGGACCTAACTTCAAGATTAATAGCTGTTCAAAAGCAAAAAATGATTAATAAGGGTTCTGAGAAGGCGGGAGAACTGCTTGGAGGCCTTTTATCGACAAAGAACGATAAACAGGATTCTTTGAATGGGGAGAGCGTGGAGAGTGTGAAAATAAATGATGTATTGGGTGATGTTCTGTCAAACAAGACAACAAATAAAGATACAACAACATCAACCAACGACTCCATGGTAAAAGAAGATCCCCTTACAACAACGGCAAAAGGAATTTTAGGTGGAATTTTGGGTGGAAAGAAAAAAAATTCAAGTACTACAAAGAAAGAGAAAGATACAATTAACTAACTCCAAGAGAAACATACAAACCTTCATTACCCCTAATATTGAACACCGTACTATCTTCAAAAATTAAATATTGTGCCTTTATTCCTTTTAGCACACCCTTAAACTCTCTGGATTTTTGGAGGTTAAGGCTTTTCACTTTAACCGGATATTTTAGAACTGGAAACTCCATATGAGTTTCCTGATTGTTTTCTATATAATATGTAACGGCTTCTTCCGGGATATATTTACTTAACTTGTTTCGCCATTCAACCAAATCTACGTCTTCAATGGTATTTGTAAGCATTTTACGCCAATTGGTTTTGTCGCTGACATGCTCTTTTAAGGCCACTTCTGTTATGCCGGCCAGATAACGGTTGGGAACCTCAACAATTTCGATGGCCTCATGTGCACCCTGATCGATCCATCTTGTGGGGATCTGTGATTTCCGAGTAACACCTACCTTAACATTACTGGAATTAGCCAGGTACACAATATGAGGTTGTAATTGCACCTTTTTTTCATATTCCAAATCTCGGTCTTCCTTATTTAAATGAGCCACACTAAGTTCTGGTCTCATTATCCAGTCACCTGCGGCAGGAGTTTCAAAAAAACAATTTTGACAATAACCTTGCCTGAAAATAGGCTTGTCTTCTTTGCAATTCAGGCACTGGTATTTTATAAAATTAAACTGTAATTCTTTGTCCAACACCTGATTGACGTTTAAAAAGTCATCATTAAATATCAAATAATACTGAATGGGCTGGCCTATTTCAGATTGCATCTTGCGCAATACGCCTTCGTAACGCATGAATAGTGATTTTTGTTAAGAATTCAATTGAAAATACTAACTTTAGCTGTTAGATTTAGACAGCTAAAGATACCCAAAAATGCCGATACCTTTATTTAATTCTATAGCTTCATGGCTTTTAAAAAAACGCTATCACCAGATAGAACTTTTTCTTAAGTACCCTGGCGAAGTACAGGAGGAAGTATTGTTTCAATTATTGGGAATTGCTGAAGATACCAAGATTGGCAGGAAGCATGAATTTGGTTCAATTGCAAGCTATAAGACTTTTGCTGAACGTATTCCTATTGTTTCCTATGAGGAAATAGAACCTTTAATAGAGCGCACCAGAAGAGGAGAACAAAACATCTTTTGGCCAACTAACATTAAGTGGTTTGCAAAAAGTAGCGGAACAACTAATGCAAAAAGTAAATTTATTCCCGTAAGTGCTGAGGCATTGGAAGATTGTCATTATAAATCAGGAAAGGACTTATTATGCCTTTATTTAAACAATAATGAGAATTCTCAGTTGTTTACAGGCAAAAGCCTTCGCTTAGGAGGCAGCAAGGAGTTATACGAAGATAACGGTACATTTTTTGGGGATCTTTCGGCCATTTTAATAGATAATATGCCATTTTGGGCAGAATTGAGTAGTACCCCAAGTAGTAGAGTTTCTCTGATGGGTGAATGGGAAACTAAAATGAATGCTATTATACAGGAAAGCATACAGGAAAATGTTACCAGTTTGGCTGGTGTTCCATCCTGGATGTTAGTTCTGTTAAATAGAGTGCTGGAAGAAACAGGTAAGAAGGACTTGTTTGAGATATGGGAAAATCTGGAAGTATATTTTCATGGCGGAGTAAGTTTTAATCCATATCTGGAACAATACAATAATCTACTCCCAAAGAAAAGTTTTAAATATTATGAGATTTACAATGCGTCTGAAGGGTTTTTTGCCATTCAGGACAGGAATAATGCCGATGATTTATTATTAATGCTTGATTATGGAATTTTTTACGAGTTCATTCCGATGGAAGCCTATGGTCTTCCAGATCAAAAAGTGCTTCCATTATGGGAGGTGGAGGAGAATAAGAACTACGCCATTATAATTACTACCAATTCCGGACTTTGGCGTTATAAAATAGGGGATACAGTTCGTTTTACTTCTACCAATCCTTATAGGATAAAGATTACGGGCAGGACCAAACACCATATAAATGCTTTTGGGGAGGAACTCATTATTGAAAATGCTGAAGAGGCACTAAAAAATAGTTGTCAAAAGACCGGTGCTGAAATAATAGATTATACCGCGGCTCCCGTTTTTATGTCTCGAAATGAAAAAGGGGCGCACGAATGGATAATAGAATTTCGAAAAGCTCCGGAAGAAATTCAATACTTTACAGAAGTATTGGATAATGCCTTAAAATCATTGAATTCTGATTATGAGGCCAAGAGATACAATAGTTTGACTTTAAAAATGCCTAAAGTTCATTTGGCCAGAAAAAACCTTTTCTATGACTGGTTAAAGTCTAAAGGAAAATTAGGTGGCCAACATAAAATTCCCCGATTGTCTAATGAAAGGGTCTATGTAGACGAATTACTCGAAATGAACAACTAGGAAAAACTGATAAATCCACCTATTATTTCTTCAGATTAACATTGATTAAGCTACTATATCGATGAAATACATCAAGTAAACAAAAAAATGTTGGAAATAAACCATTAATGGCCAAATTGCAGATCCTAACTTAATCCGTTTATTAATAAACATTACTATTATGGCAGAGCGTTTGGTTGTTTTATCAGACATGTGGGGGGCGAAAAAAGGTCTTTGGATTACTTCATATCTGGGCTATTTGCAACAATATTTTGATATTGTTTTTTATGATATTCGCCAACTTTCCGATGTGAATCTTATAAGTAATACAGCTGAAGATGTCTACGAAGCTTTTAATAATGGAGGTATGAATACGGCAATGGCTCAGCTTTTAATAAAAGAAAGAGAAGAAAGCCATTACCTTACCTTTTGTGCAGGTGGTACTATTGCCTGGAATGCTGGTTTATGTGGGTTGCCAATAAAATCATTAACTGCAATCTCTCCATTGAATATCCATTTACTAAAAGAAAAACCAGATTGTAAGATTAATTTACTTTATGGTGAATATCAGGAGGATAAACCCACCCCTGAATGGTTGTCTGAAATGGATGTAAATATGGAGATCATGCCTAAATTCGGTAGAGAATTATATAGTGACGACAAAGTAATCCAAAAAGTATGTATGGATTTACTGGATGCCTTATTAAAAAATAAGCTGAGTTTTAAGAAACGGCCTTTAGTTTCTTGATGGTTTCATAGGATAATTTATTCTCTGCATAAGGTCTTGTTACCTTAAATTCCGTTTCGTCGCTACTGGGAAGTTCAAACATTGCATCTGTAAAAACAGCTTCGCATAAGGATCTTAAACCTCTGGCTCCTAACTTATATTCAATTGCCTTTTCCACAATGTAATCCAAAGCTTGTTCAGTAATCTTAAAACTAATGCCATCCATGGCAAATAATTTTTCATACTGTTTTATAATAGCATTTTTGGGCTCTGTTAATATAGCTCTTAAAGTTATTTCATCCAGAGGATTCATATGTGTAAGGACAGGTAGCCTTCCAATTATTTCCGGAATAAGCCCAAATTCTTTTAGATCTTTTGGTATTATATATTGCAGTACATTGGTATTATCCAAGCTTTCTTCAATTTTTGCAGCACTATAACCAATAGCTTGCATATTCAAACGTTTGGTTATAATTCGCTCTATTCCATCAAAAGCACCACCTGCGATAAACAGGATGTTTTCTGTATTCACCTCAATAAATTTTTGATCGGGATGTTTTCTTCCGCCTTTGGGCGGCACATTTACCATAGTTCCCTCCAATAATTTAAGTAATCCCTGTTGCACACCTTCCCCGGAAACGTCGCGCGTAATAGAAGGATTGTCACTTTTACGAGCTATTTTGTCAAGTTCGTCAATAAAAACAATACCTCTCTCCGCTTTTTCCAGACTATAATCTGCAGCCTGTAAAAGTCGGGTTAGGATACTTTCTACATCTTCACCTACATACCCTGCCTCAGTTAACACGGTAGCGTCCACGATAGCTAGTGGCACATTAAGCATCCTGGCAATGGTTTTGGCCATTAATGTTTTACCGGTACCGGTTTGGCCCACCATCACAATATTACTTTTTTGAATCTCTATATCGTCATCTTTGGAATGAGGCTGCAATAACCTTTTATAGTGATTATAGACTGCCACGGATAATACTTTCTTTGTGCGTTCCTGACCAATGACGTAGGTATCCACGAAGCTTTTTATCTCCTTAGGTTTTTTTAAGATAAGTTCTGTAGAAAGGTCGTCATTCTTAGATTGCTTAGATTCTTCAGCAACAATTCCGTGTGCCTGTTCTATACATCTATCACAAATATGTGCATCCAAACCTGCAATCAATAGATTGGTCTCAGGTTTTTTTCTTCCACAAAAAGAACATTCCAGGTTTTCCTTAGCCATAACTTTAACTAGATTTCTAAACAATAACGAAGCAAAAGCAATTTTGGTTCATTAAAAAAAGCCCATAGCGCTATAAATATGGGTATTTCGTCGAAATTAATCCTTTTCCCTTTCTAAAATTTCGTCAATCATACCATAGTCTTTGGCTTCTTGAGCTTTCATCCAATAATCCCGATCGCTATCTTCATAAACCTTATCAAATTTTTGACCAGAGTGTTTAGATATAATATGGTATAATTCATCCTTAATTTTAACTACCTCAATGGCAGCAATCTCTATATCACTTGCTTGTCCCTGGGCTCCGGACATCGGTTGATGTATCATTACCCGTGAATGTGTCAAACCACTGCGTTTTCCTTTTTCTCCGGCGCAAAGAAGAACTGCAGCCATGGAAGCGGCCATTCCTGTGCAGATTGTAGCTACATCCGGTTTAATAAATTGCATGGTATCATAGATGCCCAGGCCTGCATAAACACTACCTCCCGGAGAGTTTATATAAATCTGAATATCTTTTGAGGAATCTGTACTGGCCAGAAAAAGTAATTGCGCCTGCACAATATTCGCTACCTGGTCATTAATTCCTGTTCCTAAAAAAATGATACGGTCCATCATAAGTCTCGAGAAAACGTCCATTGCAATTGCATTCAATTGCCTTTCCTCAATAATGTTTGGAGTCATGTTAACCGGATACATACTGCTTATAATACGCTCGTAGTACATGCTATTTATACCTTGGTCCTTGATGGCATAATTTTGAAATTCTTTTCCGAAATCCATATTTAATATGATATTTTTAAATAAAAAAAAGGCGCCGAAATTACTGCTTTCGGCACCGTAAAGATACTTAATTTATTTTTTAATATTAACCGTAAACCTCTTTCACGAAATTATCATAAGTAACTTCTTTTTTCTTCAA
>CBDTVZ010000074.1:0-8929 GCA_965363995.1 uncultured Eudoraea sp.
ATTTAATTAGAAACCCAGCCTTTTTTCCTACAAAAAAACTCCCCTGAATAATTAGGGGAGTTTTAGCTACTAAAGAATTGAATTAGTCTACTAAATCAATATTGTGATTAGTTTGTGGTATCAGGTATAAGCACTGAATCCATTACGTGAATTACGCCATTACCTGCCTGAACATCAACAGCTATAATACCTTTTCCGGTATTACCTGCACCGTCCGTTACATCGGCGATGTTTGGGTCTGTACCTGGCAAGGTGATAGTTATATCATCTCCTTCCAGGGTTGCGGCTGAAGTGTCGCCTGGATTGTTTAGGTCACCAGAAGTAATATTAGCTTCGCTTATTACATGATGTAATAAAACTTGTGTTAGAACAACTTCTTCTGGTATTTCAGCCAATTCAGCAAAAGCATCATTTGTTGGAGCGAAAACTGTAAACTCTGGATTGATCTGATCAGCATTACTGCCTTCAGTTCTGGATAAAATACTCACAAAATCTGTTCCGGGTGTTAACGTGGTTAATGCCGCAACTAAAGTGGAGAAATTTGGATCTGCAGCAGCAAAAGTTACTACTGTTGGGATATCTATAACAGTATCAACCGCGTGTATAATTCCGTTTGTTCCCACTACATCGGCAGCAGTCACTGTTGAAATTCCATTAAAAACAACTCCGTCAGAGGTATTGAAATATAAACTTAGAGCATTCATTCCCGGTCCTGATGCACTAGTGTTCGTATAACCGGCACCACCAGCAACCAAGTCAGAAGATGTAACTACATCACCAATCACATGGTTAAGTAATATCTGAGAAAGTACAGCTGTATTCACACCACCTAAATCTGCACCATCAAGGAAAGTGTCAAATGCAGCGTTGTCTGGTGCAAGAACTGTAAATGGTCCATCGCCACTTAATACGTCAATTAATCCTCCGTCTGCAGCTCCTAAGGCAACTACTAAACTACTGAAATCAGCATTAGCTGCTGCATGTGTAACAATAGAAGGGATCGGGATAACTGCATCTACAATATGAATTGTTCCATTAGAGGCATCAATGTCGGCGCCGCCATCTGTAACTGCTGCAGCATTGTTAAAACGAACTCCGCTGGAAGTATTAAAATATATACTGATATTATTTCCACCTGCTCCTGAAGCGTTGGTGCTGGCGTAACCAGCTCCTGATGCAGCTAAATCACCTGAAGTAATATCGGCTGAAATAACATGGTTCAATAATACTTCGGCTAAGACATCTGTTGGAACGTCTTCCAGGGAAGCGAAATTATTAGATGCTAAGAAAGCAGTAAAAGCTGCATTGGTTGGGGCTAAAACGGTAAATGGCCCGTCTGTGCCAAGTAAAGTTACGAGATCTCCGTCTGCAGCCGACAGTGCGGAAACCAGTATGCTAAGTTCAGGAGTTGCTAAGGCGATTTCAACAATATTTTGTTCTGGCTCCATTAACACTGGGACACCATTATCGTCATCGGAACATGAAAACGATATAACTAGTACCAGAGTAGCTAGTATCGCTTTAAAAAAATTTGGACTTGTTTTCATTTTTTAATTTTTAAGATTAGATTTATTTATTAATGTTGAACAAAACTAAGATAAAAGTTAAACAAAAATATATATTTATAATATATTTAACATTCGAGCACTTGAAGCTTAATAAAGGTATTATAGGTTTATAAAAGGCTAATTTGAATAAATCAAATTAAGGATGTAGAATTAGTTAAATGGTTGTTTTTGTTTAAGATAAAAAAGTAATAACTTAACATTAAGTATAAAATATTTTATATTTCACTAAGTTTTGGAGCATAAAAAACTGTCGTATTTAAGGTAGTTCTAACCCTTAAATTTTAGTGTTATTTAGATATCTAAATTGCTGTATCCGGGATCATTACCATAGTAATAAGGTGCAAGACACCATTTGCCGCCTGTATATCAGCAACTTCTAAATCAATATCTCTATTTCCGAAACCATCTGTGATTGTTGTTAGACCAGGCGATAGTGAAAAAGGAATATCGTCACCTTTAAGGGTATTTGCTAAATCTGTAATTTTCAGTGCCTCAACCAAAGTGAATAAATTTGGATATGCAATTGCTCTTTAAAAAATGTTTTCTAAAAGATTTAGAACCGCCTCTTTATCACTCTTTAAGAAGAGTACTGATAAATCCAGCTTGTTTTCTTATTATTAATGTTTATTGAACTTTGAAAATATTCAAAAACATTGGACTTAAAATTTATAGTGTAGCGCCTTCGAGCTATTCTATAGTTATAGTCTTTTCGACTTAGCCCGAATAATAATCAAATTTTGTAATTTTGCTGCTCTTTAGCAATCATGAAAAAAGTAGTTGTAGGACTTTCGGGAGGAGTAGACTCTAGTGTAGCGGCATATCTGTTGCAAGAACAGGGATATGATGTTATCGGCCTTTTTATGAAAAACTGGCATGACGATTCTGTGACCATTTCCAAAGAATGTCCATGGTTAGAAGATAGCAATGATGCATTGATAGTTGCTGAGAAGTTGGGAATACCTTTTCAAACGGTAGATTTGAGCAAAGAATATAAGGAACGTATTGTAGATTATATGTTTAGGGAGTATGAAAAAGGAAGAACCCCCAATCCTGATGTATTATGTAATCGGGAAATTAAGTTTGATGTTTTCCTAAAGATTGCAATACAATTGGGAGCAGATTATGTAGCTACAGGACACTATTGTAGAAAAGGGGAACTTTTGAATGCTGATGGGTCTGTTACCTACAGGTTATTGTCAGGGGTAGATGATAACAAAGATCAATCTTACTTTTTATGCCAGCTTTCCCAGGACCAATTATCAAAAACACTTTTCCCAATTGGTGAGTTGACAAAACCACAGGTAAGGAAGATCGCCTTTGACAATGGTTTAATTACTGCCGATAAAAAGGATTCCCAGGGACTTTGCTTTATTGGAAAAGTACGCTTACCCGATTTTTTACAGCAAAAGTTAAAGCCAAAAAACGGGCCCATAGTGGAAGTACCCAATGATGTGCCACAATACCTGCGAACAGTTCCAGTGTTTAAGAATAAATTTGAGGAATTGGCCTTTTATGCCCAGAAACCAGTTTATGAAATTTCCGATGGCAAAGTAGTGGGCCAGCATCAGGGAGCTCATTACTTTACCAAAGGACAGAGAAAAGGTCTTGATGTAGGGGGTACCCCTGAGCCCTTGTTCGTCATAGAAACTGATGTATCGGAAAATATAATTTTTACGGGACAGGGAAAAACCCACCCCGGGCTTTTCAGACGAACATTATTTATAAAGAATGATGAATTACATTGGATTAGACCCGACCTAAGCCTTAAAGTAGATGATTCTATGGATGTCTGGGCCAGAATACGATATAGGCAACCACTCCAAAAAGCCAAATTATACAAGGTTGATGCCGGACTTTATGTTGATTTCGAAGAAAAACAATCGGCCATAACTGAAGGACAATTCGCAGCTTGGTATATTGAAAATGAGCTTATAGGTTCCGGAGTAATTTCTTAATTTTTATGCAAAATAGAATAACCACACTTTTCGGAATTGAGTATCCAATTATCCAGGCGGGTATGATTTGGGCAAGCGGCTGGCGGCTTGCCTCGGCAGTATCCAATGCAGGAGGACTTGGACTTATAGGTGCTGGGAGCATGTACCCGGAAGTTCTCAGGGAACATATTCAAAAGTGCCAGCAGGCAACGGAAAAACCCTTTGGCGTTAATGTACCTATGCTTTATCCGGACATCGATAAGTTGATGGAAATTATAGTAAAATTGAAGGTTAAGATCGTGTTTACCTCAGCCGGGAATCCAAAGACATGGACCAGTTATTTAAAAGAAAATGGTGTAACCGTCGTGCATGTGGTAAGTAGCGTCAAGTTTGCTTTGAAAGCCCAGGAAGCAGGAGTTGATGCAGTTGTTGCCGAAGGTTTCGAAGCAGGAGGCCACAATGGAAGGGATGAAACAACTACACTGACTCTAATCCCTGCGGTCCGCGAGAAAATTAATATTCCACTTATCTCCGCGGGAGGAATTGCCACCGGAAGTGCCATGCTTGCTGTTATGATTTTAGGGGCAGACGGTGTACAGGTAGGAAGCAGATTTGTGGCGAGCGAGGAGGCATCTTCTCACCCGTTGTTTAAGGAGAAAGTTGTTGAGGCAGGAGAAGGGGATACCCACTTGACACTTAAGGAACTTGCTCCGGTAAGACTCCTTAAAAATAAATTTTACAATGATGTTCAGGCTGCCTACCAGCAGGGTTATGGAGTAGAGGAGTTAAAAGATTTGCTGGGTAGGGCCAGGGCAAAAAGAGGTATGTTTGAAGGTGATCTGGAAGAAGGGGAGTTGGAGATAGGTCAGGTTTCTGCGCTAATTCACGACATTAAGCCCGCGGCTAAAATTTTAACTGATATGATGCAGGAGTTTAATGAAGCCAAAGAAATAATGACAGATTTATAGTAAAAAATAAGAATCTATGGTATTCCTTCCGGGTTTGAAGAAATCAGAAAGAAGTAAAGCCAATATCTAATTATAGACTTAATTGTACTCGAAGTACATAACTATCCGCCGTTATATACAAAGAAGATTTATCCGCATTGAAGGCACAGTTTGAGGTGGCTTGCCCTGTCTTAATTTTCCCCAATAGCTTTCCTTCGGGTGAGAATATAAAAACCCCTCCCGGCCCCGTTGCAAATAAGTTTCCCTTATTATCCACTTTTAATCCGTCTGGCAGGCCTTTTTCTTTGGGAACTAGCTCGGTAACATCGTAAAAGAGCTTACCATTGCTAATAGAACCATCCTCCAGGACATCAAATACTTTCCATATTGCAAGTTCGGGATCAGAATTCGCTACATAAAGTTTCTTCTCATCGGGTGAGAATGCTATACCGTTAGGTCTTGTGAATTCCTGGGTTAAGAGTTTTATTTCTCCATCCGAATCAAGTCTGTATACCCCTTGAAAGGGGAGTTCTTTATTAGGATCATCCATTCTTTGAGGCAAGCCATAAGGTGGGTCAGTAAAATAAATGTCTCCATTACTTTTGATTACCCCGTCATTAGGGCTATTCAATTTTTTTCCCTCAAAAGTGCTTGCTAGTGATTTATAATCGGCCGTCGGTTCCATAACCGAACTTTGCATTAATGCAATCTGCCTATCCCCATGCTGGCAGAGCACCAATTCACCTTCCCTATTTAGCAGTAATCCGTTAGCCCCGGGTTCTGATCCTTCAAATTTTTCCCCCATAAAGCCTGAAGGCTGAAGATACAATTTTGCCTCTTCCCCTTCCTTCCAACTATAAATTGCATTTCTGGGTATATCTGAGTACAAGAGCATATCTTGTTCGGGCAGCCAAAGTGGTCCTTCAGTCCAGTCATGTCCTTCCGCGATTACTTCAATTCTGGTTGCCTTAGGAACTATGGACCAGAAACTTTCTTCGTATGCCTCAATCCCGCCCTCTTCAAATATCATGGATACCTTATTTTCTTCTGGTTCCTTAACAGAATTCTCTTTTTTGTCTGTCTTACATTGTAGCATGATAAAGGCGTTTAATCCTATAAGGCATAGATATAATATTTTTTTCATATTGTTTGTATTAAGCTTAATACCGATGTAATGCACTTAATTTTAATAGGACATATTACAATTAACCCATAAATGCCAACTAATGCTGCAAGATTCTGATGTCTTTAATTAAACGTTTTATCTCGTCATCTTTAGTACCGTCATAGATACCTCTTATTTGCTTCTTTTTGTCGACAAGCACAAAATTTGGAGTATGGATAAAGTCCTGTAAACCTCCATCGCCTTGATCAACTACTGCGAAATAATTTTTACGCGCAAGCTCGTAAATATGCTTTTTTTTGCCTGTAGTAATATTCCATTTAGCATCAACAGCACCATTTTTAGAGGCATAATCATATAAAACAGGCACACTGTCCATTTCCGGAGTAACGGAAAGCGATAACAATTTAACATCCTCATCATTCAAAAATTCAATTTGTAATTTCTCCATATTATTTGTCATTACAGGACAAACAGTGAGACAGCGTGTAAAGAAGAAATCGGCTACATAGATTTTACCTTCATAATCCATCTCTGTTATTGTATCCCCGTTTTGATTGATAAGGCTAAATGGACCAACAGTATGGTCAGAATTCACCCCTTGAAGATTCGAGTCTACCAATGCAGGATTTAAATCTGAAGGATTATAAACTGCCGGTTGCTCTTCCTGCAACCAATAGGAAAAGAAAACCAATAAGGATGTAAGAACTAGAAATATAATTATTCCTTGCCTTAAATGCGGATTTTTAAAAAATTCAGTCTGCAATGTTGCGTTTTTATGAGCTTAATCTATTAAAAGTAACCAATGGACTTCTTCGTCTACTGTTTTCAGAGTATTGAAGTATCTATTTCAATATCGGCATTTTCCCATGCTTTGTCATATTCGGCTTTAATTAGAGCTGCCTCATCCATTTTCCCCTGAGCTAACAGGCTTTTATAAAGGCCCATAAGCGACCATCCGTTTTGCCTTAAGACTTCCAGGTCTTCTTTATATATGACTTCGGCCTCATTGTACTTTTTGGCTTTTAGAAGAATTGCGCCCAGATTTTGACGTGTTGGCACATGCCATGCTGCAGGTTCGGTATAGACCAGATTATCTTCCAGGGATACTGCATTTTTTAAATGTTCGATTGCTTTTGGCAAGTCTCCGTTAAGTGATGCCAATTCTCCGGCAACTACCTCATATGCTAAACGCGCAATTGAAGCCGAGTTATTGTGGGCTACAGCTATGAGGTTCTCCAGTTCCGGATCGCCTTTAAGTATTGCTATAGCATCCAGTTCTTCCTGAGCTTCTTTTGCATTGTTTTTTCGGACAAAGGCAATTCCTCTTGCATAATGCCTCATGAGATTTACATGCTTAATCTCCGGATTTGGAGCTGGTATAGTCAATATCTCATTCCATTTACCAAAACGAACATAGGCCAGCATTGGTGTAGAAGCAAAATCCTGTAAAAAGGGAAGTGTTATCAATTCCCCGGTAGGTACTTTTTCAGCCGTCTTTTTTGCTGCATCAAGAGCTATCTCGCTGGCGCCCAATAAACTTGAGGCAGACCATAGGAAATGGATATTATGCGGGTAATAACCCAAGGGATAAAGTCCCTGGGAATAACACTGAGAAATATAGTCCTCATCTGCCAAAATAGCGGCCTGATTAATTTTAACAGCATCAAGATAGCGACCAACTCTTATATAGATATGAGAGGGCATATGAACAATATGGCCCGCTGCAGGCATCAGAGAAGCCAATTTATCTGCACTTGGAACAGCAAGGTCAGGTGATGGGAGTTCTACCATATGAATATAATAGTGATGTGCCCCGGGATTGTCAGGATTAATTTCCATAGCCTTTTCCAATGCGGCCTTTGCTTCGGCAATATTTGGCGATGGATTACCATCTTTATCCCAATAATTCCATGGTACCGTGTTCATGACCGCCGCCGCATAAAGTGTTTGAATATTTGAATCTTCGGGAAAATGCTTAGCTACTTCGGTCATGGCATTCATATATGCCATATTCAATTCTGCCACATCCATGGTAAGGTCAGTACTGTATCTGGATGTAAGTGCATTAATTAAAGCCTGTTCTTTTGGACTTGCCGCAGAAGCCATTTTTTTAGCTTTTGCGAGTGCCTCATTATATTTCTCTTTGCGCTCGTCCGGTGGAAGTTGATCATTTATGTTTGGTCCCAGTGCATAGGCTTGTCCCCAGTAGGTCATGGCTGAGTTTGGGTCTAACCTTGATGCCTCCATAAAAGAACGGTGTGCTTCTGCATGATTAAAAGCATAGGTTAGTCTTAAACCCTGATTAAAAAAAGTTTGTGCCATTTCGTTGGAGGTAGTAATAGAAAAACTAAGATTTCCGAGGTTTTCAAATAAAGGTGCAATCTGTTGCGTAGTGTCCACATCGCTTAATAAATATTTAGCAACGGTACATTTGATAGCGTAAAAGGAGGCCTTTTGTGAATTGTCCAGATTTTTGTCACTTTTTTGACTCGGCAAAAAATATACAAGTGCAACTAGCGCAACTGCGAGAATTAAAAGGCCTGATTTTGTTTTCATGATACTTTAATTATTTAGTTGTTATTCGTATTACAATCTTATAAAGACGAGATATCAGCTTGCATGTTGTTGAATATATGCTGCTGCCTCCTCCAGTTCGGGTCTATCACTTCGCGATGATTCTGTAAGTTTTATTAGATCTTCAAAATACCTGGATGCTTTTTCTTGTTCACCAAATCGTTTTGCTGCCACCGCTGCCCCATAAATTCCATTGAAACGTTTAGGGTTCACACTTAGATTTTTCTCATATACTTCTAAAGCTTCTTGTGGTTTGTCGATAGCCAGTAACATTTCCGCCAAAAATTCTCTGGCCGGTATCAATTTACCAGGTGTAATGCCATGCACTCCTATAATATCTTCCATTTCTACGGCCTCTTTTAATAGTGTAATACCCGAATCTTGTTGTCCACTGTAAAAATTTAACCAGCCTTGTACTATTTTCATTTGGATTAATACCTGGTTTGCATTTGCTTCATTTCCGCCATCTCTTATTTGTTGCCTTAATGCGCTAAGGATTTCCAATTCTTCTTTGGTAGCACTGAAGTTTTTTAGATTAAGCGAACCTATAGCTCTGGTAAAATGAAGTAAAGAACTTTGCCATGGAAATTGATCCCATTTGACCTCCGATTCATGAAATTCAAGATTTGCCGCGACATCCCATTGCCTATTTTCCAGGGCAATTCTTGCAGGTACAGCAGCAAAGGGATAAGCAATGGCAGCAATATTTGAAGGGTACACATTGTAAATTGTTTTCATGTATTGGTATTGTTCATTTGCTTTTACATTATCGCCTTTTTG
>CBDTVZ010000075.1:0-8614 GCA_965363995.1 uncultured Eudoraea sp.
TGCTTTTAATTTTCTCAGGCCTGATTTCAGGTGCTGAAGTGGCTTTTTTTGGCTTGTCCCAAACCGATTTAAATGAAATAGAAGAAAAGAAGACTGCCAGAGGGAAAATAGTGGTTAATTTATTAGAGCGACCAAAAAAACTTTTGGCAACAATCCTGATCTCTAATAATGCTATTAATATTGGGATTGTCCTTTTGTTTAATTCCATAGGAGACACCATATTTTCCAAAATTAATTATCAATTATTTGGATTAATATCTGTGCGTTTTTTGTTGGAAGTTTTGGTAGCTACTTTTTTAATTTTAATGTTTGGTGAAATTCTTCCAAAGATCTACGCGAATAGAAATAGATTTGAGTTTTCACTTTTTATGGCTTACCCATTAAAGCTTCTGGATATACTATTAACACCTCTTAGTACTCCGATGCGTTCAGCAACTATATTTATACATAATAGACTTGGAAAACAGAAATCCAGTTTAAGTGTAGATCAACTTTCGCAAGCACTTGAACTTACTTCAGAAGGCGACACCACGAAAGAAGAACAAAAAATTTTGCAAGGAATTGTATCCTTTGGCAATACAGACACGAAACAGGTGATGAGACCGCGTATTGATATCTTCGCTCTTAGTGAGGACATGAAATTCGCGGAAGTTTTGGAAGAAATTAAGCAGCACGGATATTCACGTATTCCTGTATTTTCAGAGAATATGGATAACGTTTTAGGAGTCCTTTATGTTAAGGATTTGCTCCCGCATATAGACAGGAAAAATTTTAATTGGTTAAAGCTTATCAGGGAGCCATATTTTGTACCTGAAAACAAAAAACTTGATGACCTCCTGTTAGAGTTCCAGGATAAAAAGAACCACCTTGCAGTTGTTGTGGATGAGTATGGCGGGACTTCAGGGATTGTTACCTTAGAGGATGTAATTGAAGAAATTGTTGGGGATATCTCTGACGAATTTGACGATGAAGACTTGATTTTTTCCAAACTGGATGAATTTACTTATATTTTTGAGGGGAAAACAACCTTAAAAGACTTTTACAGGGTTACAAAGATTAAAAATGAGGAGGACTTTGAAGCACAAAAAGGGGAGTCCGAAACAATAGCCGGGTTTGTGTTGGAAATAGCCGGGAGTTTTCCTAAACGGGGAGAAATTGTAAGGTTTAAGGACTACCAGTTTTTAGTAGAGAGCCTGGACAAAAAACGATTAAAACAAATTAAAGTAACCTTGCCTAATGAATCCTAAGTTATATTTATTTACTCTAATATTCAGTATAGTATTGGTTTCATGTGATGATGATGTCCTTCCAAAACCAAAGGCAATGCTTCGTTTAGAATATCCTGCGTCTACTTTAGAAAATCTGGTTACTGAGAAATTCCAATTTGAGCATAATTCTCAGGCGCAAATAAAAAAGAATAAAAACTTTGCTGTTACTCTGGATTACCCTTTGATGAAAGGGTCTATTTTTATAACCTATAAAGAAGTGAACAGTAATTTGGAAAAGTTATTGGCAGACGCCCAAAAACTGTCCTATGAACATGTGGTAAAGGCTGATAACATTACTGAACAGCCTTTTATTAATGAAAAAGACAGAGTGTATGGCATGTACTACGAGGTATTGGGCGATGCCGCATCACAGGCACAATTTTATGTAACAGACAGCACTCAACATTTTGTAACAGGGTCACTTTATTTCAGAGCGAAACCCAATTATGATTCTATTTATCCCGCTGCCTTTTATTTACAAAAAGATATAAGGATAATTATGGAATCTCTCCGCTGGAAAGAATGAATTAAGCCTATAGTTCTGCCAATGAAAAGACTTGTAATCTATGTATAGAAAACAACTTCTCGACTGCCATAATAGGATAAAGCTATATATACATCACACACCGGTACTAACTTCTCGTTTATTGAATGACATTTCCGGAACTGAATTGTACTTTAAATGTGAGAACTTTCAAAAAATGGGTGCCTATAAAATGCGTGGCGCCACCAACGCCATATTGTTATTATCAAATAAAGAAAGGGCCAATGGTGTTGTTACACATTCATCAGGGAATTTTGCCCAGGCACTCTCACTTGCAGCTCAGAACCTTAACGTTAAGGCATATATAGTAATGCCATCAAATGCGCCTGAAGTTAAAAAAGAAGCTGTAAGTCAATACGGGGGTAATATCATAGAATGTGCCCCGACAATAGAGTCTCGTTCGTCTGTAGCCAACAAGATAGCCAGCGAAAAGGGGGCGACTTTTATTCACCCTTCAAATGATATGAATGTTATCATTGGGCAAGGGACTGCAGCCATGGAGTTATTGGAAGACTATCCCGGATTAGATTACTTATTTACTCCTATTGGTGGTGGAGGATTGATAGCTGGTACGGCTTTGGCAGCAGATTATTTTGGGGATAAATGCAAAGTTGTTGGCGGAGAACCGTATGAGGCAGATGATGCTTACCGTTCCTTTCATAGCGGTAAGATTGAATCAAATCGGACCACGAACACTATTGCGGATGGTTTAAAAACAGTGTTGGGAGACAATACCTTTCCAATTATTAAAAAATACGTACACGATATTATACGTGTCACTGAAGATGAAATAGTTATTGCGATGCGCTTAATCTGGGAACGTTTAAAGATCATAGTTGAACCTTCCAGTGCTGTTGCACTTGCAGCTTTGCTTCGAGAAAAGGATAACTATCACGGGCAGCGAATTGGGATTATTATTTCAGGGGGTAATGTAGATTTGAATAATTTGCCTTTTTAAGGCCTATTCCAGTAATTTTTCTGCATTTTCAATACTGCTATTGATTTGTAGCTTTAATGCTTTAACCTTCTTTTCTTCCTCATTCAACCACTCTTGTTTTTGTTCGGTAAGTGCAGCACCATTGAGGATTTCATCTGAATTGAAACGATCTCCAAAACCTTTCATCCAATCCATCATAGATTTATGAGCCGCCTGTAAATCTTTCATGGCCTTGCCATTTTCAATCCCAGTTTCTGTGGAGTCTACTTTTGGTTTAAGTTCTGAAACAAGCTTACCAATTGTTCCCATTTTGGGCATCACTTCGTCATGTATTGCCATAACTTCTTTCATTTGTGAAGTGGTTTCAGATTTCTTTTCCTCTTCCTTACACGATAAAAATAAGACCAATGTTATGGCGGTAAAAAATGTATATTTTATTTTCATAATAGCCGGTTTTTAAGTGAGTAAAATTACGAAAAACTGCGGCCTTATTCTATCAAAAAGTAATAGAAGGTGAAATTTTTTTGAACTAACTCGTATATATAGTGGTCTTAATATGTGCTTGGAACCTGCGTTGCCAAAATGATGTTTAATAGACTTATCCACATCTCTTCTCCTGTTTTTTGGTTTAGGTAACCTCTTTAATACCCGTAGTAGGTATTTTTCGGGGCTTGCTGCATGGGTAAAACATTGTATTACAAAAGTTCCTCGCTGCTTGCATAATAATATTTGGCGTGTAATTAGTTAACAGACAAAAAACAAAATAAAATCTATTTTTGTGTAACATTAGCATCAAAGTCAACTCTTTGGTACAAAGTAGGCATTAACTATAAAAATTTCAGATCATGCAAAGAATAATTAAGACAGGAGTACTAATTGCGCTCATTTTTACGGGCTTTCCGCAATTATTTGGTCAATCTGCGACCATTGCCGTAGAACCGTTTACCAAAGTTATTATCAGTCCGCATATAGAAGTTATTTTACAGGAAGGAGATGAGGAGAATGTGGTTCTTAAGAATGCCGAAGTTCCACGGGAGAAAATTAATGTAGAGGTAGTGAACGGTACCTTACGTATATATTTGGACGATGCCAAGATGTATACCAAAAGTAAAAAAGTAAAAGAGGAGGAATGGTCGGGAAGGGAAGACATTTACAACGGCACAATGGTTACAGCCAATATTACCTATAAAAAACTAGAAAAATTATCCGTGAGGGGTGAAGAGACTATAAGGTGCAGCAGCCGCATAGAGCAAAACGAATTAGAATTAAAGATATATGGGGAATCAAAAGTTTATTTAAATGAGGTCTCATTACAAAAGTTTTCTGTCACCATATATGGCGAAAGCTATCTGGAAGTTGAAAGTGGTTCCGTTAATCACCAAAAATATATAGCCTATGGTGAAAGTGAGGTAAATACGCTCAAGATGGATAATTCATCCACTAAAATCACTGCCTATGGTGAAAGTGAATTTAAGGTAAATGTTTCAGACAAACTGAAAGTAACTTGCTATGGGGAAGCCGAAATAGAATATAAAGGAAGTGCGGACGTAGATACAGGTATCGTTATAGGTGAGGCGTCCATTCGAAAAATTGGTTAATACTTGACTTGAATTACGATTCAACTAATAAAGATAGGACCCGCTATTTGGCGGGTCCTCTTCTCTTTTATGGATATCCTTAAGAATAATTATTCAAAATCTTCCGCTGTTACTTCCACATTGATTACCGCTTCGAGTAATTTGGTCTCAATCATTTGCGGACCCATAGAACCCACTTTAACTGAAGGAAATTTAATTCCATCCACTTCCTGATAGTCTTTATAATTAACCTCCTGGTTCTGGGTTTGCCCATTCGTAGTGATTACCGTGGTCTCCTTTACCTTTAATCCAGATTCGACATCATAAAAATAAGTAGACTGAACGGTTTCCCCAGGCACTTCTAATCTATAAGCGGCTTTACCATCTACATCTTCTGTACCTGTAAGCTTTGCCTTAATACTTAAGGCAATTCCCTGTTCCGGAAAAATTCCCATAGCGGCCTTCATATCTTGCTGCATTTCCGGGGGCAAAGGAACTTTGTTGCCACCCTGTTTCATAAATAATTCATCTCCTTTTGCAATAACCCCCATCATTGGGGCATCGTTCATAAAGGTAGTTTGTACATATTTATCGGCAGTTCTTATTTCCTCGATTTTAATAGTTGATCCCATGGCAGATCCTTCGTAAACCAGTTTTAAGGATTGTATCTTGTCTATTGCGGCTTTCCCTCCGATTGCCTCAAAATAGGCTGCTAGAACACTCTGCACATTAACACCTTCGGGCAAAACAATATCATAATCTGGCTTTTCTACAGCTTTGGCGTACTTATCATAATAGTTCACAGGAAGCATTTTGCCATTAAAAGGTACTTTTTCCAGATTTTCCAACACTTCACTTCCTTTTCCGGCTACCACAATCCTTGCATTATTTATATGGATGTATTTCTGAGCGGCTTTCTGTACATCTTCTATAGTAATTGCATTTATACGTTCTAAATATGTCTTATAAAAATCTTTGGGTAAACCTTCTGTTTCTATATTTAAAGCATATCTGGCTATTGTGGAAGGCTGCTCTAAAGCTATGACAAAACCACCAACATATTCAGATTTCGCATATTTAAGCTCCATTTCTGTTACCGGATCTTTAGTAATCCGGTCCACTTCTTTTAAGATTTCAACCACAGAACTATCTGTAACAATATTTCTTACACTCGCCATAGCCCTGAATCTTGAAGGAGCATATTTATCGTTTCCTATCCTGGAATAGGAGTAGTATGTATAACCCTTGTCTTCTCTTAGATTAAGGTAAAGCCGTGCTTGACCACCTCCGCCCAAGATGCGGTTAGCTACAAGGGCCGCTAGATAATCCGGGTCCTTCATTTCAAGGTTAACCAAGTTCTCAACAGCAATCACAGATTGTACTGCATTGGGTACATCTACAAAGTTTATCTCGGTATATTGGGCATCCAAAGGTTCCGAGTATCCTAGTGAAGGGGGTGACCCTTTTACCCAATCATCAAAATCTTTAGTCACTAATTCTTTGACTTCATCAAATTTTACATCGCCGATCACTACCAGATAAGCATTAGCAGGAACAAATAATTCACTATAAAATCTTTGAACATCTGCTAGGGTAACATTGTTTACGGTCTCTTCTGTAGCAAACTCACCATAAGGGTGATTTATACCATAAGCCAAAGCATTTTGAACTCTGTTCGCAATTGCAGATACGTCCTTTTCCTCCGTCTTAAGTCCCGTTATAAGCTTAGCCTTTTCTTTATCAATTTCTTCCTGAGTAAAATTTGGATTAATTGCCGCATCTGCCATAAGTTCCAAAATTCTTGGAAAAAATTTGGATAAAGACGATGCGGATGCACTTTGAAATCCAAAGTTAATTCGGGCACCAAGGAAATCTACCTCTTCATTAAAATCATCTTTCGAAATAGATTTAGAACCATTTCCTAGTAAGCTTCCAGTAAGGATTGAAGCTCCGGCTTTATCACCTTCAGCAATCGGGGGATTGTCTATAGTGAGTTGGATGGAAACCCTTGGCAGTTTATGATTTTCTACAACCAAAACCTTAAGCCCGTTATTGAGTTCAAAGCGTTGAGGTTCCTTTAGATTAATCTCGGGTGCAGGTCCAGGTTCGGGCATCTTACTTCTGTCTACCTGGGCATTTAAGGTAATAGCGGTTAATGTGATTATAAGGGTAAAATATAGTTTTTTCATCTTTTTAATTGTCAATTGTTTCTTTTGGTAAGTATTCTAAAATTACCCTTTGATTAGGATTTAAATATTTTTTGGCAACTGCCTGAATTTCCTCTTTCGTAACTGAACGGTAAATATCTATTTCGTTATTTATTAATTCTGTATCTCCGTAAAGCATATAATAAGTTCCGAGCGAATTTGCAATGGCTGCAATACTACTGTTAGAATCAACAAACTGATTTTCGAATTTGTTCTGAAGTTTTTGAAAATCATTTTCAGATATTAGTTCGATCTGTAATTTTACAATTTCTTCATCAATTTCGGTTATAATATCATTTAATGAAGTTTCACCAAGTGGCAAAGCCCCAATTATATAAGCCCCATAATCTTCTTGTGAACCGTTGAAAGCAAATACTTGAAGTGCTTGTTTCTGTTCATCAACTAACTTTTTGTATAACTTGGAACTTTTTCCATCACTCAAATAAGTCGATACCATATCTAAAACATAGGCATCTCGCTCTGTTTGAGAAGGAGTTCGATAGCCCATCAATATAGCAGGAATTTGAATATTTGGATCGTGAAACTCAGTCCTAATGGTTGCAGTTATTGGTTCTTCCTTAAAAATCTTTCTCTCAATTTCAACTCCTTTTGGAATAGGACCAAAATAATCCAGGATCATTTTCTTAACCTTGCTGATATCCAAGTCTCCCGCAATAATCAGGACTGCATTATTTGGCACATAAAATTTTTGATTAAATTCTTTAAAATCATCTAGTGAAGCACTAGCTAAGTGTTCTAAAGAACCGATGGTTGTCCATCGATAGGGATGATTTTTAAACAAATTAAGAAACATCTGCTCTTGCCATCTACCATAAGGAGAATTATCAACCCTTAACCTTCGTTCTTCCTGTACTACTTCGCTTTGGGTGTCTACACCTATTTTATTAATTATAGGATGCATTAATCTTTCTGACTCTAACCACAAGCCCACTTCTAAACTATTGGAAGGAAATGTTTCGTAATAGTAGGTTCTATCTTGATTTGTGGTTGCATTACCTTGCCCGCCATTGGAAGCAACAATTTTGTCCCATTCTCCGCGCTCAATATTTTCTGTTCCTTCAAACAAAAGATGTTCAAAAAAATGTGCAAACCCCGTTTTATCAGGGTTCTCGTTTTTAGAACCCACATGATACATCATCGAAATGTTAACTAATGGAGCAGAATTATCTTGATGCAAAATAACATGAAGCCCGTTATCCAGGTCGTACTCCTCATAAATTACTTCCTGCGCACTAATTGTCACAAAAGCCAGGAGTGCCAACAGAGCTGTGTAAAATTTTCTTTTCATAAATTTTAAATTAACGGATTGATATATACTTGTTTTCACAAGTTTTAAAGAGTTGCTAATATAAATTTTTTGGGTTTATAAGAAAGAAAACTCTTCTTCTTTAACAAGAAATTATATGATAATTGCTCAATATTCATTATTTTCAAAGACACAAGAAGAAAAAAAAAGAAAATGAAAAAAATTGCCCTCCCTGTACGTTTTGGTATTGCTACCAGTGGCAGTCTTATTGCATATTTTTTGGTTTTATCACTTTTTGGTTTGCATACCAATGTGTTTTTTAGTCTTTTTAATGGCGTAATTACGGGTTTCGGTATATATGAGGCCATAAAGTATTTTAGACTTCAGGAAAAATACAAATTCAACTATGGAGTGGGATTTAAGGCAGGAATGGTGACTGGTGTAGTGGCAACGCTAATTTTTACTTTCTTTTTTGCGCTTTACTCTACTGAAATCAATACAGGCTTTTTAAAAGAACTTTCAACCAGTTGGTTTAATAATTTCAAAAACTTTGAAGGAATCGTATTCTTCACAGTAGCAATTATGGGATTTGCAACTACCCTTGTACTGACACTTACTTTTATGCAGTTGTTTAAAACCCCAAAGAAGCTCGAGAAAAAATCTGTTTAGAATAAAAAAACTCTTGTGATTTCCCAATTTAGCAGTATATTTGCACCCGCGTTTAGAGCGCCTTTGGCATTTAATATGCTAAAAAGCTCATTTAAAGGGAAATAAAAATATTTAATATTAAGCTATGTATGCAATTGTAGAAATA
>CBDTVZ010000076.1:0-8607 GCA_965363995.1 uncultured Eudoraea sp.
TTTGTCTACTTCAGATACCATATTTCTGTCATTGTAACTAAGCCATACCATTTCGGAAATTTCAGAATCGGGGCACAGTTCCCCGATATAACCCCCTGTATAACACCTCATACGAACCATGATGCCAGGTTGAACCCCGTGAGCGGTGGCTTCAAAAATTCCTATAAATTTTAATGAAGAAATGTCTAAAGTTACCTGTAGTTCCTCCTTTATTTCTCTGGAAAGTGATTGCGTATCAGATTCTCCCGGCTCTCTTTTACCTCCCGGGATATAATAGACATCCTTACCTGAACTCCTTGTGCATAGGATTCGGTTGTCTTCAGTATGAATCCATGCCAACACATCCAGGACACCCTGTGTTGGTTCAATATAATAGTCGATGGAATTAAGGGAATGGTTAGGGTCTAATTTGTCCAGTATTTTATCAATTACGATCCCAAAGCGGGTTAGTGTGCCCAGTCTTTTGTTTCGGCCCAGGGCACTGGAGATAGTTTCATCTCTGTTACCAAATTTGTAACCTCCTTTTTTTACCCATAGTGTATTGAGTAAATGCTGCATCAGCACATTGCCCAACTGGTCTATAGATACGGCAATATTTAATAGATATTCTCCTATACCTCTAAGGCCTTTTGTGAATAAAGAATATAAGATGCCGTATAAAAATCCCAGAGGACCGGTAAGAATTAGCAAAACTAAAGACACAATAAAAAGGAGTATCCCAACGATGGGGCCGGATTTTCTATTAGGAAGATTTTCTTGTTTTTTAAGAATCACATCGGTATTAGTTGCTCAACCACTAAGTTAATAGATATTTAGAAAACATAATTTAATCTATACTCATCCCTGCTTTTGACAGGCACTAGTTTTAGTCCTTAGGCCCCACCTGGTCTCTTTTTATTAAGAATACCATAAAAGAAGAATCCAATACTCAGGCCTAATACTACATAAGTCAGTATGGAGAATAATTGAGATTCTGAAATTATAGTTAAAAAAGGAAGTAAAATTATGGGGGATAAGAACTGACCCATAAACCAAAATGTAGTTAACCTGCCAATTTCCTGTCCTCGAATTTGTTCCGGGGCTAATTGCATCACCCAGACATTTGCATTAGGGATCATTAAGCCCATACCCAGGCCGGCAAGTAACATTCCTATCATAACCATGCCGTATGATCCCCCATAGGAAATACTGGCAAAGGCCAGGGCCATTAATAAATAGCCAATACCAAAAACTTGCTGATAGCTTAATCTGTCTTTAATACGTGAAAATGAAAGCGAGGAAACTACCGAGAAAAGAGTACTTGAAGCTATTGCGATGCCAATCAATGTGTTTTTTTCAATGCCAATAGATTTTAAATAGAATGGTATCTGTACGGGGATAATAAAAAACAGGATCCACATAATCATCACATTTATAAAGACAAGCCAAATTATTTTAGGTGATTTAACAGAAGTATTTTTACTTTTTGCAATATGTAATGTTTTTGGTTCTTTTAAAAATAAACTGGTCATGGGCAAGACTAGCATGGGAAATAAATAGAGTAAAAAAGGAACCCGCCATGATATATCGGCTAATACTCCCCCAAGAGTAACGAACATTATACCTCCTAAAGACATCACTGCTATTTGCAAACCAGCAAACTTTTGCCTGGATTTGCCCTGATAATAATCTGCAATGAGCGTTGTAGCAACGGTCATTGTAATTCCAACACAAATACCCAGTAAAGCCCTTCCAGCCAGGATAAGATATATATTGTCCAACCAATAACCCGAACTACCGCCAATGGCGTATAGGATTAAGGCAGCGCTTAAAAGTCTTAATCTTCCAAATTTATCAATGAACTTCCCTGCGATTATGGCAGTTAAGGCGATAAAAAGAGCAGGAAACGAAAGCGTAAGTTTTACCAGGTTTTCAGCGTTTGGCAAAGATGAAAATGCCCTGGTCATATCAGGCAATGAAGCAGATATGGTAATCATAGACATAATGGTAAGACTACTTACCAGTAAAAGGGTAACTTTTACCTGCCAGCTTTCTGTGTTCATAAGCGATGATGTTAAAAGAAACCCCTAGTGGTAGGAGCCACTAGGGGCGTATGTGATTATTGGTTTGTACTGATAACTGAATTCAGACCATTTCCCCTTTCATGAGTTTGGGAAGCATTGCCATAAAATTCTCCTTTTTATTTAAATGTGGAAGGGGTTCGGCTGGTTCCGGTACGTTGAGGAATGCACATAATGGTCCCCAACCGTCTCGAACATCATAAACTAATAGTTTGTCTGCAGGGACACTGGCTTTTACATCCGCCAAATGGTCATTCCAGAATTTTTGGGCAAATTCTTTATCCTCAAATTTTCCTTGAAGTCTTTCAGCAAAAAAGGTCTTCTTAAACCATTTAATGCACTTAACAACATTGCGTATTCTGGCACTCGTCAATAATTTGCCCATCATTTTAATCTTTTCACCAGGTGTTTGTGGTCCGGCCCTGAAGACTGTACTGTCTACACTTTTATACCAGCCTTCAAAATCCCTTACCGTGAGGATGACCTTCGCATCGGGGTATCGCTTCATATGCTCTTTGTACCAGGGGTATCCGGGAAAATCAACTGTTCCGTCGTAACCTTTGTATAATCCATCCCAGTCTGTATCTCCGGTTTCGTCCAGAGTCTTCCAATAATGGAGTTTCTCCGGGTTTACCAATAATTCCTTCATATGGTAAACATGTTTAAGGCCTAATTGTTCCAGGCTTTGTTTTAATGTATTTGTGCCGGTCCTTGGCAATCCGGCTCCTATAACTTTTATTGACATATGAATAGTTTTATATTGGTTAATAATTGATTTTCAATTTATAATACACTATCCTGCTCTACAGGCGGCGGTGGCATTTTAAAGATAAAAGGCTGAGGTTGGGGAGAAATGGGTTTTAATTCTTTCCCGGCTAAAGCGGGAAAGTTTTCAGGAATGTGAGTTGCCCGGTATTGCATGTATTTAAAAGGGCCAATTGGGGACGCCACCGTGCCATCAGGCATTCTGTAATGGTCATTATAAGGATTCCAATATTCCCAAACAATTTGGCCTTCCGGGGTGACTTCTATCATGCGTCCTTTTGCGCCGGATGTAATTAGGGTATTTCCATTTTTCATTCGATGAGCTCCTGATACAAATGCCGAATAAAAAGAGTACTGGTCTGGCGCAGTATAGGACCAAACAGGGCTTTCAGGCCCAAAAGCTTCATTCTCGCTTAATATATAAGCTCCCTCTGAATTTGTTGGTGGTACAAATTCGAAAACCGCGCTATGATTGCCAAGCACCCCAACAGGAGCTTCAACCTCTGGAGACTTGCTTTTCATTAAGACTGCCCACATAGAGGGTACTTTATTGTCTGGATGTTCAATATCATTGTTGAAGACCATGAGATGCCCCTCTCCCGGATATCCTTTAGGAATCCATTTAATATCATGTTCAAAAAAGAGTTTACGATCTGCTTTTGACCCTCTTCCGTAATTGCCAGGATTACCCCATCGATATAAAAGGTCGCCCCCATGGCCCCATTTGCCCCCGGTACTTCCCTTCGCCTCCTCTGAAGAAGTACTATGGTCAATAATCATTATTTCGCTATAAGCAGGAACGCTGAAGGCAATCTGATCTAATTCTTCGTTGTAGGCAATAGCATTGGTGTGGGTAAAGTCGGAATGCTGGTTATCTACGGTGGCATTTCCCGTCATCATACCCATTTTTATCCCTTGTTGAACCTGTTCTTCAGTCATTGGAGGAAATTCTGGCCCATGCACATTAAAGTTAATTTTACGTGGATGCTCGGCCAAGATCCCATAGTTATTTTTAGTAGGATCGTGGTCTTGAACCAAATGATCCCACATATGCCACTCCCATACAATTTCACCCTCGGTAGGTCCGGAAGGTTTTATTTCAATGATCTTATCCGGCCAAAGCCCGGCTTTCGTAACATGCTTGGGGTCTCTACCCGCCTCGATAACTTCTTTTTCAGATTTTGCTTCGTAAGAAATTGCCAAAATATTGCCATTGGGCATAAGCTCAATGTCGTGATGTATAAGTTCATCTTCATCCGCCCACTCAAAATCCCATAGTATATTGCCATCCCAATCGTATTCCCTGATCCTTCCTGCTTGCCCGCCAGCCGCGAATGTGGGAAAATCTGGATCTACTTCAAGACGTACTAAATTGCCGTTTTCTTTTAAATACTGATGGATGACAGCAAATTCTCCTTCCCATGTATGCACCACTTCCCCATCAAGGTTGATAAAGTGGGTGTTACTACTTTCCGAAGGTTGGAATAAAATAAAGCCTGGAGTAGCAAGGTCTGTTTTCTCTTTCAGCCCTCTTTTGGCCATAAGTCCGGTTAAACTTCTTTTGTCTTCCGGTTTCCATTTACGAATTTCAACTGTTTCTGCCAGTTGTGGATTGGCTTTTTCTTCTTTACATGAAAAGGTGAGTAAAATTACTACGGCTAAGGATATAGCCTTAAATATTTTCATAATCAATTGTTTTGGTTGGTTTTAAAACTATAAATATATCAAAAATCAACTCAATTTGATTCCAAATTTAGATGGCTAAGCTAACTGGAAATGTTATGGATAAGAATTGATTACTGTGTAAGATAATTATAAATTCAGTACAATTGACTTTAGCAACTACTAATTATTTCTTAAAGAGATAAGAAAATAACAGGTCCCGGTAGCTGGAATGTGCAGCAAATATTTACTATACAGCTTTCTGAATTACTTCGAAGACTTTTGCACCATCGCATTTAAGGGTTTTGGATGGATATTTAAGAAGCAGGGCGTAATCATGGGTGGCCATTAGGATGGTTCTACCGGCTTTATTAATTTCCTGAAGAACTTTCATAACTTCTACGCTGGTTTGTGGGTCAAGATTACCTGTTGGTTCATCGGCCAGGATAAGTTCGGGGTCATTCAATAAGGCCCTGGCAATCGCAATCCGTTGCTGCTCCCCGCCTGATAATTCATGAGGAAATTTAAACCCTTTGGTTTTCATGTCCACCTTGTCCAGTACGTCCTCAATTTGCGCATCCATTTTATCCGCATCTTTCCAGCCGGTTGCTTTAAGAACAAACATAAGATTTCTGTTGATGTTTCTATCAGGGAGGAGCTTAAAATCCTGGAAAACTATGCCCAGTTTTCGCCTTAAAAAAGGGATATCTTTTTCTTCAAGAGTTTTTAGGTTAAATCCTACAATTCGCCCATGTCCCTCCAATAGTGGTAGATCTGCATACAGGGTTTTCATGAGACTGCTTTTTCCACTCCCGGTCTTTCCAATCAGATATACAAACTCTCCTTTTTTTACCTCCAGCGTAATATCTTTGAGTACCATATTCTCCTTTTGGAAAACGGCTACATCTTTTAGATTCACAATGCTTTCACCCATAATTTAAATGTTGATATAAAAGTAATAAGTTCCTGCTTAATTCGAGCTTTCAATAAGTAAAAATCTATTATTTAGTTGTCTAACATACTTAGTAACAATATTTGACGTTATTATGGGAAATTACGGTACTTCTTAACAGCTAGAGAACATTATGCAAAAGAAAAAAACCGCGCTACTACTATATTTCATTGTGATTGCTATTTCTGGGTACGCCCAGGAATCAAAAATTTACACCTATCATCAAAAACAGTATCAGGACGCCCTGGAGTTGTACAATAACAAACAATATCAGGCTGCTCAGACCATTTTTGAAAAAGTGAAAATGAGTACTAAAGATTTGGAAACTAAAGCCAATAGTACTTACTACGTTGCCAATGCGGCTGTCAGATTGAATCAGCTTGGTGCAGACAGATTAATGGAAAATTTTGTAGCCAACTATCCAACTTCCACAAAAAGAAATTCAGCTTTTATGGATGTAGCCGATTATTATTTTGCGAACGGAAAATATCCTTATGCCCTCAAGTGGTATAAAAAGGTAGACCAAAATGCTATGTCTGCTAAGGAAAAGGAGCGGTTTAATTTTAATATGGGTTATTCCTTGTTCAGCTCCAAAAAACCTAAAGAAGCAGAGCGCTATTTAAGCAAGGTAACCACATCACCCACTTATGGTTCTCAAGCAAAATATTATTTAGGGTATATTGCCTATCAGCAAGATGATTATGAAGGGGCTAACGAGCGTTTCGATCAGATAGCGGATCAGGAATTATTAAGTGATAAGCTTTCCTACTACCAGGCCGATATGAATTTTAAGCTGGGTAATTTTGAAGAGGCTATTAAACTGGCCAAGTCACAATTAGCAAAATCTGACAGGCAGGAGGTATCTGAACTAAACAAAATTATTGGGGAGAGTTATTTCAATTTAGTACAATATGCAAATGCAATACCCTATTTGGAAGCTTATAAAGGGAAACGTGGTAAATGGAGCAATACAGATCACTATTTGCTGGGCTACTGTTATTATAAACAGGCAGACTACGCCAACGCAATTAGCCAATTCAACAAAATTATTGACGGTAACAACGGAGTAGCACAAAATGCCTATTACCATTTAGCAGAGTGTTATCTAAACCTGGATAAAAAGCAGGAAGCCTTGAATGCGTTCAGGAATGCTTCCCAAATGGATTTTAATCAAGAGATACAAAAGGATGCCTATCTTAATTATGCTCGTTTGAGTTATGAAATTGGTAATCCTTATGAACCTGTACCTAAGGTCTTGACTGCCTACCTCGATACTTATCCCAATGACCCTTATTCCAAGGAAATCCAGGAATTATTGGTTGACTCATATATTACATCCAAAAACTTTGAAGGTGCACTTACACTATTGGAGGAAAACAGCAGTTTTGCCAGTAAAACAACTTATCAGAAGGTTGCATTTTATCGGGGAGTAGAATTGTTTATAGAAACAGATTATGCCGGCGCGAATGATTTATTTTCTAAATCCCTGAATAACGCACCAGATGAAGTGTTTAAGGCACGCGCCAGGTATTGGAAGGCTGAATCTGAATATATGCTCAATGCTTTTGAGAATGCACTTTCAGACTATCTTCAGTTTAAAAATAACCCGGCGGCATCGCGAACTGAAGAATTTCAGGATCTTGATTATAACCTTGGGTATACCTATTTTAAACTAAAAGACTACAACAACGCAATTTCTTATTACAAGGCCTATGCCGATAGAGCTATAGATGTTGATAAAAAAAATGATGCCAATGTACGCCTGGGCGATTGTTATTTCGTCACCAGCAAATACTGGCCGGCCATAGAATCGTATAATAAAGTTTTGCAGTCCGGTAGTCCCGAAAAAGACTATGCTGCATTCCAGAAAGCTATAAGCTATGGTTTTATTGACAGGAGTACCACAAAAATTGAGGAACTCAATGGATTTATTTCAAGATATCCCAAATCCAGTTTAAAGGATGATGCACTATTTGAATTGGGCAATTCGTATATAAAAGAAAACCAGGAGGCAATTGGATTGGAGACTTATGACCGGCTTATAAATGACTATCCCGGTAGCACTTTGGTCCCCCGGACATTGCTCAGGCAGGGACTGGTGTTTTATAATTCCAATAAAAATGATCTGGCTTTAAGTAAGTTTAAAACAGTAGTTCGCGATTACCCTAATTCCCAGGAGGCAATCCAGGCTGTGGCTACAGCTAAACTTATTTATGTAGATACAGGGCAGGTAAGCGAGTATGCAAGGTGGGTAGAAGGATTAGATTTTGTTGAGGTATCAGATGCCGAATTAGATAATGCCAGTTATGAATCTGCTGAGAAGCAAAATCTTCAGGGTAAAAAAGAAGCGGCAATTAAAGGATATGAAAACTATATCAGGGATTTCCCAAATGGATTACATGCATTAAATGCCAACTTTAACCTTGCGCAATTATATTTTGCGAAAGGGGATAAAGACCAGGCACTTCCTGGTTATACCTATGTTGCCAACAGTGGCGCTAGTGAATATTCTGAACAAGCTCTTACCCGGGTATGTGAAATTTACATTGGAAATAAAAGCTATGCATCTGCGATTCCCTTCCTTCAGAGACTGGAATCTATCGCAGATATTCAACAGAACAGGACATTTGCCCAATCTAACCTAATGAAAGGCTATTATGAACAAAAGAATTATGACCAGACTATAGCTTACGCGGAAAAAGTCCTGGCAACGGATAATATTGACAATAGAATTAAGAGTGATGCACAAATCATGATCGCAAGATCTGCCATAGCAACTGGAAATGAAGAAAGAGCGGAACAGGCTTATACCGAAGTTTTAAAGATAGCTAGTGGTGGATTGGCAGCAGAAGCTTTGTATTATGATGCTTACTTTAAGCAAAAGGCAGGGTCTTTTGAGGCCTCGAATACTTCTGTTCAAAAATTGGCGAGAGATTATGCCACATATAAGGAATGGGGTGGTAAAGGCCTAATTCTAATGGCTAAGAATTATTATGCCCTGGACGATGCGTATCAGGCAACATATATTCTGGAAAGTGTAATTGCAAATTTTGGTGATTATGCTGAGGTCGTTGCTAATGCGCAAGGAGAATTAGCTATTATAAAATCGAAAGAGGCACAACGAAATTCATCCATTGTTCCGGACGGAAATTAAATAGATAAGAACAC
>CBDTVZ010000077.1:0-8578 GCA_965363995.1 uncultured Eudoraea sp.
AAATCCTCAGCCGGAATCTGTACCTATTAATGCACTAGTAGCCATAGAAGGCACTCCAATGGAGGACATTGAACCTATTTCCATTTGGGATATGATAAGGATGGTTGCTACAACCCGAATTGTTATGCCTAAAACCCAGGTAAGATTATCCGCCGGGAGAACAGAAATGACCAGGGAAGGTCAGGCAATGTGCTTTTTTGCAGGAGCCAACTCGATTTTTGCAGGGGATAAGTTATTGACAACACCAAATCCTGATGTAAATGAAGATCTGGATATGTTTAAGCAATTAGGTCTTAGAACGCAAAAACCTTTTATTAAGGCACCTCAACCAAAGACAGTGGAGGCTAATGAATCTATGTTGCAGCCAATTGGAGAAAAGCCAAAATGGTCAAGACCTGAACATAAGATAGAGCGTAACGAGCTTGCCAAGGCTAAATCCAAACATGATGGACCGTCCTAGATAAACCCTAACTAAGATAGTTTTTATCAACTTTTTTTAACTTTAAAGTTTAATATACATCCGAGATTTTGCAATTAGAGGATATACCAAGAGTAAAAACTATTAGCAGGGAGGACTTTATAAATAACTATTACAAGCCTCAAAAACCTGTTGTAATTGAAAAATTTATAACAGATTGGCCGGCCTATTCTAAATGGGATTTTGACTATATGAAACAGGTCGCAGGCGATATAATAGTGCCTCTATACGACGACAGGCCAGTTGATTATAAGGACGGATTTAATGAGCCTCATGCCAAAATGAAGATGGCAGACTATATAGATCTTCTAAGACAGCAACCAACAAAATATAGAATATTTTTATGGAATTTAATCAAGGAAGCGCCAGAACTTGAAAATGATTTCTCCTATCCAGATTTTGGACCGCGATTAATGAAGGGACTGCCCATGTTATTTTTTGGAGGAATGGATTCGCATACTTTTATGCATTATGATATTGATCTTGCCAATATTTTCCATTTTCATTTTGTAGGCAAAAAGGAATGTATCCTTTTCCCCCAAACTCAAAATAAATTTCTCTATAAAGTGCCTCATTCTCTAATTACACATGAAAGTATAGATTTTTCTAACCCAGATTTCCACGAATGGCCTGCTTTAGAATTTGCTAAAGGATATAGGACACAATTGAACCATGGTGAAGTACTATATATACCGGAAGGCTTTTGGCATTATATGAAATATATAACGCCCGGGTTTTCAATGAGTTTGCGCGGGATTGCTCATAACTCCAAAAATCTTGGAAAAGCGGTATACAATGTCTTTGTAATGAGACATTTTGATAATCTGATGCGAAGAATAAAAGGACAGCAATGGATTGACTGGAAAAACGATCAGGCAATCAAAAGGACGAATAGGATACTCCCCTAATTTCATATTAAGAAAGATTTCAAAATAAAAATTGATCGCCACTTTATCTTTTCATTCGATTAATGATTATGTTTACATTTCTTTTAATTGTATTTAATGCATCTTGTCGAAGTAAAGTCCCAACCCGATTGTAAAAGATTCGTTTTGTTCCCAGTTGATCTTTACAAAAATCAAAAACAATATATAAGACCTCTTGATAAGGATATTGCAGATATTTTTGATCCTGAAGTCAATAAAAACTTTGAACGTGGTAATTGTGTCCGATGGCTTTTATTAGATGATAGTAATATTGTTGGTCGTATTGCAGCATTTATTATAAGAAAGACCTCTACAAAAGGTGAAACGGAATCTTTTGGAGGGGTAGGATTTTTTGAATGTATTAATGATCAAAATGCTGCTAATGAATTATTCGACATTAGTAAAAAGTGGTTATTAGATCAGGGCGTTGAGTTTATGGATGGACCAATTAATTTTGGAGCAAGAGACAAATGGTGGGGGCTTTTAACCAAAGGATATGAACTGGAACCCAATTATCAATGCAATTACAACTTTCCTTATTATAAAGCATTGTTTGAAAACTATGGCTTTCAGACATATTTTGAACATTATACCTTCTTAAAAATAATCGCAGAAGATGTGAATCCAAGATTAGAGCGAAAGGCCTCTATTGTAAATAGTAACCCCGATTATTCGTTTGAACATTTCAAAATGGAAAAGTTTGAAGAACAAACAGATAATATTATAGATATGTATAACAAAGCATGGGTTAATCATGAAGGAGTCTCAGCAATATCCAGAGAACAGGGGCATTTACTTATGAACAAATTGAAGCCAGTTATTGATGAAAAAATAATATGGTTTGCGTATTATAAGGGAGAACCGGTAGCATTCTATATAAATATTCCGGAAGTGAATCAATGGTTCAAATATGTCAACGGAAAGTTAGACCTTATAGGGAAATTAAAATTTGTGTGGTATAAATGGCGTAAAAGAAATAAAAAAATGTTGGGATTTGTATTTGGGGTCGTGCCCGCGCATCAGGGTAAAGGACTGGATGGCGGAATAATTCATGCATTTCATAATATGGCAAAAAGCCTATCTAACCAATATGAAGTTATTGAAATTAATGGAATTGGTGATTTTAATAGAAAAATGATTATTGTAGTAAAACAGGTAGGAGGTGAGATATGTAAAATACACACCACCTATCGATATTTATTCGATAGAACAAAACCTTTCGAAAGAATGAAGGCTATAAAATAGAAAGTTAGGCTATGCCAATTCTTTCTTTTTAACTTTTTCCTTAGCCGGAGGCATGGTTCCAAAGACTTTATCCCATAAGGTGTTTGAAACACCGAAAGCTTTATCAGGATATCTGTAATGGTGAAGGCTATGATGTTGCCATATATTCTTGAATCTCTTTGGAGGTCGCATAACATGTGTGGCCCTGTGTACAAAGGAATACATTAAATAGCCAGAAAAGAATCCCGGGAAGAAGCCAAAGGATAGTTGAGATATTCCAAGTACCCAGAAAATACAATAAAAGAGAAGGAATAATACACTTGCCATTATTAATCCCGGAACGGGAGGCATTAACAATCGTTCTTCATCTCTGGGATAATGATGATGTGATCCATGCATGATAAAATGAAAACGCTGAGACCATTTTGCTTCAGTAACCCAATGGAAAACAAAGCGATGTAACATATATTCGGCAAATGTCCAAAAGAAAATGCCAGTTATAAAAAGGGCGATAATCTCAATAGGAGATAAACCTATTTTTACATAAGCAAAGGAAATCATTGCTATAATGGCAATTCCATAAACAATGATATTTTGAATTGGATTTGTTTTGGTAAGGCTTTCCAAAAACGGGTTTTTGAATATTCTTGCCTGACCATGATGAAACTCTGTAGTGACTTTTGGCTTCATATCTATAAATATAAGCGGCAAAGTTACGAAATACTGTCCTAAATACAAGTGTTTTGTATTAGTAACGACAAGTTTTTTAATATTTTAAGATATAAGTTCAGAAATTTTTGAATAGACCAAATTTGTTTCCCAGCCCCGATATAATAAATAGTCAGCCAATTTTTTTCTCTGTTTTTGCAAATTCCCTTCTTTAATTTGTATTAATTTATTTCTGGCTATCAAATCTAATTTTTCCACATAATCTTCTTCATCTATCTCTTCCATAGCCAGTTTTATGTTGAATTTTGATATGTTTCTTCGGTGCAATTCTGAGATAATTCTTACTTTGCCCCAATTTTTGATGTTAAATTTTCCTCTGGCATAACTCCTTGAAAATCGTTCTTCATTCAAAAAGTCATTTTGAATTAAATGAGTGGTTATTAGATCTAGTGCCTCCGGAATCATTCGCATTGTCCGTAATTTTGTTATTACCTCCAAATGGCAACGCTCCTGATAAGCGCAATACCTTTCTGCCTTTTTTTTGGCTTCATTTATCGTATAGGTTTTTTGAGAATAATTCATAATGAGGATAATGATAATAGTTTTATTAAGAAGCTATGCATAAATCCCAATTTTAACTTCTATTACTTAGAAGCTGTTTTAACTTCAATGATCGGGTCTTGGGAAAGATAGAATATTTGATTTTCAGTTGTGATTATTCTAGCACTACCCTTTACTATTTCGTACTTAGTATTTTCTATTTTTGGAAGCACTATTTCCAAAATCCAGTCATTTTGCGATTGGATTACTTTTACTGAGGTTATTTTATCTTTTTTCTCAAAGAAAACAGAAATTTTATTTTCTGCGATAATTACATTTTCTAAAGTTGCTGAATTCCATTCTTGGGGCATTTGAGGCATAATCTGAACTTTTTTTTCTGAAGCTGTGGGTCGGATTCCGAAAAATTGATGAATTATAGGAATTGCAAAACTATAGATATTCCAGGCCTGAGTAATCATTCCATAATCCGGTGAAACTTCATAAATACTTCCTGGGAGGGCATAACTAAAAGTGCGGGTCATTCTTTTAAGATAATTCAATGCATTGTCAGGCCTGCCATAGTTATTTTCTGCTATTGCCAAAACACCTGTGGGAAGGGTCATTACGGCACCTGTATATGAAAAGATTTCACTTCCTTTAAAGGAACCGTCATCAGAACCGGCAGAGGCATCTCTGTCTATACCTGTCACAAAAACACCAAAAGGATTTACAAATTTCTCAGATGTTTGCAGCGCTTTAACAGCTTTTTCTTTCTCTGCAATTTTCATTTCCATTGGCGTATTTACTACCCAGTTATGATGCAGAACAAATGGCCTCAGTTCCTTAGAAGGATTACCAAGGATAGATTTTTTAGTCTCTTCCAATTCCTCAATGGCCCACGGCTTATTTAGGGTATCTGCTCTAATTATAGCATCGTCTATTAAACGCAAGGCCTGTTCATCTGTACCAATAAAGTCTGCATAGGAGTTAAATTCTTCAGCCCAAAAGTCTATATTAATTTTGTCTTTTAAAGTGCGGGCTATCTTTCCATAATCTGAGGCTAATGAATCCTCGCTCAGTTCCTTTGCCATTTTAGAAGCATCAGCAAAAGCTTTTTGAGTATAAACAGCTACATCTATCATTTCACTATCAAGGCCGTGTATTTCCATCATACCGAAGCCATCGGGAAATAGATTTTTGTTAGAATCATTTTCAGACATTAACCAGTTTAGTCCTTTCTTAACTGTTGGGAAATATTTTTCCAAAAATTGTAAATCTCCGTTCCATAGATATATCTGCCATATCAATGATGCAAACTGTGGGGTTTCGTTAATGTTTCCCTGATTAAAAACGGTACCATTTGTAGACATTTCGTGAAGGATTCTGCCATTGCCATTAACTGCTTCGGAAACACTATCCAGGAGATGAATTGTTTTATAAACGATATCTGTCTGACCGATTGCCATATAACCTTGCAGGGCGTATTCACTATCTACCCCAAACCACCATGGATAATCAGGAATTCCTGCAGTTATTCCTCTTCCAATTTCAGGAACATCTCTAATTAACCAATCACAATTGTATTTTAGCCATTCAAATGCCTTTTGCAATTCCTTATCCGGAATTGTCAGCTTGGATTGTTCTGCAAGTTGATTGTGCCGTTGCTTTTTCGATATAAGGTAATCAGCACTTTTATTTTGTATGGAATCGTAGGTAGCCAATGCTTGTTCTTTGGAAATATAAGAACCAGCTATGGTAAAATTTATTACTTTGATTTCATTAGGCTGAAGGGCAATCTTATAAGTCAAATTACCTGATATCCCCAGACCCTGATGAATACTTTTTTCAAAACTGAATTCAGATGGTCGCAATTGTGTGCCAAAAATGACATACCATGGATTTTTGTTGTCCTTTATAAGCCATGCATTAGAATTTATTAGAAATTCTGCCTCGTCTTCACTATCTATCATCCCTGTTCGCTCTCCCAGCCAAACAGGTCTTAAATCGGAAAATCCGTTGAATATAAAGTCAAAATTTTGTGTTTTGTCTGATAGGTTTTTCAATTTATATTGAATAAGAATTCCTTCCCTGCCATCAGGCACAAATTGAAAGCGTTCAATTTGTAGGTTATTTTCACTAAGATTATATGTATGTTTATTTGCATAAGGATAGTTAACAAAGGAAGTTGCCGAATCTAGTTTTAAACTTCGATCCCGCCAATCCAGAGTTACCTCAAACCCATCCATTAATTTTATCGGGTGATCCCAGATACCGCCCATTTCACCTTTAACATGCCATCCCAAATCGGGGAACGATCCATTTTGGTGGCCCACCATATATACCCGATCCCCGGCTGTAACATATGGCGAATTTAAATAGTCAATTTTACCGTTTATAAAAGGACTGTCTTTAATTATTTCAGAAAAATCATTATTTTCATTTGCGGAGTTACAAGAAATAATCAGTAAAAACGCAAGTAAAATTATACTGGTCGGATTTTTCATAATTATTGTTTTAATTATAACCTATTAAGAACAAATTTATGAATAACAGTGAAAATTCAATAAAAACATGTTTTCAATTTACCTATAGGGCGATACAAATTTTTAATGAGGAGTATTTTGTGACCGTTCCCTATATGGCAAAAAAAAAAGCGACTCCATTTTGGAAGTCGCTTTTTTTATCTAATTCTAATGGTTTTGCCATCTTTATCTTTAAAATGGTATTCGAGATATGTATAAGCATCTCTTGGCTGAATTTTTACCCATTTTTTATATTCCATAAACCATTTGGAACGATGTGAAGGGAATCCTTTAGTCAAATAAGCGGCGATAAAAGGATGTGTATTCAGCACAATTCCTTTATCCCTTGCAGGTCCTTTCATTATTCTTTCAAGATCTACATTTATTTTTTCAACTAAAACAATTGGAGCCTCTACTTCCTGGCCTATGCCACTGGGATTTACTTCAGTTGTTTTAATATTTACTTCGGGACGTACCCTTTGCCTGGTAATTTGTATAAGACCAAACTTGCTAGGAGGCAATATTTTATGTTTGGCTCTGTCTTCTTTCATCTCATCCCTAAGGTGATCAAAAAGTTTTCTTCTGTGATCGGCTTTTATCATATCAATGAAATCAACAACAATGATACCACCCATATCTCGCAAACGTAATTGTCTTGCAATTTCTGAGGCGGCCGAAATGTTGACATCCAAAGCAGTATCTTCTTGATTTTTTGCTTTGTTGGAGCGATTACCACTATTCACATCTATTACATGAAGAGCTTCGGTATGCTCTATCACCAAATAGGCTCCTTTGCTCATGGATGCGGTTCGCCCAAAGGAAGTCTTGATTTGCCTTTCGATACCAAATTTTTCAAAAATTGGCACAGAAGAATTATACAACTTAACTATGGATTCTTTTTTCGGTGCAATTTCTTGCACATAATCTTTAATCTGGTCATAAAGCGTCTCATCATCAACGTGGATACCGCTGAAGGAATCGTTAAAAACATCTCTTAATATTGAGGAAGCTCTATTTAGCTCAACCAAAACTTTGGAAGGTGTCGGCGCTTTATACAATTTCTTGCACATTGCTGTCCATTTGTTCAGCAAGTTCTGAAGATCTTTGTCTAATTCTGCTACTTTTTTGCCTTCTGCAACTGTTCTTATAATTACCCCAAACCCTTTGGGTTTAATGCTTTTTACTAGCCTTTTCAGCCTGTCTTTCTCTTCATTGCTTCCTATTTTTTGTGATACGGAAACACGATCTGAAAAAGGTACCATAACCAAATATCGTCCGGCTATGGAAAGTTCCGAACTAATTCGGGGGCCTTTTGTAGAAATGGGTTCTTTAACAATTTGCACTAAAAGAGACTGATTGGCTTTAATTACATTATTAATGCTACCATGTTTATCAATATCTTTTTCAAATGGAAAATTTTTAAGGGAAAAATCTTTCAATTTCCCTGTACTCACTAATTTAATAAACTTCAACATGCTGGCCAATTGCGGTCCAAGGTCATGATAATGTAAAAATGCATCTTTTTCGTAACCTACGTTAACAAAAGCCGCATTGAGACCGGTAACCGGTTTCCTGACTTTGGCGATTAAAACATCACCAACATTGAAATTATTATCGTCTTCATCTTTATGAAGTTCTATGAGTTTTCCATCATTTAATAAGGCAAAATCAACGGTATCAGAATTGGATCTTACGATTAATTCTCTATTCACCTGATTCAATTTATATTCGTCACCTATAAATAGGACGAATGGATTAAACAATAGTTGTCACAGGTTGTATAAACCCGTTGAAATTCTTTATTTGAATTTCTATGTCAATGAACGTATAAAATGAAAAAGTAGTTGGATAACTACTTTTTCTTGTGGCGGTTAGCTCTCCTTCGTTTTTTTCGTTTGTGGGTAGCTACCTTATGTCTTTTTCTTTTTTTACCACTCGGCATGAAAATATTCTTTTTGTTACTGTTATTATTTTACTTTTACGTTGCTTTTTACTCCTTCTACAAAGACCTTAGCAGGTTTAAATGCCGGAATGTTGTGAGCCGGTATTTTGATAGTAGTATTTTTAGAAATATTTCTACCTGTTTTTTCCGCTCTTGTTTTAATAATAAAACTGCCAAATCCTCTGAGATAAACATTATCTCCATTTTCTAAGGAAGATTTTACTTCTTCCATAAAACTTTCAACAGTTGCTTGCACGTCTCCTTTTTCAATACCCAG
>CBDTVZ010000078.1:0-8511 GCA_965363995.1 uncultured Eudoraea sp.
AGTTTCTCTGCTATATCTGTTAACAATATGCGATTGTGAAGTTCTACTTCATTTAATATGGCCAGCTGACGCTCTTCCTTTAACATAAATCGAATCCTATCTAATTACCGTTTACAAAGATAGCAAAATAATTTTACTTGCTGTTTTTTGCTGTTTTTTTTAATCATACTATATTTTATAGCGCATATTTGCAATATATATTGCATATTACGGCATATTTTCAATTATTTATCTATCTTTGCATTAAAGAATCAAAAATATAAGCAGCTAAGATGGCACAAACACTCACAAAACCAAGCGAAATGAGCTTTCCAACTGACGAAGAGTCACGGAAATTTGAAAAAATTAACACCGTTATTCATGATAGTTCTGAACAGGCATCCTTTTTTGTTGCCAATGAGATTGCAGAACTAATCAGACAGCGACAAAAGCTGGGGAAAAATGTAGTATTGGGATTAGCAACGGGTTCCTCTCCTACCAAGATGTATGAATTCCTTGTGAAATTTCATAAAGAAGAGGGCCTGAGTTTTAAAAACGTGATCACCTTCAATCTGGATGAATACTTCCCTATGGAATCCGATTCCATTCATAGCTACGTTCGCTTTATGAACGAACATTTGTTTGATCATATTGATATCAAAAAAAGTAATATCAATATCCCCGACGGCACATTGGACAAAGAAGATGTTCGGGATTTCTGTATCAATTATGAGAAAAAAATTCTGGCCGCGGGTGGTATTGATATCCAAATTCTGGGGATTGGCCGAACCGGCCACATAGGTTTTAACGAACCTGGTTCATCTCTGGTTAGTAAAACAAGAATAGTCAGACTTGACAGAGTTACACGACTAGATGCGGCAAGCGATTTTTTCGGTTTAGAAAATGTTCCGATAAAAGCAATTACCATGGGCGTTGGCTCGATTATGGCGGCAAAGCGAATAATTTTGATGGCTTGGGGAGAAGGAAAAGCAAATGTAATAAGGCAAGCTGTTGAAGGACCAATAAGAGAATCTGTACCGGCAACTTTTCTTCAGCATCATGACTCATGTGATTTTATAGTTGATCATGCAGCGGCCTCCTCTCTTACAAGGATAAGCACGCCATGGCTGGTGAGCGAGTGTGATTGGAATGAAAAACTAATTAAGGGAGCAACCATCTGGCTTTCTGAAAAACTCAATAAGGCAATCCTAAAATTAACCAATGAAGACTATAATGAGTATGGAATGGGGAGTTTAGTTGCGGAAATAGGATCTGCAGAACATATTAATCTAATTGTTTTCAATCAATTGCAGCGAACTATTACGGGCTGGCCTGGTGGTAAACCAAATGCCGATGATAGCCAAAGACCTGAAAGAAAAGATCCTTACCCCAAAACTTCTCTAATTTTTAGTCCCCATCCGGATGATGATGTCATTTCCATGGGAGGGACACTTTTAAGGTTAGTGGATCAGGGTCATGAAGTTCATGTAGCCTACCAGACTTCTGGTAATATAGCCGTTTTTGATGATGAAGTTCTCCGCTTTCTCGATTTCGCAACGGATGTGGAACAAGATAATAAGGCCCTGTCAGAGCAGGTTAAAGAAGTGCGGGCATTTCTTAAAAACAAAAGGCCCGGCCAGGTAGACAGTCCGGAAATTCAAAAATTTAAAGGACTGATTAGAAAAGGAGAAGCGCTTGCTGCATGCAGATACTGCGGTGTTAAAGAAAAGAACGCCCACTTTCAAATCCTTCCTTTTTATGAAACAGGAACGGTTAAAAAGAAACCATTTTCTGAAGAAGATGTTCAGATAACCTATGATCTGCTCAACAAAGTAAAACCCCAGCAAATATTTGCAGCGGGAGATCTCTCTGATCCACATGGAACTCACCGTGTTTGTCTCCAGATTATTTACAGCGCCTTAGACAGGTTGGTGCGAGAAGGAGCGGATTGGATTAATGACTGCTATGTTTGGCTTTATAGAGGTGCATGGCAGGAATGGGATATCGCAGACATGGAGATGACCATACCTATTGGCCCAATGGATATGGAACGTAAAAAGAGTGCTATTTTTAAACATCAATCCCAAAAAGACAGCGCTATGTTCCCTGGAAACGATCAGAGGGAATTCTGGCAAAGAGCAGAACAGCGGAATACAGAAACCGCTAAAAAGTTTAATGCCCTGGGAATGGCAGAATATGAAGCAATGGAGGGATTTGTACGTTATAAATTCAATTTATAATCTTAGGCTTAATCAACCCTGCTTCTGTGAATCAACAATAACATAGGCAGGGGATTAAACGCAATTGATGCTAAAAAAAGTTGGGGTCTTTATTTTACTATCACTGTCATCTTGCAGCCTGATTAAACACAATGGCGCAATACCAAAAACAGAATTTCGCGCAGTTTGGATTGCTACAGTGGTCAATATTGACTGGCCGCAAAGAGGGGGTGACCCCTGGGAAAAGCAAAAAGAAGAATACCTGGACATCCTCAATTTTTACAAAGCACTAAATTTTAATGCCGTCGTCTTACAAATACGCACTGCTGGTGACGCTTTTTACAAGTCAAATTTTTCGCCATGGTCCCGTTTTTTAAGCGGAGAAGAAGGTATTGCCCCGGAAACAGATCAAAACCCTCTGAAGTGGATGATAAGAGAGGCCCATATTCGGGGTTTTGAATTTCATGCCTGGCTTAACCCATACAGAGCTACATTTAATCTGAATACTGATGTGCTTTCTGAATCTCACGATTACTTTAAGCACCCGGATTGGATGATTAAATATGGTAAAAAGTATTATTATAACCCTGGATTACCTGAGGTACAGAAACATATGGTTTCAATTATTGACGAAGTGGTTACCCAATACGATATAGATGCCATTCATTTCGATGATTACTTCTATCCCTATACCATTAAGAATATGGTCTTTAATGATTCATTAACCTATGTATCCTATGCTCAAACCAATCAATCTCTGCAAGATTGGCGCAGAAGTAATATCGATTCACTCGTAAAACAAGCAAATCAGGTCATAAAAGAACAAAAACCCTGGGTACAATTCGGCATAAGTCCGTTTGGGGTTTGGAAGAACATAGCTACCGACCCAAAAGGATCAGATACAAAAGCCGGGCAAACCACTTATGAAGATCTCTTTGCCGATCCCATTTTATGGATGGAAAAAGGGTGGATAGATTATTTGGTCCCTCAGATATACTGGAGCTTAAAGTTACCGGTAGCCTCCCATCGCATTCTCATTGACTGGTGGGCTGAAAATCATAAAAACTCAAACCTTTACATAGGTAATGGTGCTTATAAAGTAAGAAGCAACAGCGACAAAGCCTGGAATAAGATGAAAGAATTACCAAAACAATTGCAGTTGGCAAGAAAAACAAAAGCTGTTCAGGGTAATGTCTTTTTTAGTGCCAGATCACTAATGAATGGGAACGAAGACGTCGTAAAATATATCAAAAATAAATTGTACTCCTATCCTGCATTTACGCCCGTTTCGCCATTAATTATGAATGAAGGGCAGCCATTACCGGAGTTAGATAATATAATTGACAAAGACAATTATCTCAAATTCACATTCAACTTTGTCAACAATGAAAATATCCGGTTTGCCAACATTTATGAAATAAAAAAATCGAAAAAACTACCTTTCTGCCAGCCTAGAAATATCATCGGCCAAATATTCATGGATAACAGCAGCTCCTTTAACCTCGGAAAAGGGCTAATTGACCAGAGAAAAAATATTGCGGTCACCTTTACCGATAAGTTTAGAAAAGAAAGTGAGCCAATTGTCATACATTTAAACTAAATAAACCAACATGATACAAAAAAACAAACGTGCCTGGGTCTGGATACCAGTGCTCTATTTTACACAGGGCCTGCCTTTTGTTTTGGTCGTTACTGTATCCGTTATTATGTACAAAAAACTTGGCATAAGTAATGCGGATATTGGTCTGTATACAAGTTGGCTATATCTTCCTTGGGTCATAAAACCTTTATGGAGCCCTTATGTAGACATTATAAGTACTAAGAGAAATTGGTTTTTGTTTATGCAACTTCTTGTTGCTATTGCCTTGCTCGGTGTAGGATTATTTTTACCTACTAATATATTTTTTGTTACCACTTTAGCATGTTTCTGGATGGCTGCCTTTGCCTCTGCCACTAATGATGTTGCTTCAGATGGTTACTATATGATAGGTTTAACTCAGGACAGGCAATCTTTTTTTGTTGGTATACGGAGTACATTCTACAAGCTGGCAAACGTTACCGGACAAGGACTTTTGGTTATTCTTGCGGGGTTTTTGGAAAATTATTATGGAGATAATACCAAGGCATGGTCCATTACGATGATAGCTGCCGCACTCTTAATGTTTAGCTTAACGCTTACCAACTTTTTTGTGACCCCCAAATTTGAATCTTCGAAAGCTATTGAGAAACAGAAACCTGCAGGGTTTTTTGAAGTATTTTCGACATTTTTCAATAAAAAAGGCATGGGGATTGCATTAGCGTTTGTTCTCTTTTTCCGATTTGGAGAATCGCAATTGGTGAAAATGTCTGCCCCTTTTTTCCTGGATTCCACCGCTAAAGGCGGTTTGGGATATACCACCTCTGAAGTTGGTTACATATATGGAACTATCGGTGTTATTATGCTTACCATTGGAGGAATTTTGGGCGGGGTTCTGATTTCAAAAGATGGCTTAAAAAAGTGGATGTTACCTATGGTACTTTCCATAAATATTCCCAATGCATTTTACGCTTTCCTGGCGATATCAAATACTACAAGTAAGTTCGCCGTTATAACCACCGTGGTTTTGGAACAGTTTGGTTATGGTTTTGGGATCGCTGGTTTTATGGTCTATCTGATTTATATCTCTGAAGGAGCCTCTAAAACCTCCCATTACGCGCTTGCAACAGGATTTATGGCCCTTGGTATGATGCTCCCGGGCCTGGTTAGTGGCTATATTCAGGAATGGCTGGGATATGATGGGTTCTTTATATGGGTGGTGATTGGTGCACTTCCGGCATTATTTATTTTAAAATACTTAAAATATCCTGCAAATTATGGAAAAAAAGGGGCAAGTACTGAGGAGTGACAATATGGACTATCCAAAAGCTAATAACACACTCACGCAAAGGGAAAAAGTTGGACAACTTTTTATGCCTGCTGCATTTATCAATGACAGTGAAGAAGAAATATTAAGGTTACAAGATTTAATAGCAAACTACCATGTTGGAGGACTTTGTTTTTTTCATTCCAGGGCCAGTGCCGCTACAAATTATGAAGGTAAGATAAAGGTAGTTTATAATAAGGATAGTTATCATGTTCTGAAATCTCTTATTAAACGTTACCAACAAGTTGCCAAATATCCATTATTAATTAGCATTGATGCTGAATGGGGATTGGCGATGCGTGTAGAAAACACTCCACAATACCCATATGCTATAACTCTGGGCGCCATAAAAGATCATGACGAAGTTATTACAGAAGTTGGCAGGAATATCGCCTCTGATTGCCAACAAGCAGGAATACATTGGAATTTTACTCCTGTAGCTGACATTAATAGCAATCCCGAAAATCCGGTAATAGGCTATAGATCATTTGGTAGTGATAAGTACAATGTGGCCCGAAAATCTCTTGCTTTTGCTAAAGGACTACAAAGTAAAGGAATACTTACCAGTGCGAAACACTTTCCCGGGCATGGCGACACAGCTACAGATTCTCATCTGGGACTTCCCTTAATCAACAAATCGAAAGAAGAACTCCTTGAGAATGAACTTTACCCGTTCAATCAATTAATTCAAAACGGGATAGAATCTATAATGGTAGGGCATCTTGCGGTGCCTGGCCTAACTGATGGCTCAATGGAACCTTCTTCCATTTCAAAGAAAATAATTAAAGGGGTTTTACGAGAAGAATTAGGATTTCAGGGATTAGTGGTATCAGATGCATTGAATATGCATGCTGTTTCCAAAATGTTCTCTAATAAGGGTGATTTAGAATGGGCGGCTTTTGATGCCGGTAATGATATTTTATGTTTTGCCGAACATGTTGTAGAGGGTATAGATACTATTTTACAAAACGCGAAAGAAGAACAAATTGAATTAAGCTTTGCAAGAATTTGGAAACTTAAGGAAAAGGTATTCAATAGAGAAAATACAAATTCAGAGACTGGATTAATAGATCCTTCTGAGCTAAATTTTAGGCTTGCTCAACAGAGTCTAACCCTATATAAGGGTTCTCCAATGGAAATAAAATCATTTGCAAGTCAGGGGTTCGCAGGTATTGAAATTTCCAATGAAAACAATAATTCCTTTTTCCCGATTATTGGAAAAGATGTTGATTTTAAATTTTTTTCCACTGCGGATAACAATGCACATTTATTAAGGGAAAAAGTATCTAATTTGGAAAACGTCTTGATTGCCTTATATCCACCAATGGTAAAACCCCCAAACAATTTTGGCATTCCTGACGAACATTTAAAGTTCCTAAAAGAGATGATTGAAACAAAAAACGTCATTTTATATCTATTTGGAAACCCTTATGTTTTAAACCTTCTTCAAATAAAAAAAACAGAGGCCGTAGTACTGGTATATCAAAATTTTGAAGTTTTTCAGCAGAATGCGGCACAACACTTTTTAGGAAAGTCAATTGCCAATGGTAGCTTACCGATAACTCTTGATGAAATAATACAATGAAAATTCACAAAGTTTTAGGCTTAATGTCAGGTACCTCTCTGGACGGACTCGATCTGGCTTACTGCCATATCTGGAAAAAACTTGACTGTTGGAAATTTGAAATTAAGGAAACGAGGGCCATCGGCTATGACATTGATATGCGTTCCCGTCTGAAAAATTCAATAGATCTGCCGGCAGATGAATTATTAATATTTCATAACACTTATGGAAGCTGGTTAGGGAAACATGCCAAAGAGTTTATTGAAGAAAAGGGTCTCGATGTTGACATTATATCCAGCCACGGCCATACAACCCACCACCAACCGCAACTGGGGTTAACATTTCAGATCGGATCCGGACAACACCTTGCAAACATCAGCGGGCATAAAACGGTATGCGATTTTAGATCGAATGATGTTGCTCTGGGTGGAGAAGGGGCTCCTCTGGTACCTATAGGAGATCTACTTTTTTTTGGTAAGTATGATTTTTGTCTGAATCTGGGTGGAATCGCAAATGTATCATTTGAATATGCAGGTAAGCGCATAGCCTATGATATTGGATTGGCAAACATGATATTAAACCATATCACACAAAAAATTGGTTTAAATTATGATAATAATGGTATGCTGGCCAGTAAGGGTAGCATTAACAATGATATGCTGGAAGGATTAAACCAACTTTCATATTACAGCTTACCTTTTCCAAAATCAACCGGATATGAATGGTTTGTAGAAAAGGTTGTGCCCGTCATTGAAGCCACGAAGGATACCACAGAAAATTTATTGCATACGGCAGTTCATCATATCTGTGAGCAGGTTGCATTGCAAATTAAAACGAATGTAACAAAAGATCAAAGTACTCTTTTTGTCACAGGGGGAGGTGCTCTTAACCCATTTATGATGGAATTACTTCAGTCAAAACTCTCCCCAACGGTAAGTCTTGTTATCCCATCAAAGAAATTAATTGAATACAAGGAGGCATTGATCTTTGCATTAATGGGGATATTGCGCATTGAACAGGAAATTAATGTACTAAAAACAGTTACAGGAGCCTCTAAAGACTCATCAAGCGGAGTAGTATATTTACCAGCTTAGTTTATAAATAAACGCCCTATTTAAATCCTATAACGGAATATTTCCATGTTTTCGTTTTGGAGCAGACACTTCCTTATTCTCGAGCATACTAAAAGCCTTGATTAGTTTTCTCCTGGTATTTTTAGGTAAGATCACTTCATCAATAAATCCTCTTCTGGATGCCCTGAATGGATTGGCAAATTTTTCGGCATACTCTGCTTCTTTTTCCGCAAGCTTTTTAACCGGATCCTCGGCGCTCATAATCTCTTTCCTGAAAATAATCTCACTGGCACCTTTCGCACCCATCACTGCGATTTCTGCGGAAGGCCAGGCAAAGTTAAAATCGGCTCCAATATGTTTGGAATTCATTACATCATAGGCTCCGCCATAAGCCTTTCTGGTAATAACAGTTATCCTGGGAACTGTTGCTTCACAAAACGCATACAGCAATTTTGAACCATGCACAATAATCCCATTCCATTCCTGATCCGTACCCGGCAAAAATCCCGGTACATCTTCCAATACCAATAAGGGGATATTGAAACTATCACAAAATCTCACAAATCTGGCTGCTTTTACAGAACTCTTTACACCCAAAACCCCGGCTAGAAACATCGGCTGATTAGCAATTATCCCAATACTTCTACCTGCCAGCCTGGCAAAGCCTACGATGATGTTTTCGGCATAATCTTCATGAATCTCATAAAAGGATTCTTCATCAATAATACCATTAATAACATCATGCATATCATATGGCTTATTTGTATTATCAG
>CBDTVZ010000079.1:0-8472 GCA_965363995.1 uncultured Eudoraea sp.
AGACGTTGATGTTTCCCTTTATGTTTCAGATATAATTTGTTCACGGCATCTACCCGTTGCTCAAGCCTGTCTTTTTGGTCTAAAGGAATGGTCTGGTCAGGTAAGACTAACTCATCCTTATCCATTTCCAGAATTCGCTCATCGCGAATACCATCATCCGGATCACGTACAATAACATAAACCTGTGCCCCATGGGAAATTAGTTCTCTTGCCAACCTCAGAGTCACGTCATAAGCATATTCGTCTTCTGAAATAGATTTCCCTGCGTACTGGGTCATAGCTCCAGGATCAGGACCCCCATGTCCCGAAATCAAATAATAGACCGTGCCTTTTAAACGTTCACTTTTACTAGTTACCTCGGCGTATTTCTCTCCAAAAATATCGTAAGATATACCCTTTACAGAATTTTTTATTCCCGAAACTTTAGTTTCTACTTTAACAACCTCCAGACTATCTTCAGTTGTTTTAGGAATCACATAGGTCATTCCTTCGTACAAATGCAGACTATCCCTGAGTCTTGGAAGGTTAAGAGCAATAAAATCATCATAAGTGATATAAGGGTCAACTCCCTGCTTGCGAAGCAAAGAATAAATACCATCCCCCTTTTCAGCAACAACTGTTTTCAGTGTATCCTGCGCTACCAAAGTTATGAGTGGAGACCATAGGAGAATTAAAAGTAGTTTTATAAAATTCTGAGACACAATAATCAATTTTTACAAAGATTATCAAAAAAGTTGCCAAATTGCAAGTAGATTAGAATACAATAAAATAAAATCTGGTGATCAATTAGTTTGATAGAATAATTTAATGATTTCTTCCGCTGGTTTATTTTGAGGTGTGAATCTGTTATCCATTCCACCACCGGCTTTTTCGTGATTAAGAAACCACTTCCACACAAACCCTCCTGCAAACCAGTCTTCCTGCCAAAACTCTTCAAAAATAGCTTTCTTAGCATTTACTTGAGCCTCCAAGTTCACACCTTCCTCATTTCGATCAACAAGCCATGGTTTTTTTGCAGTATAATCCATACTTCTATATCCAAATTCTGTAAAAAGTACAGGACGGGAGGTTTTTTTTGAAAGAGCGGCAATATTCTCTTTCCAGGGTTTCCAACCGGCCTTTAACTGCTCTACCGTTGGAGTTTTAGCATCAGATAAGGGAAAATAGGCATCTATGCCAATATAGTCCAGGGATTCCCAAAAGGGTATTCGTTTGTATTCATCCCAGTTAGAAGCATAGGTTAACTTGCCTTTATAAACCTTTCTAATTTTTACAATTAGATCTTCCCAATACTTTGGCCTGTTCTTTACAAATTGCTCCAGTTCTGTGCCAATACAAAGAATTTCAGCTTTAGTACCCTGGGCTAATTTGGCATATGTAAGCATAAATTTCTCATAGGATACCTCCAGAATTTTCCAGTCTTCTTCGGTTTCCATCTTTAAGCCCCCGGTAAATTCGCCACGCCATATCCAGATTTGGGGCTTTACCATCACTTTAACTTTGTTTGCCCGCAATAGTTCAATATACTGCTTGGCACCCCCCTGGGTTTCACCGTACCATTGACGGTCTGTATCAAAAATTATTTCCGGACTTGAAATATCTCTTATAAAACCAAATGGCATAACAGCTGCATGATCCGCATGAATATTCAGGAAAGCATCTACATGTTCCTGGATGGCTTTATCCCTGGAGGCAACAAAACTTATTCCATTAATCTTATTAACCGGTTGACTGGTACAAGACAATTGAAGAAAGAGCAATAGTAAAAACCCGAATCTCTTCATAATTGATTTAAAAGGACATTTACAAAAATAAGGCAATAAATCTTGATATAAATTTAAAGTGGGTGTTAAGTAATTATCATTATATTCGACATAATGCCTATCAACCCATAAGCAACATGGAAAATATTGTAATTATTGGTAATGGAGTTGCAGGCGTAACAGCCGCAAGACATATCCGTAAAAACTCGAATAAGAGAATTATAATAATTTCTGCTGAAACCGATCATTTCTTTTCCAGAACGGCATTGATGTATGTTTATATGGGTCATATGAAGTTTGAACATATAAAGCCTTATGAAGACTGGTTTTGGGAGAAAAATAGGATTGAGCTCCTACAAGGCTACGTCAGTAATGTAGATCATGAGAAAAAAGAACTACAGATTGAAGACGCCCGAATATTAAAATACGATAAGTTAATACTGGCTACAGGGTCAAAACCAAATAAATTTGGTTGGCCAGGACAAGATCTGCATGGGGTACAGGGTTTGTATTCCAAACAAGATCTCGATTTATTAGAAATCAATGCCCCCAATAAAGAGGTTTGCAAACGAGCTGTTATTGTTGGAGGTGGATTAATTGGAATTGAATTGGCTGAAATGCTTCGAAGCAGAGATATCCCTGTTACTTTTCTGGTTCGTGAAAAGAGTTTTTGGAATGTTGTGCTCCCGGATGGGGAATCAGGGATGCTAAATGAACACATTCTGGAACATCATATAGATCTTCAACTGGAGACAAATCTCACTGAAATAGTAGCGGATGAAAGCGGCAGGGTAAAGGCCGTTATTACAGATAAGGGTGAAACCATTGAATGTCAAATGGTAGGATTAACACCTGGTGTTTCGCCTAATGTCTCATTTTTAAACGACTCCGGAATTGAGTTGGGCAGGGGAATTAAGGTAAACCGATTTCTTGAAACTAACATCAAAGATATTTATGCTATTGGAGACTGTGCAGAACAACATGAGCCCATTAGTAATCGCAGGCCTATTGAAGCTGTTTGGTATACAGGTCGAATGATGGGAGAGACAGTTGCCCAGACTATTTGTGGAAACAGGACCGAATACAAACCGGGGCACTGGTTTAATTCCGCTAAATTTCTGGACATTGAATACCAAACTTATGGGTGGGTTTTTAATACCAGCGGTAGAAAAAAATATGAAGAACATTTTCATTGGCGACACACCACTGAAAAAATATGTCTGACTATTGCCTATCATAAAGAAAACAAGAAATTTCTGGGAATAAATACTTTTGGAATTCGCCTGCGCCATGAGATCTTCGATAAATGGTTAAATGAAGGACAAGATGTTATTCATGTGATTAAATATCTTAAAGATGCCAATTTTGATCCTGAATTCTATGAAGCGTATGAAAATGAAATTGCAGCTAAATTTAATTTAGAATTTGGTACTGATATTAAGCCCGAAAAGAAAAACTGGAAACGAATTTTTGCAATCGGATGAGTCTTTTAACTCTGGAATGTGATCTTAAAAACCTTATTAAAACTGAAATAAAGAATGAGCACTTTGGATAAAAGCATGGCACTAACAGGACAACCGCCAGCAGCTTTGAGTCGATTTCAAAAATTAGCTGTAATAATTGGATTATCAGGTCTTTTCATAGTTCTGCTTGCTGGATTTAATGTAAACTTTCCCAATAAAGGAATTTGGCTGATCATTTCCCTCACGGCAATTTTTATCGGAGTATTTTGGTTTACCAAAGAGGCATATGCTCAAAAAGTGAAGGGCATAAAAAATGACGGGGTTTGGTTTAAATCAATATCTTCTAAAGGACTATGGGCCTGGATAACCGGCATAACGCTTACAGGATTCTATATAGTCCTTTACTTTTACCCGGAATTCCTGGGACTGGTAAAGAATGGTTCAAATACAGGTATAATTGCATTTTTTGACCCGCTAAGCAGACTATTGAGCGGCAATCCGGCCAGCCAGTGGTTTGTTTACGGATCACTATATACCGTTGCTATTCTGGCTTTCGGTATTAAATTTATTTGGAAATACAGGCATAACAGATACGAAATGATTCGTACCATAAGCGTTATGTTCTTTCAAACAGCTTTTGCATTTATCATTCCCGAAATAATGGCCAGATTAAACGGGAATCTCCCCTATTACGATCTTAAGAATATCTGGCCTTTGAATTATTATAATTTTGAAAGATACCGGATAAATGCATTTATAGATTCGGGAGATATTGGCATGGCTATGCTCATATTTGGCATATTGTCCGTTTTTGTGATCTCCCCTATCCTTACTTATAAATATGGTAAACGTTGGTACTGTTCCTGGGTTTGCGGTTGTGGAGGATTGGCTGAAACGGCAGGTGATTCATTCAGACAGCTAAGCGACAAAAAATTATCAGCTTGGAAAGTAGAGCGTTGGGTAGTTCATAGTGTTGTGGTTTTTGTTACTCTAATGACTACGGCCGTAATTTATTCCTATCTGGGCAACGACACCGGCAAGTACTGGTTGACCAAAAATACTTTTCTTATTGGTGTAGCCCTGTTATTGACTTTGGTTTTCGTTCTTGTTATGGTATTCAAAAGAGAACAATTTAAAAAGGATGCCCTTTATGGTGCAATTGGATATTTCACAATAATTATGGCCCTAATTGGTTTTCACTATCTCAGTGGAGATGGTGACGTATTCCTCTTTAAATCTGAAACTTTAAGGAAATCATACGGATTTCTTATTGGTAGTATTTTTTCGGGGGTTATTGGTACAGGTTTCTATCCTATTTTCGGCAACAGGGTCTGGTGCCGTTTTGGTTGCCCAATGGCGGCAATTTTAGGATTTCAACAACGTTTGTTTTCAAGATTCAGAATAACAACTAATGGCGGCCAATGTATTTCATGCGGCAATTGTTCTACTTATTGTGAAATGGGCATTGATGTACGTGCCTATGCTCAGAAAGGTGAAAACATTGTGCGCTCAAGTTGTGTTGGTTGCGGCATTTGTTCTGCAGTCTGTCCGAGAGGAGTTTTAAAACTGGAGAATGGTCCCTTAAAAGGACGTATTGATGGTAATGAGGTTTTATTAGGCAATGACGTAGATTTAATGACCCTGGTAAACCAAAAATAAATATTACTTAGTTTCAGTTAACTTTATTACTGTCTTTAAATCTTATTTTTTCCATCTTTCATATTGTCTACGCTAATTGCGTTCTCCTTAATAAAATCGACTTAAAAAGAATTATTTCAGGTATCGAAGGTGCCATAAATAGTGATATTTTTGCAACGCATTAACAAATGCCAGGAGGGAATTAATGAAGAATCTTATAAAAAGTTTTACACGTGGAGAATAACGAATCATTTTGTAGCATATGACAGATATCATGGTCATAATTCCCGCGTATAATGAAGCAAATTCTATTGCAAAGGTCATTCAGGAAATTCCATCCATAGTTTCAGAAATTATTGTTGTAAACAATAACTCATCGGATGATACGGCAATAAACGCAACAAGAGCAGGAGCTACGGTGTTAAATGAAACTAGAAAAGGCTATGGATATGCCTGCCTTTGTGGAATGGATTATATCGCAAAGAAGTCCAGGAAGCCCAATATTATCGTATTTATCGACGGAGACTATTCAGATTACCCGGAAGAGCTAAATAAAATTGTAAAACCAATTCTGGACAAAAATGTAGATTTGGTGATTGGGGCCAGAAAAAAAGCCTTAAGAGAGGATGGCTCCATGACTCCGCAGCAAATTTTTGGCAATAAATTAGCCACATTTTTAATGAAGTTATTTTTTGGGTCAACATTTACAGATTTAGGACCTTTTAGAGCCATTAAATACCAGAAGCTTTTGGAGATGGAGATGGAAGATAAAACCTACGGGTGGACCATAGAAATGCAACTAAAAGCACTTAAAAATAAAATGTCATATGTCGAAATACCAGTGCGTTACAAAAAAAGAATTGGAGTATCTAAGGTGTCAGGTACTTTAAAAGGTAGTATCTTTGCAGGATTAAAAATATTGGGTTGGATTTTTAAATACAGTTTAAAATAATATGGGACTAATTATAGCTTACATTATTATTGGGATTTATAGCACAGCCCTCTTACTGATCTTTTTTTACAGTCTGGCGCAATTGAACCTTTTGGTCAATTATTTAGGGAATAAGAAGATAAATGAGGTTGCACCTAAATATAATTTACTGGACGCGAAGGAGATTCCCTTTGTAACTATTCAGTTACCTATATATAATGAAGAATACGTTATAGAGCGTTTACTCGAAAATATTTCCAAAATAGAATACCCTACTAACAAACTGGAAATTCAAGTTTTAGACGATTCCACAGATAAGTTATCGGTTGAAGAAACAGCGGGAAGAATTAAAGCTCTGCAGGAAACCGGATTGGATATACAGCACATTCGAAGAGAAAACAGGTCTGGTTATAAGGCCGGAGCCCTTAAGGAAGGTCTGAAAATAGCAAAAGGTGATTTCATAGCTATATTTGATGCCGATTTTCTTCCGGATTACGATTGGTTAAAGAAAACAGTTATCTATTTTAAAGATGAGGAAATAGGTGTTGTTCAAACCAGGTGGGGCCATATCAATAGGGACTATTCTACACTAACAAAAATTCAGGCTTTTGCTCTCGATGCACATTTTACTCTTGAACAGGTTGGGAGAAATGCAAAGGGCCATTTTATTAATTTTAACGGTACCGCTGGTATCTGGAGAAAAGAATGTATTCTGGATGCGGGAAATTGGGAAGGCGATACTTTAACCGAAGACCTGGACCTTAGTTACAGAGCCCAGTTAAAAAACTGGAAATTTAAATACCTTGAAGATGTGGAAACCCCGGCTGAACTACCCGTAGTTATAAGCGCTGCAAGATCGCAACAATTCAGATGGAATAAAGGTGGAGCAGAAAACTTCAGAAAAACCGTTTGGAGTGTTATTACTGCTAAGAATATTTCATTCAAAACCAAATTTCACGGGGTAATGCACCTGTTAAACAGTTCCATGTTCCTCTGTGTCTTTGTTGTGGCCTTGCTGAGTATTCCCATGCTATATATAAAAAACATGTATGGTCATTTAGGTTGGATATTTGAAGTAACCAGCTTTTTCATATTAAGTACGGTCATACTATTCGTATGTTATTGGTTCACCTATAAAAGTATACAGGGGAGTAGTTTTGATAATTTTGTTGATTATATAAAACTTTTCTTTACATTTTTTTCGGTAGCTCTGGGCTTCTCTTTGCACAATTCAGTGGCTGTTCTTGAAGGCCATATGGGAAAAAGAAGTGAATTTGTACGGACACCAAAATTCAATATAAATAATCTTACAGACAGTTGGAAGGGCAATAAATACCTGGTTAAAAAGATATCACCCAATATGATTCTTGAGTTCGGCCTGATGATCTATTTCCTTTTTGGAATGTATAGCGCTATTCCGTTAAATGATTTTGGTTTGTTCCCTTTTCATTTTATGTTGTTCCTCGGATTCGGTTTTGTCGCTCTTAAATCGCTAACAGCTAAAGCTTAACCGCTTAATTATTTGCTTATATCATAGCGGGTATAGGGATCTTTAGATTTTTTATTGGCACATTTCCCCCAAATTTTAAGTGCTTGAAAATTATCAATTTTTGTGTACTTTGTAGAGACCAAACTATAAAGACCAATGGCTTCAAGGATTTCTTCCTATTGGAATCTCCACAAATTTTCAATTCTCATGGTATTGGCAAGTCTCTTGTTCTATACCAGCTTTGCTTATGACCTTGTAAGAACAGATTTCATAAAGCTTATCAGCCTTTTCTTTGCCCTTTTTTTTCTCTGTTATAAGCTGATTCAATTTGAAAAGTGGAATTTTAATTTTCTTCTTATTTCAGGTATTCTTTTTCGTTTGATTTTTCTTTTGGTCGAACCAAACTTATCTCAGGATTTCTATAGATTTATCTGGGATGGCGAATTACTACTCTCCGGTATAAACCCATATTTGCAGACGCCTGATGCTATTATGGAAAATGGCGAGATAATTTTGGCTAATGCTCAGGAATTACACAACGGAATGGGCTCTTTAAGTGCCAGACATTTTAGTAATTATCCACCATTAAATCAACTGCTGTTTGCTATTTCTGCCTTTTTGGGCGGGAAGAGCATTATGGGATCCCTAATAGCCATGAGATCTATTATTATACTGGCCGATATTGGAATTTATTATTTTGGAAAGAAATTACTACGGCACCTAAACAGATCGCCATATCTTATTTTTTGGTATTTTTTAAATCCCCTGGTAATTATAGAACTTACCGGTAATCTGCATTTTGAAGGAGTAATGCTATTTTTCTTTATTTGGGGTTTGTGTTTCCTTTCGTTAAATAAGTGGTTGTTTGCAGCTATTGCATTTGCATGTTCCATTTTGCTGAAACTCGTACCCTTAATGTTCCTCCCTTTGTTTATTACCAATTTTGGATTTAGGAAAAGTATTAAATTTTACATAGTGCTGGGATTTATTATTTTAATAGGTGTTTTACCATTTTACTCACCCTTATTCCTCAACAATTATGCTGATACTGTTGGCTTGTGGTTTTCAAATTTTGAATTCAATGCCGGCATCTATAATCTAATTAAACAGATAGCTATAAAATTTGATGCCAAACCATGGGAGTTAATTAAAACCTATGGAAAATTAGTTCCATATATAATGATAGGT
>CBDTVZ010000080.1:0-8438 GCA_965363995.1 uncultured Eudoraea sp.
AGTATTTCCCGAAGTACGCAATGGAAAATTCAAAGTAGACCTTGTTTTCAGCGGGGAGAAGCCGGAAACCATCAGAACAGGCCAAAGCTATAATATAAAATTACAGCTAGGGGAGTCTTCAGATGCCCTTCTCCTGCCCAAAGGCAGTTTTTTTCAAAGCACGGGAGGACAATGGATTTTTGTTGTCGATGCAGATGGCGACCAAGCCCTAAGAAGATCAATCCGAATAGGAAAACAAAATTCTCGATATTATGAAGTTTTGGAAGGCCTGCAAGCAAGTGAAAAAGTGATCACGAGCAATTATGACAACTTCGGAGATGCCGAGAAAATAGTATTAAAATAAATTAATCAAAAAATGATACAGATCCAGAATTTAAAGAAAAGTTTTAGAACAGAAGAAGTAGAGACCTTGGCCTTGAATAAGGTCAACCTTAAGGTAGAAGAAGGAGAATTTACTGCTATTATGGGGCCTTCCGGGTGCGGAAAATCAACCTTGTTGAATATCATTGGTATGTTGGACAACCCCACCGAGGGCAGTTACCAATTTGCAGGACATGAAGTAGCAGGGCTAAAAGAGCGTCAACGAACAGAGCTTAGAAAGGGCAACTTGGGCTTTGTTTTCCAAAGTTTTAACCTGATCGACGAGTTGACCGTATTCGAGAATGTGGAACTGCCACTTATTTATCTCAAAATGAAAAAGAACGAGCGTAGGGAAAAGGTGATGAAAGTACTAGAACGTATGAAAATAGCCCATAGGGAGAAGCATTTTCCGCACCAGCTTTCAGGGGGTCAGCAACAAAGGGTGGCAATTTCAAGGGCAGTGGTTACCAAACCTAAACTGATCTTAGCGGATGAGCCAACAGGAAACCTGGATTCCAAAAACGGGACCGAGGTCATGAACCTTTTGACCGAACTGAATCAAGAAGGTACCACCATCGTGATGGTGACGCACTCCGACCACGATTCGCATTTTGCACATCGTATTGTAAATCTTTTTGACGGACAAATCGTTACAGAAAGTCATAATAGACCTTTCGGGGTTAGCGTTTAAAAAAAGTAATCTATTCATCAATTTATACGGTGTTTGTTTCAGTGTCAAACTAATCATCATGCTAAAAAACCATTTAAAATTATCCCTTCGCAATCTCTGGAAAAACAGGATGCTCTCTTTTCTCAACTTTCTAGGTTTGAGCATAGGAATCGGAAGTGTTCTGACCTTGATATTTTCCGTGTATGCCTATTACACGGCGGATTCGAATATCGAAGACCAAGAAAATATCTATTACTTTAAAACTATAACCACGGGCGGCGACAGTTACAATGAAAATCCGTATCCCTTGATGGATAGGATTATTGAAACCTCACCACAAGTGGTTGCAGGTACACATGTGCACGGTTGGGGCAATATTTGGTTGGAGCGTGGTGAAAAGGAATTACAGGAACGAACCGATTATGTAGATCCCGAATTTTTCGAGGTTTTCTCATTACCCTTAAAATACGGAGATACAAAAACCGCTTTAGAAGAGAAGTATTCCATCATCTTAACGGATAGGGTCAGCCAAAAAATCTTTGGGGAACAGAATCCCGTTGGCGAAACACTCATCGGTGCAGATTCTTTAAATCTTACGGTCACAGGAGTTCTTGAACCTATTAGTCCGTATTCTTCATTTCGTTTAGGGGTGGTTTTGTCCAATGAGGTTCTGGAAGATGATCCGAATTTTATTTCCCAAACAAATTGGTCCAATAGTTTTTCGCCTAGTTATCTAAAGGTAAGGCCTGATATCGATATTGTACAATTGGAAAACCATGTCAATCAACTGGTGCAGAATAATTATACCGACCCTACGGTTATAACGTTGTTAAAGGCCATGCCCCATTCCGGTATGAGAATGGATAGTATACCTGTTGTTAAAACGATTATTGGCGGCAATATTGCTACATCTTTTTTCATACTGCTGATCGTGCTTGTCAACCTGCTCAATCTTAACACTTCGACAATGTTCCGAAGAACGAAAGAGATCGCCGTTCGCAAAATTTTGGGGGGTAGTAAAAAGAGTGTCATTCTGCAGTTTTGTTTGGAAAATGGCATTTTGGTATTTCTGTCGATCCTAATTTCGGGAGGGCTCTTTCTTGGGCTCTTGTTGCCTAAGTTGAACGATATCTTTGGTGCCGACTTTGGCAAAATCGTCTTTAGTGTAGAAAATGATTATCCCATGATTTTAGGGGTCATAGCATTGGGTATTTTAGTGACCTTGGTGGTAGGCATACTTCCTACCCTACGCTTTATTTCCGTTCCAATATCTACGGGAATAAAAGGAAAAATCGAAACCATCAAAAGCAATTTCTTCCTCCGTAATTCTTTTATCATATTGCAGTTCGCCATCGCGATTCTCTTTATCTGCGGGGCCATCATTTTAAACAGTCAGATCGGATTTATGAAAAATGCGGATGTTGGCTTTGAACGGGAGAATGTTATTGTTGGAAACATCGATTTGGATTATAAGAATCTCGAAACGGCCAGATCTAGCTTTGAAGCGCTGTTAGACGAATTGAACGCTAACCCTTATGTCAAGAACGTTTCGACCAGTGAGGCAATTCCGTCCGATTATTATTTCAACTACACTACTTTTCATGATGCGAACACTGGAAGGGATGTACGCTTCCGCCGCTCTCATACCGATGATGGCTATCTGAAAACACTGCAAATCCCTATAGTGTCAGGAAGGGATTTTGATGAATATCTTGACAGTTCGGATGACAATCCGGTCATCATCAACCGAAGAGCCATGGAGGCTTTCGGGTGGAATACGATTGAAGGCAAACGATTGAAATTCAAAAATGATTCAACGGCGGGATACCCTGTAGTTGGTGTCATGGAAGACTTTCATTATCAAGATTTGCAGAATGCCGTTGAGCCTTTGGTCCATTATTATCGAGAAAAAAATAACTTCGGGGCCCATCGTTATCTTTCGGTGCGAGTGACAGCAGGCCAAGAAAAGGCCATACAGGATATGATTGCATCTGCTTTTGGCGAAATGGATTCCCGTAGAAATTATGAACAAGCTCATTTAAGTGAGAAAGTAAGTGGCCAATACCATTTGATCGAAGGCATGTTGAAAACGGTAAACATAGTCGCTTTGTTGACCATCTTTATTTCGTGTTTGGGCATGTTCGGTCTGATATCCTTTATGGCCAAAAGACGGATTAAGGAAATCGGGATCCGAAAAGTGTTAGGTGCAGGGGTGTTTAAAATTGTGGTTATGTTGTCAAAAGACTATGTCATTTTAGTGGGCATTGCAGCCTTGATCGCCTTCCCCATCGCATGGTATGTCATGAACGCATGGTTGGGGAGTTTTGCCTACAGCATCACCATTCAATGGTGGATGTTCGCCTTAAGTGGATTGATAGCGTTTCTCATTACCAGTTTTACCCTGGGTATTCAAGCGGTGAAATCGGCTTCGGCCAACCCAGTAAAAAGCTTGCGTACTGAATGAATTAAAACCATAATCAAAAAACGAGAATCATGTATAAAAACTATCTGAAAATCGCTTGGCGAAACCTCTGGAAGAATAAAGGGTATAGCTCCCTCAATATTTTTGGATTGGCCATTGGCATTACATGCGCCAGTCTTATTTTTTTATGGGTAGAAGATGAATTGAACTTTGATAGTTCTTTTCCTAAACAGGACCTAGTTTATTATGTGCCCACTAACCAACAGTTCGAAGGGGAATGGCGTACCGTTTATCAGTCTACACCAGGTCCGCTGGCAGAAGTAATGAAAGATGAGATTCCCGGAATTGTCGGAAGTTCCCGAACAACAGCTGAAGACCTTCTTTTTGAGGTCGGCGAGCATTCGATCAATAAATATGGAAGGTTCGCAGATCCTGATTTTCTGGATATGTTCAGTCTTAATTTTCTAGAAGGAAATCTTGAGAATGCATTTAAGGAACCTGATGCCATTGTCATTTCCGAAGAAACTGCTACCCATCTTTTTGAGGAAGGTACATCGGTATTGGGCAAGGTGGTTCGAGTGAACAATGATACCAACTTTATCATTACAGGGGTGTTCGAAAATTTACCGACTAATGTGAGCTATTGGTTCGATTGGGTTGCCCCTTTTGAAAGATTAGTGGCTGATAGGCCATGGATGACGGAATATGGGAGTCTTTTTTCGGACACTTTTGTAGAACTATCTCTAGAAGCCGATTTTGAAACCGTTGATGCCAAAGTACGTAAAATTCTTCCGGCAAAAACTGGAGATGAAGACACCGTTGCCTTTCTACATTCAATGAAAGATTGGTACTTGAGATCCAACTTTGAAGGGGGGAAGAAGGTAGGTGGTCAAATTACGTATGTGCGATTATTTGCGCTTATCGCCATTATCATCCTATTGATCGCCTGTATCAATTTCATGAACCTTTCTACTGCTAGTAGCGAAAAAAGGGCCAACGAAGTGGGCGTGCGTAAAGTATTGGGCTCCGGAAAGGGAACATTGATTTCGCAGTTTATGGCAGAAGCGTTGATAACTGCAACATTTGCAGCCGCTGTGAGCGTCCTTTTATTAATGGTTCTATTACCTCAATTCAATATTCTTATCGAAAAACAGTTGGAACTTCGACTTTTCGATGCCACCCATATACTTTCACTTTTGGGCATAACTCTGATCTGTGGTCTTCTTGCAGGGTGGTATCCAGCTTTCTATTTATCCTCTTGCAAACCTGTTGAAGTCCTGAAAGGGGCTCGTAGCAAACAAGGCAGTGCCACTATGATCCGGAAAGGGTTGGTAATCACCCAATTTACCGTTTCCATAGTTTTTATAATCAGTACCATCATTGTATACCAGCAAGTAAATCACGTAAAAAGTCGTGATCTGGGATTTGAGAAAGAAAATCTAATTAAGCTTCCGGTAAACGGGGATGTCATTAAAAATTTCAATCCTATACAACAGGATATGATCGCATCGGGAATGATCCAGAATGTAGGATTAACTAATTCGGAAGTCCTCTCAGGAGGAAATAATGGTTGGGGGTTCGAGTGGCAAGGTGGTACGGAAACCGAGGACGTTTTGATTTCATCTAGATACATAAGTTCCGGTTTTTTTGAAACAACGGGCATGGAAATTGTAGAAGGCAGGGGTTTTAACGATGATATCGATAACCCCAATAATAATATTCTAGTAACAGAGACTTTTGCCAAGTTAATGGGTAATGAAACTGCTTTAGGTAAAACCGTTAGGCGTGATGATGACTCTTACACTGTCATAGGCGTGGTAAAAGACTATTTGTATGGCGACATGTACGGCACTAGTGACCCTGTAATGTTTTTTAATTATCACGGCGATGCAAGATTTCTGTATGTAAAAAGTGAAGCAGGGATGGCAATGAACAAAACTCTGGCCATTATGGAGAGCGTAATGCATAAACACAACCCGGCCTTTCCCTTTGAGTATGAATTTGTAGACGATGCCTTTAATGCCAGGTTTAAAAGTGAAAAACTCATAGGAAACCTTTCCCGGATCTTTGCCCTGCTCGCTATTATCATTTCCTGTTTGGGATTGTTCGGTCTTGCTGCATACACGGCAGAGCAACGCAAAAAGGAAATAGGCGTACGAAAAGTCTTGGGGTCCAGCGTTGCGGGTATTGTACAATTGTTGTCGAAAGACTATATGCGCTTGGTGCTAGTCGCTCTTTTAATTGCCGGCCCGCTTGCTTGGTGGGGTATGCAAAACTGGTTGGAGAGCTTTGCTTATCGCATTGAGATCAACTTATCGGTATTTGTAATTGCAGGTATTGTAGCTATTTGCATTGCTCTTTTAACGGTAAGTTTTCAATCGATAAAAGCTGCAATTGCCAACCCAGTTAAAAGTTTGCGATCAGAATGAAAATTGCATAATAATATAAAAGCACCAACAATACTAAATACGATGAAAATGAAAAACAATCAGATTGCCACATTCCTTTTTGCCATTTGCTCAATAGGACTAAATGGGCAAATAACATTGCCAGCAGACGGAAACAAAAAAGCCTCGATATCTGAGAATATTGGAATTACTGAGGTCAAAATGGAATATTCAAGACCTGGAGTAAAAGGTCGTGAAGGTCAAATTTGGGGTAAATTGGTGCACTATGGATTTGTCGATTTGGGCTATGGCACCAGTAAGGCCGCCCCTTGGCGCGCCGGCGCTAATGAAAATACAACAATCGAATTCAGTACTGATGTATCCATCGAAGATAAGCCCTTAGCAAAAGGGAAATATGGATTTTTTATCGCCATGGATCCCGAAAAAGCAACTTTGGTATTTTCAAAATTCAATACGGCCTGGGGCAGCTTTTATTATGATGAAAAGGATGATGCACTACGGGTTGAAGTTCCTGTATTGCAACTTGAGGAAAGTGTAGAACGGTTGAAATATGAATTCAGCGATCAGACCGAGAACAGTGCAATTGTTTCAATGCAATGGGAAAAAGTAAAGATTCCCTTTAAGGTCTCGGTAGACCTTCATAAAATACAGATAGAATCCTTTAGAAGGGAAGTCAATTCCGGACTATTTTATCGGTATTGGCAAAATTTACATACAGCGGCCAATTATTGTTTGGTCAACAATATCAACTTGGAAGAAGGTTTAAGTTGGGCAGACAGATCAATCAATACCTATTTCGGGGAGTCCAATTTTAAGACCTTATCAACCTATGCAGGTTTACTGGAAAAATTGGATAGAAAATCAGAGGCGGACTCTATCATGCAAAAAGCATTGCCCCTGGGCACTTCACAAGATTTGGCTACGTATGGTATCCAACTAAACAATAGGGAACGTCATCAAGAGGCTTTTGAAATTTTTAAAACCAACTTTGATAAATACCCCGATGATGTTGAGTCTCACTTGGGCATGGTAAGCGGTTATTATTATTTGGGAGATAAGAAAAAGGCATTGAAATATTGCGAATCTGCAAAGAAAAAAACAACAGACCAAATGTACTTGTCCTATATAGATGCCTTGATCGCTGATATTAAAGCAGGAAAGGACATTTTTAAATAAATCATAATGTTTAAAAACTATCTAAAAATTGCTTGGCGAAACCTAAAACGTAGAAAAGGCTACTCAGCTATCAATATCGGAGGATTGGCCTTGGGCATGGCGGTTGCCATGATCATCGGAGTTTGGGTTTGGGATGAATTGAGTTTCAACAAACAATTTCATAACTATGACCGGGTTGCAAAAGTCATGCAAAACCAAACCTATAATGGTGAGATCAAGTCTGGCGAGACCCTGCCCCTACAACTGGCCGATGAATTAAAAACTACGTATAAAGACCATTTTGAGCACGTTGCCTTAGCCAATTGGGACGGCGACTATTTGCTACAATTCGAAGATAAAAAAATCACTCCGCAAGGAACCTTTGCCGAATCGGGGATAACCGAAATCCTCAACCTTAAAATACTGGAAGGTACACGTAATGGCCTTTCCGACCCAAATTCCATTCTGCTTTCCAAAAGTTTGAGCGCATCTTTGTTTGGAAATAAAGGAGCAGTGGATCAAATCGTAAAATTCGACGATGAAACACCACTCAGGGTGATTGGCGTTTATGAAGATTTACCAAAAAATTCGGAATTCGGAGATTTGAAATTCATTGGCTCTTGGGAACTCTATAAAAAGACATTACCGGATTGGCTCGAATGGGGCAACAACTGGTTCAGGATATTTGTAGAGATTGCTCCGAATACAGATATGGCAACAACCTCTGCCACGATAAAGAATTCAAAACTCGACAATGTAGAAGGAAGGGAAAAATATTTAAAAGCGGAAGTTTTTCTTCACCCCATGCCTAAATGGCATTTGTATTCGCAGTTCGAAAATGGCGTAAATACAGGAGGAAGGATTTATTATGTATGGTTGTTCGGGGTAATTGGTCTCTTCGGCCTGCTATTGGCCTGTATCAATTTTATGAACCTGATGACCGCCCAAAGTGAAAAACGAGCCAAAGAAATCGGCCTACGCAAGACCATCGGCTCCTTAAAAAAACAATTGATTTCACAGTTTTTAATGGAATCGATCTTGGTCTCGTTCTTGGCCTTTTTCGTTGCATTGGGTCTTTCCTTTTTATTTCTTCCCTTTTTCAATGAAGTTGCCGAAAAAACATTGCAACTGCCCATCGGCAATATCGCTTTTTGGGCTATTGGGTTTTTATTGGTATTGTTTACCGGCCTGCTAGCGGGAAGTTATCCGGCGTTTTATTTGTCATCCTTCACTCCTCTTAAAACACTTAGGGGAAGTTTTAGGTCCGGCAAATCGGCCACTGCGCCTCGTAAAGTACTCGTGGTTTTTCAATATGCCATTTCGGTTGTTCTTGTGATATCGACTATTGTCATTTACCAGCAAATAGAATACGCCAAAGATCGCCCAATCGGATATGACCAGAACAACATCATTTCCTTTGAAC
>CBDTVZ010000081.1:0-8388 GCA_965363995.1 uncultured Eudoraea sp.
ATATTATTTACCCATCAATTTGCTTTGCAAATTTCACAATAAAACATAAAAATAGCGGGGATAAACCCCCGCTATTTTTATTTATGCAGTATATGAGTTAGTACTGGAAGGCATGAAGTTATTAGCAGCAACCTCCCCCATCATAGTGAAAAGTAGATTCGGAAAAATAAATATCGTCCCTTTTCAAAGCTTGCAATGCCCCGGAGGTTTTATCACAAATAGCTAAAGGCTGATTTTTTAACAAAATATGACCGGCATTATCATCAAAATAATCATCATCACCATAATATATAGCGGCTTTTCCTGTAAATACACATGGCCCATCATATGGCATTGGATCTTTAATCGCTGCTACTTCAATTGATTCAATATAAATTAATTCGTCTGTAGCATAATGTTTTGGATCCAGAATTCTGTAAGGTTTACGTGCTCTAATTTCTATTGTTCCGAAGCCCGCATCAGTTAACATTTTAGTGTATTCCGCTATTGGTATACTTCCGCTTAAGCACAAAGCGCGTAATCTATCATCATTGCGAAGCGTCTTATTCATAGGTTGTTCACAAGTAGGATCACTCATTACCAATTTTCCATGTGGTTTTAAAACCCGATACATTTCTGCAATAGCTTTCTTTAGGTCATCGGTTTTAAAAATATTGAACAAACAATTTTGTGCGGCAACATCTATACTATTATCTTCAATGGGCAGGTTCAGGGCATCCCCCTTAATAAGGTCAACAAAATCTCTTTTAAACCAGGAATTCTGAGCCTCGGCTTCAATAAAATTTTTTCGCGAAGCTTCCAGCATTTCATCAACTATATCAATACCTATAACTCCACCCTTTTGACGATTGAAATACGAAAATTGCAATAATTCCATACCTCCGCCAACACCAACATAAAGAATTTTAGGATTATTCGTCAGATCCCGTGCACGCACCGTACTACCACATCCATAATTCATATCCTGCATAATACGGGGAATTTGTAATTCTGGTAATTCCCAAACTGGATTAGTAGTACAGCAAAGTCCAACATCTGGAGTCAAAGCCGCTTCTTTGTATAAATTTTGGGTTGCTTCTAAATAGCTCATTTTTAGTTTTATAAAGTGTTTAAATCAATTCGTTAAATAAGGTAATCATATATTGTTGAGCTATGCTTTCTAATTGGGCCTTTACCCCATAAACTTCAACATATTCATGAAGTTTAATATTATTCGCTTTAGCTATAGTTTTAATTTTTCTTAATTCCGGATTTCTTTTAAAGACTATGGTACTATTTTTTATATAACAGATCCCTGACAACTACTACCTGCACCAGCAGTACAGCCATAACAATGTTGAGAGACTATAATGTTTCTATTTTGAAGCAGGTCCTCATTATATTCTTTTATATGCTTTACTTTACCTTCTACTTTTAAGTCAAGCATTTGGTTAAAATCGCAATCATAAAGCCATCCTTCCCAACTTATGGAAATTGTATTTGTACACATTACGTTTTTAACCGCTTCAGGATTGTAAGCATCAACTAAGGCATACATATAATCTTTATAATTTTCAGATGCAATTAAATAATCTAAAAAACGGCTTATTGGCAAATTAGTAATCGCAAACAAATCATGGAATTGTATATGAAAATCTTCAAGAAGTGCTTTTTTGAAATCTTTTTCCATAGATGTTTGGTCTCCAGGTAAAAAAGCTCCAGACGGATTGTACACTAAATCCAATCTCAAATTACTTCCGGGCAAACCATATCCAACTGCATTAAGTTCTTGCAGCGCTTTAATTGATTTATTGAAAACTCCTTCACCCCTTTGCTTATCAGTTTTCCCGCGAGTCCAGTGTGGCATTGATGAAACAATATGGATATTATTTTTCTTAAAGAATTCAGGTAAATCAAAATATTTTTTATTCGACCTGATAATGGTCAGATTAGAACGCACGATTATATCCTTAATACCAACTTTAAAGGCTTCCTCAACAAACCACCTAAAATTTGGATTCATCTCAGGCGCACCACCCGTCAAGTCCAAAGTGTGTGCTGCAGTAGATTTTATTACTGTTAAACACTGTTCCATGATTTCTTTAGTCATGATTTCCTTTCGATCCGGACCAGCATCTACGTGGCAATGTTCGCAAACCTGATTACACATATACCCAAGATTAATTTGGAGTATCTCAAGCTGCCTTGGCCTTAACGGGAATTGATCAATCTCAGATATTTTATCTTTGAAAGTTGGTAATTCGCCGCTTTTAAAAATTCCGTTAGATAAAATTTCTAATTGCCTATTAACATTTGCTAATTCACTTTCTCTTTTCTTTAGGGACTTTGTTATCATTTAATATAATTACATTGATAATTTATTGTATTTGTTCATCATCTGAACACCGTGAACAAGAGTTGCTCCACTTTCAATAGCCGCGCCCACATGAACCGCTTCCATCATTTCTTCCTTGGTTACACCACGTTGCAAACCATCTTTTGTGTAAGCATCAATGCAATAAGGACATTTTACAACATGTGAAACAGCAAGCGCAATTAACGATTTTTCACGGGCAGTTAGAGCACCTTCTTCAAATACTTTACCGTAATAATCAAAAAATTTTGTTCCTAATTCTTCACTCCATTCCGTAATACTGCCAAATTTTCTAAGATCTGCAGGATCGTAATAAGTTTTAGACATTCAAGTTAGTTTTATATTTAATTGCTAACGACTGGTCGTTAGTCGAGCTAAAATACTAAAGTTTACAGTTAAGTCGTTTATACGCAATTACATTTTCCTCACTTCTATGGAAAGACCCTTCCGGTTTACTTAAAGAGTTTAGAACGTTTGAAGGTGGGTTGTGATACAAGCTACGGCTTATTAAAAACTGAACCCGAAAACATTAAACATCTGCTTTTATTTATTACTATTAATATTTTGGTAAAAAATTGCTTCATTATCTGAAATCGCCCTAGCCCGTGAACACTGCACTTCTGTTTTTATTTAAGCATAAAACGTTTACCTTTGGCGGGTTATGAAAAAAATAAAATAGCAATGAAAAAGATCAAGGTTTTATTACACCTAATTGTCCTCATATTTATTTTACATGCCTGTTCATCGGACGACAATGCACCAACTGTAGATAATAGTGATGAGGTTGTGGGTAACTGGAGATTGACTGAACTCATTATTAATCCGGCCCAGGATATAAATATGGATGGTAATACGACTTCGAATATTTTGACTGAACTTCCCTGTGCTACTGGAACACTAATTATAAATAGTGATGGTACATGGAGTTCAACTATAGTTAATTTAGATATTGCTTCCATTACCGGCGGCCTTTTTGATATTAGGTGTGCAGGTACCAGTAATACCTCTTCAGGGGTCTGGCAGTTTCAAAATTCGCAATTGTCCTTATTTATTAATACCAGATTAATCTTGTATACTCTAAATAACGATAGGTTGACGAGCACTTCTAATGAAGACCTTCCGGGCTTTATGAGTGAAGTTTACGAAAAACAATAATCCATTATTTTTCCTTCCTAGAAATTGAAGCTGAAAGAGGCATCTTTAAGTAGATCGCACACATGTAATTTAAATTCCATGATTTCTACAATTATTGCGTAATATTTGATTTAATTAAAAGAAATGGACTACATACTTAAACCCTGGCCCTGGTATGTTTCAGGACCTTTAATAACATTAGTAATGTTATTGCTGATTTATTTTGGCAAAACATTTGGCATGTCTACTACACTGAGAACCCTATGCAGTATTGGCGGTGCCGGAAAATATTCTGATTTCTTCCGGTTCGACTGGAAAGCTTATCGCTGGAACCTCGTTGTAGTTCTGGGCGCCATTATTGGTGGCTATATTGCTGTTACTTTTTTGTCTGATGGGTCAACCATCGGCCTAAATTCTCAAACCGTTGCGGACCTTGGTCAACTTGGATTTAGCAATGCAGGTGAAGATCTTTTACCCCCTGAAATTTATGCATGGGATAATGTTTTAACAGTTAAGGGAATGGCCATACTTATTATTGCAGGTTTCCTGGTTGGTTTTGGAACGCGCTACGCTGGCGGTTGTACTTCAGGTCATGCCATTACAGGGCTCAGTAATCTTCAATGGCCTTCGCTAATTGCGGTGGTTGGTTTTTTTATAGGGGGATTAATTATGACCAATTTTCTTTTACCCTTAATATTCGGATAATGAAAGTTTTAAAATTCTTATTGGTAGGTATTTTCTTTGGTATAGTCCTCGTAAAATCTGAAGCCGTTTCCTGGTACAGGATTTATGAAATGTTCAAATTTCAGTCGTTTCATATGTATGGCATCATTGGCTCAGCAGTTTTTTTGGGCGTTTTGTTTGTCTGGTTATTTAAAAAATTTGGTGTAAAAAATATTGAAGGAGATAAAATACATCTGATACCAAAAGACAGCGGCTTCATCCGATATATTGTAGGTGGCACTGTTTTCGGTTTAGGCTGGGCACTTGCAGGTGCTTGTCCAGGGCCCTTGTATGTTCTATTTGGTACGGGTGTAATAAGTATGCTAATTGTTATTGCAGCGGCCGTATTTGGGACATTTGTATACGGTGTACTAAAAAATAAACTTCCTCATTAATAAATGTGGGTTTTTAGATTTATGATCCCATTATCACTTCCACTGAATGTTCCTTACCCTTTTCCAGAATGGGAACAATATTGGAATTAATGACTGTGCCATTTACAAGTATTTTTTTTATCCCTTTGCTTATATGTTCCGGGTTTTTAACATGGATATTGTAAGTAACATCCCTAAACACCCTTTTCATTTTAAATCCATCCCAACCTGAAGGGATACAAGGATTAATTGCCAATCCATCGTATTCAGGGCTGATTCCCAAAATATGCTGTGTAATTGCGTAGAAATTCCAGGAGGCCGTACCCGACAACCATGAATTTTTTGCTTCACCGGGCTTATGTGCTTCTTTACCTGCTATCATTTGGCAGTAGACATAAGGCTCTACCTTATGCAAATCCGACATTTCTTCCAGAAAACTAGGTGCAATTTTTGTGTAGTATTCATAAGCCTGATCCCCGCGGCCCAGCATCGTTTCACCAATCATGATCCAGGGGTTGTTATGACAAAAGATACCTCCATTTTCCTTATAACCCGCGGGATAAGTTGATATCTCACCGTACTCTATATAATACTTAGTAAAAGCCGGATAATTCAGGACAATTCCGTATTCACAATCCAAGTGCTCCTTAACCGCATTTAAAGATTTCTCCACCATCCCATTTTCTTTTCCAATTTCAGCCATGGTACACCAACCCTGAGACTCAATAAAGATCTTTCCTTCTTCATTTTCTGAAGATCCCACTTTATTGCCAAAATAATCATAAGCACGTAAATACCATTCCCCGTCCCAGCCATGATCTTTTACAGCTTCAATCATCCCATCTACATGCACCTGAGCTTCTTTAGCTTCATTCTCTTTTCCAATACGCTTACAAAGCTTTACGTATTCTTTTCCGTATACTACAAATAGTCCCGCAATCATTAAAGATTCTGCAGTACCTCCTTTTTGGTTTTCCGTAGTTTGAAAGGATTCATTAGGATCCTCAGAGAAGCAATTTAAATTAAGGCAGTCATTCCAATCGGCCCTGCCAATTAAGGGTAGTTTATGCGGACCCAAATTATTTACCACATGGTAAAAAGAAGCTTTCAAATGCTCAAAATGGGTTTTCGCCCGTGCGGAATCATTATCAAAAGGCACCATTTCATCCAAAAGGGAAAAGTCGCCTGTTTCCTTTATGTAAGCGGTTGTAGAAAGAATCAGCCAGAGTGGATCATCATTAAAGTTACCACCCACGGCAGCATTGCCTTTTTTTGTAAGGGGCTGATACTGATGGTAACAGGAACCATCTTCAAATTGGGTAGAGGCAATATCATAAATACGTTCCCGGGCTCTTTCTGGAATTTGATGAACAAAACCAATAAGATCCTGATTGGAATCGCGAAACCCCATTCCCCGACCAATACCAGACTCAAAGAATGAGGCTGAGCGAGACATATTAAAGGTTACCATACATTGGTATTGATTCCAAATATTAACCATTCTATCGAGCCTGGCATCTCCAGATTCAATTGAGATTTTTCCCAATAGATTATCCCAATACGTTTTTAGATCTTCAAAAGCCTTATTTACTTTTTCTGTAGTGTCATAGGCCGAGATCATCTCCTGCGCCGGTTGCTTATTAATGATGGATTTACTTTCCCACTTTTTGTCTTTCTCCACTTCTACATAACCCAGCATAAAAATCAATTCTTTTTCTTCTCCGGGCTTAAGCTCAATTTCCAGGTAATGCGATGCAATTGGCGACCAGCCGTGCGCAACGGAGTTTTTTGATTGTCCGGCACTTACCACCTCAGGGGTATCTAATCCATTATAAAGACCAACAAAAGTTTCCCTGTCTGTATCAAAACCATTTATTGAGTTATTCACAGAATAAAAAGCATAATGGTTTCGTCTTTCTTTAAATTCCGTTTTATGATAAATAACGGAGTCTTTTACTTCAACTTCACCGGTAGAGAAGTTTCTCTGAAAATTGGTCATATCATCTTCTGCATTCCACAAGCACCATTCTATAAAGGAAAACAGTTTTATTTTTTTACTATCTGATGAAGAATTTTTCAGCGATACTTTCTGAATTTCTCCCCAAAAGCCAAGAGGTATAAATTGAAGTACTTTTACTTCAAGTTTATTTTTAGAACCATGGAATTTAGTGTAACTCATGCCATGGCGGCACTCATAGTGGTCCAATTCGGTTTTGACGGGTTTCCAACCAGGAGACCAAATGGTATCCCCATCTTTAATATAAAAATACTTACCGCCGTTATCCACCGGAATATTATTATATCTGTAGCGGGTCAGTCTTCGGAATTTTGCATCTTTATAAAAAGTGTACCCACCGCCGGTATTTGAGGTCAATGAGAAAAAATCTTCATTTCCTAAGTAGTTGATCCATGGGTATGGGGTTTTAGGGTTTGTAATTACATATTCCCTGTTTTTATCATCAAAATGTCCGTATTTCATATTGGAAATATTTAAATCTTCATATTGGGTATTTTACTCTTTAAGTCTTCTAGTATTCAATTCAAGCGTGATTTCATCAATCTTTTTTTGGTTGAGCGGGTATAAAAACATTAAACCTGATGCTATTAAAGTAATGATCGCCGGCACCCAACTCATCAACATTATTATTCCTGGAACTGCACCTTTTATTGATGCGGTATCCTGACCGTTGTAATGATAAGCACCTAGTATCAAACCAATTATTGCTCCTGCGATTCCGCCTCCAAACTTTGTTGCAAATGACCCGGCTGAATATATTAGTCCAGTCGCTCTTCGTCCGTTTTTAAACTCTGAATAATCTGCCACATCGCCAAGCATTGCAAAAAACAAAGTAGGGAATATTGCGGCTGCCATTTCAGATGTAATTCCTATCGCAAAAATTGCTTCAATATCATTTGGTCCACAAAAAGCAAGTAAGGCATTTACAACTCCTGAAAATATCAATGCATATATAAACAAATTACGTTTACCCAATTTCTTTCCTAAAGGCGCGGTAATCATTGCGCCAACTACAGAAGCCAACATCAAACCAATTAAAAAGGATGCAGCTAACAATTGGTTGTTTAAATAATGAGTAAAATAAATGATTGTAATACCTTGTTTTATTGAATTATAAACGTTGAATAATAGTCCAATTACCAATAATACAAGCCATGGTTTGTTTGAAATTAAATCTTTAAAATCTTGCTTTAAATTGTTTTTTTGCGATTTTGGAGGTTGAACTCTTTCTTTTGTAGTATAAAATGTAATAAACATAAAAAGAGCCAAGAAAACAGACATCAAATACATTGAATTACTGTAACCCCGCTTTTGGTCTATAATTGAAATCTTACTTTTATTTATATTGGATTCACCGTTAACAATAAATGCATATTTCTTTTCTGCCTCCATAGAAAAATTTTTTCTATGCGTTGGTAGATTTTCTTCAGAATCCATAGCAACATTATCCCAAGTGAACATTGCAATCCCATCTTTAGTCTTAATATTAACATCCTCCACATCCTCAGCGGCAGATACTACTACCCGAAATTTTTCATTATCTAATTCATGTACCTCTATTGTCGGGTCAACATTTCCATAATAAGCGACTAAAAAAAGTAACGCTCCCTGTACAATCATCCCACCTCCAAAAGCTCCAACCATTCTAAAAGAACCCAAACTTGTTCTCTCTTTGTCATCTCCCGTCATTACTGCCATAAGCGCTCCATATGGAACATTATTGGCAGTGTATATTAATGTGAAAAATATATAGGTTATATAGGCATAAATTATTTTACCTGAAGACC
>CBDTVZ010000082.1:0-8368 GCA_965363995.1 uncultured Eudoraea sp.
AAATAATTGTTCTTTCAATTCCAAATCTAATTGAGGCAATAATTGGCACCCTTCTATTGACCGGAATTTTGTTGCAATTGAAACATCGCTTTAACAACAAAATGGGGCACATCAAAGACGAATATTTTTATTTATTTGCAGTAGGCTTAGCCTTAATTTATTCGGTATCGCAGGAATTTAGATTTCATAACTTTGGAGGAAATAATGTCTATGACCCATATGATGTTATTGCTTCACTTATTGGATTTGTAATGACTTATGGACTGATTCAGGTTTTTGGATTTGTTGAGAAGGTGAAATGAAAACAAAAAACTAATGAAAAGAAAATGTCCGCAACTAATCATACACCAGACCGTAAGAAGCCATACTTTCCTAGCTAAAATCTACCTATGAACTTAAAGCAACTACTTTACATCTCTGTTCTGCTGGTTGTTGGCTGCAAAAATGGAACTAAGTCCGAAGCTTCTGTTCGTCGCGACAATAATGTTGCTATCGCAAATCAGTTTATTGATGCCTTCTATTCTTTTAATAGAGACACTTTAAAAGGAACGCTCGCCAATGCTAAAGAATCTCAACCCGACATTTTGTATTATCAAAAATGGGCAGAATGTGGAAATTACGAAATACTAAAACGGTTCGACTGTGAAGAAACGAATGATTCTACGGTGATATGCCCCATCACTGTAAAGGATGACTTAATGGGTGCCCTTCAAATTGATTTAAATGTTACAGACACTTTTCATATCACTATAAAAAATCAACAAATCCGATCTGTTCAAACCTCCTCAAATGATCCAGATTTGTACTATAAAGCCAGGGAGTGGATGAATCAGAACCGACCTGAGTTAATTGAAGAACCCTGCAAAGGGATGTGGGAGGGAGGACCTACGCCATGTGAATGTATTAAAGCAATAGTACAGGGACTTATTGAATTTAAGGCTAATAAAGAACCTGCCAAAAACCAATAAGGGGCCTCCGCTAGTGCGAGCGTCACGCTCGCACACTGCTACCTCTGTCACTCTCTACAATGTAGTTGAAAATAAAGTAGAGGTACGAGGTTGGAGTTGTGAAGTTGGAAGTTAGTAACTCGTATTTCCTTTACAACGCTTCTGCATCCATGCCACAACAAGCCATGCGATAATTCCTTACATTAGAGAATAACTACAAACCATTACTACACATGATCAACTTTAAAATAAAAACCATGAAAATAGTAATTGCTCTACTTTGTATTTTTTCTCTTTTGATAAATACGTCTTGTAATAAAGAAATTGAAAAGGAAGGTTATGTAAATGTTGAAGGTGGCAAGATATGGTATAAAATTGTAGGGGATGGTGAAGGTGTTCCTTTGTTAGTTCTTCACGGAGGACCAGGCTCCCGAAGCTGCTCCATGATTCCAGGTTTTTCGCTATTGAGTAACGAAAGACCAGTTATTTTTTATGACCAATTGGGCTCAGGCAATTCGGACAGGCCAACTGACACAAAATTTTGGAAAATCGAACGATTTGTAAATGAAATAGACAACTTGAGAAGTGATTTAGAATTGAATGAACTTCATATTTTGGGACATTCTTGTGGCAGCACATTTTTAATAGAATACATGATTACTAAAAAACCGAAAGGAGTAAAATCTGTTATTTTTTCCAGCCCACATATCAGTAGTCCGGATTGGATGGCAGATGCTAATATTTTACTATCTCAACTACCGGCAGGTATACGAGATACAATAGCTAAATACGAAGCAATAAAAAATTATACCGCAGCTGTGTATCTTGCTGCAACAGATTCATTTTACACTCGACACTTATCCCGAAAAAGTTGGCCTTATATTCCTAACTTAGAATGTGATAATGTCCCTGATTTTAATGAACAGGTTTATAATTATATGTGGGGCCCCACAGAGTTTAACGTTACGGGTACACTTAAGGATTTTGATAGAACCCCTGATTTACACAAAATCAAAGAACCAATACTTTTTATAACAGGTGAATATGATGAAGCACGACCTGAAACAATGTATAAGTTTCAAAAATTATCGAATAATGCCAGCGTAGAAATTATAGAGGATGCTGCACATATGACAATGATTGACCAGCCGGAGAAAGTAGCTGAAGCGATTGGCGGGTTCCTAAAAAATATTGACAATAATCAATAAACAGCGCACAATGTATATAGCGCATTAGCACCTATGCTGACTGCTTTTGCAGTAAGCTTGTGCCTCCGCTAAAGCTTCGGCGTCACGCGGACGGCGTAAGCATAAAACGCCCTGTATACTTACCGTTGGCAACAAGCTACCCAATGAAACAAGTAAAACTGGAAAATATTTCAGATAAGTTTTTCCTGATGGCTTGGGAACTCTATGAGGGCGCATTTCCATTGAAAGAGCGAAGATTAAAAGATGCCCAGGCCCGTGTTATGAAGAAACGGAACTATAATTTTGATATTGTTATCAATAACGACCAATTTATTGGGTTTATCTTATGGTGGGATTTTGAAACACTTAGATACGTGGAACATTTTGCGACATCTACGCTACAAAGGAATAAAGGATTCGGAAAGTTAATTCTTGAAAAGTTCATCAAAAGCAATGACAAACCAATTCTGTTGGAGGTTGAATTGCCTCATTCCTCCATCAATCAACGCAGAATAGAATTTTACGAAAGAACCGGGTTCAAACTCAACCAACATTATTATGAATTACCTTCCATGCATGAAGGCCAATCACCTTTGCAATTACTGCTAATGACGTACCCGAACCTCCTTTCTGCAGAAGATGTTGAAAGGTTTATAAAAATATGTCATCCCATAATTTTTGAAGACTAGTCACAAATCCACCGGAAGATTCGGGAAACCCTGGGCTAAATCCTTTACTGTTGCATTCCAGATTTTTAATTCTATCTTTAGCTTCAGCGATACCCACCAATGCTTGTTATTTCCATATTCTTATACATTTCAGTGACCCTCCCAGCATCTGCGGAAAGTGCTGTAAAATATACTATGAAATAAATCGATCCCATCTTTTGGGAAATGGAACAGATATTCGGCATATACAATTACTCCTTGGGCATAGTTCTACCAAAACAACTGAAATTCATACTCATGTAGCGGACCGGTCCTTTATGGACATCATAGATTTATTATCTTAGTACACATAAGTAGGATTTCATCAATGGTGCTATCCCATTGTTACCAATCATTTAACACCAAAATACTAACCATCATGAAATCTAAATTATTCTTAATTTATCTGATCCTTCTGGTATTTAGTATTAAAACATATTGCCAGGAAAAAACACATGCACTAAGTTTTAAAATATCTGTTGCCGAAGAGGTTAAAGCATCATTTAAGCAAAAAGGCAGATTGTTCATATTCATTAGTACAAATCCGGATGTTGAACCACGAATGCAAATTACTCCATCTCGTATAATAGAAAAACACTATATTTTTGCGAAAAATTTTTCCGAATGGAAGTCCAATGAAACTTTATCAGTCCAGGATTCAGAGGATTGGGCAACATGGGCTAAAACTCAGGAATGTACTTTTAAAGATATTCCCGATGGCATCTATTATATACAATTCTTGTGGGATCAGAATTTTGAGAGACTCGGAATAAATGCAGCCGGGAATATTTACAGTAAGAAACAAGAGATCAAATTAACTGCTTCACAGGCCCTGAATTTTAAATTATCTGAAATAATTGCACCCTTTAAATTAGCTGAACACAAACTTGTAAAACTGGTAAATCATAAGAGTGATACCTTGTCTAAATGGTGGGGAAAACCGGTTTATGAAAGAGCGGCAGTTTTATTGCCATCTAAATATTATGAAAATTCGGGGAAAGAATACCCTATTCGCTATAATGTAATTTGGGGGTTTGGTTCATTAACCAGTGTAAATAGTTTCGTTAATGATACTACATTTTTTAACTGGTGGCTTTCGGATGAGGCACCTCAAATAATTACCGTTTACCTTGATGGAGAATTAAACGGAAATATTTATCATGTTGATTCTGATAATAAAGGGCCATCTGGATATTCTTTAATTAATGAATTTATACCCTATATCGAGAATTTATATCGAGGAACAAATTCTTCTACTACACGCTTCACTGATGGATGTTCCACGGGAGGATGGGGTTCGCTGGCTCTGCAACTTTTTTACCCCGAAACTTTCAACGGTGTTTTCTCATATAGTCCTGATCCTGTTAGTTATCAGCAGTTTTTCACCTTTAATATGTATAAAGCCAAAAATATTTTTTACAACGAATTTGGATACCAAAGACCAGTTGCAAGAACACGGATTGATAATCTCATAATTTCATTCAAAGACTGGGTTAAATTTGAAAATGTACTGGGGTATTCTGATACCTACATTGATTCTGATCGTAATTTAGGGGTGCTGTCGACCATTTTCGGCGCAAAAGGAGCCGATGGAAAACCCATTCCACTTTTTGATTACGAAACAGGAATAATTGATGCCAAGGCAGTTGAAAGCTGGTCTCGGTATGATCTTGCAAATTACGTAAAGAATAATTGGGGGACTATCGGTTCTAAACTACAGGGAAAGATTTATATCTGGGCGGGTACGCAGGATGGGTATTTTTTGAATAACGGTGTCCTTGGTTTTGAAGAAAACCTTTTGGAATTGGAAAACCCAAAATCTGATGCAATAATTGAATTTTCACCAAATAAGGGACATTGTGACAATTATTCAAATAGGAGGATTTTGGAACTAATCGCAAAGAAACTTGATGAAGTGAACAAATAATTAGCGAATGGCAACAAAAAATATACGGCAATAAAATGACCACTTATTTAGGTCATTTGCAGAAATTTCACGAAAGCAAAATGATTAAACATACACTCTTTGATTTTTATCATTTTCTTCAATTACAATTAATCTAAAGAGATTTTGAAATTATGTTTACAGAGTTTAGAACTCCTCCACTAGTGCGAACGCCACGCTCGCACCGACTACTACTTCTGTGGCTCTCTAAAATATGGTGGTCTTATTTTTAAATAAAATGTACTTGTAATATATATTATCTTAGTCTGTATAAAGGAAATATAGATAATAACTATATCTATTTGTAATGGGTATTAAAATAAATAAAACGATGAAAGGATACTTGAGGTTCATACTTATTGGATCAGTAATAACACTACTAATCGTAAGTTGTAAAAATCAGCAAAAAACGGAAGAAGATACTTCACTGGTAGCGGACCGACAATGGTGGAAGGAAGGTACGTTGTACCAAATTTACCCCCAAAGCTTTAAGGATTCTGATGGAGATGGTTTTGGTGATTTCAGAGGAATTATCGAGGAATTGGACTATATCGAAAGTCTTGGAATTTCGGCGGTTTGGATGAATCCTTTCTTCGAATCACCTTTAGTGGACAATGGCTATGACGTAGCTGATTACAGAGCTATTCACCCACGGTATGGAACTATGAAAGATTTTGAAGAAATGCTCGCAGGCTTACAGGAGCGAGGAATCAAGTTCGTTTTAGATGTAGTTGTAAATCATAGTAGTAATCAGCACGAGTGGTTCCTTGGGGCACAAAGTTCAAGGGACAATGAATATTATGATTACTATCACTGGTGGCCAGCTGAGAAAGGCGAGCCCCCTTATAGACACAGCTTATTTGATCCGGAGGGTGGTTGGGATTACGTAGAGGCAAATGACTCATATTACCTGCACACTTTTGCTGAGGCACAACCTGACTTGAATTGGGAAAATCCAAAGCTTCGTCAGGAAGTGTACGACATAATGAAATTCTGGACGGAGAAAGGGGTTAATGGCTTTCGAATGGACGCCTTTCAATTTGCGAGCAAGGATATTACCTACCCTGAGTTTCCGGAAGGTCACGAGAAAGAATTCATCAAATGGTATGGTATGAGACCAGCATTACATGACTACTTAAAAGAAATGTATAAAGAAGTCCTTGAGCCTTATAATGTATTCGCAGTGGCAGAGGGTGCAGGAAGTACTTTTCAGGATGCTCATGATCTTGTGGATGCCAACAGAAAGGAACTTCAGGTGGCTTATCACTTTGAGACCGTGGACATGTCACGCACAACAGATGGTTATGAGTTATCACAATTTAAGGAAGTCTTTGGCCGATGGGATAGTGCATTCGCGGAGAATGGCTGGCTGGCAATTTTCCTATCCAATCATGACAATTCGCGATTGGTAGATCGATTTGGAAATCCTAGTCCGGAATTCAGAGCTCCATCCACTCAAATGCTGAATACTTTTCTCCTGAGTATGAGAGGTACACCTTATACGTATTATGGAGACGAATTGGGCATGACCAACATTGACATGCCCACTATAGAAGAATATGTGGATATTTCAGCTATTGGTGATTATGGAATGGCGCTGGCACAAGGAAAGGATATGGATGAATTCATGAAGCAGCTCAACTATCTATCCAGAGAAAATGCTCGAACACCAATGCAATGGGATGACTCTAAAAACGCTGGTTTTACAACGGGTATCCCATGGAAAAGAGTGAATCCAAATTACACCGAGATCAATATTGCCGCACAAAACCCTGATCCAAACAGTGTGCTGAATCACTTCAGGAAAATGACCAAACTCAGAAAAGAACATCTTGTTTTAGTTTATGGTAAGTATCAATTATTACAAAAAGAACATCCTGAAATCTATGCGTACACCAGAACATTAGGAGAAGATAAAATGCTTATTCTTCTTAATTTTTCAAAAGAAGAATCATCAATCCATCTTGCTGAAATTGGTGCCGTTCAAGAAACAATGATTAACAATTATGATTCCATTGAAATGGAAAGTAATACCATTACCCTCTTGCCATATCAAGCAGTAATATTTAAAATCAATTAAAAGAAATCCCGACAACCAGAGGTCTATGCAATAATACTCCATAAAAGTTTGCCCTACGCATATACTAATCGTTAGCTGCAAACAAACAACAATCGATAATGTGAACTCATATGAACCCAAAAAAATTTAAAACCATTCTTATTGTAATACACTTGCTCATTGCCTCATATGGTTATTCGCAAGAAACTTATAAGGATATTTTAGAAACAGCATATGTCCCTGTTGATAAAGAAGTCTATGACATTATTGTCGCTATGGATAAGGAATATTTTGATGGATATAACACCTGTGATATAAAAAAACAAACATCATTATTTTCCGAAGATCTTGAATTCTTTCATGACAAAGGAGGCTTGTCCACTTCAAAACAAGAAGTCCTAACTGCAATTGAAAAAAATATTTGCGGAAAAGTTACCAGAACTTTAGTTGAAGGAAGTATTGAAGTTTATCCAATAAAAGATTATGGTGCTATCGAAATCGGATACCACAAATTTTATAACAATCAAGAACCTAATGCTAAATCAAAGGCAAGTAAATTTATCATGGTTTGGAAAAATGAAGATGAAAAATGGTTTATTACAAAAGTAATTAGCCTTCATTAATTAGAAACAACCCAAAAAATCCTCTCGTGAGATCAGTGTTATGAAATCTATATTCCAAGAAAGGTTACGGAAATTAATTTTTTCGAAAATACATATGTAATTGTATGAAGTTGAACTTGGGCTACTGGTAAAAATGGAAAATTGGACAAGGTAGGTTAGTCCTAAAATGCCCAGGGGTAAGTTTCAGGCAGTTGTGATTTGTCTACATAGACATCCATGGCATGCACCCCTTCTGAAGTATCAATATAAATAAAGGCATCATAGCGTTCGGGCATAACAGAGGGTACGTAATTTCCTATTTTCTCAAAGTGCGGGTGGTACACCACCCCAATGGCACGGTGCCCGATCGGGTCTTCAAAGAGTTTGTTTCCCTTTAATTCGTTCATGAACAACAATTGATCCCCTTTTCCGATTTGGTGCAATAGCTGTTCCCAAGAACCTTCAACAGCTTCCGGCACATGCATATTCCTCATGGGAGCACCCCATTCGGCACCCGCTACGACCGTACCTTTGTATGATCCAAAACCTACTATTTTGGGATTGTGGCCGGGCAGTTGCTGGCGTACCAACTGACCTACATTTACAGTACTTTCCAATGCCATGTCCGTAGCCCTGGCATCGCCAACATGGGTGTTATGTTCCCAGATAATCGCTTTTGAATTACGGCCGTGAAAATGGAGCAAGCGCTTTAAAGTATCCATCATATGATGGTCGCGCAGGTTCCATGAACTTTGGTTGGCATGCACCATGGAACGGTAATAGGCTTCAGCATTTTTGGCGATATAGGCATTCTGTTCCATATTCAGCGAGGCCTCTATATCGGTATTGAAATGTTGGGCACGGTTTTTAATATCCTGAAGCAATGATACCACTTCGTTTTCACAGGTTTTGGGCAGAAAA
>CBDTVZ010000083.1:0-8244 GCA_965363995.1 uncultured Eudoraea sp.
GGATACTTTTTTTTGCACGCTACTTTATTGCGAAACATATATAAGTAGCTACTATTTTTAGGGACTTTTTAGCAATTAATGTATACCCTTTTCAGTAGGCGCTCATAATATATGGGATGGTTCACCACTTTTGCCTTAAAATTCAAAATCCAGGGTTCTATATTGATAAGTCCATTGATTATGAAGAAGTTAATCTTTTAAATTTAGCCTTAGAAAGATAGGATGAATTAAATAAATTCACTTATTTAGATAAAGAAGAATAAATTATGAAAAAGAACCCGGGGATTTTCAACGATGTAATTGGCCCTGTAATGCGTGGCCCTTCCAGCTCACACACGGCAGCGTCATGGAGAGCAGCCAGAATGTGCCTCGATTTATTAAATGAGCCCTTAAAAAACGCCAATATTGATTTTGATAAAGATGGTGCCTGGGCACCAAATTATAGAGAGCAAGGAACCACACTGGGTATAGATGGGGGCTTATTGGGGTTGGATATGACTGATGATAGAATGAAAAATACAGAGCAAGTGTCAGATGAAATGGGCATTTCTATCCACTATAAAATAGATTCGTTTAAAACAAAACATGTAAATACAGTCCGTTTAACATTGGAGGGAATTAACGGAAAAAGTACTCGGGTTTTAATGGCATCCTTAGGAGGTGGCTCGTTTGAAATTCAGGAAATTGATGGCTTTGAAGTAAGTATTTGTGGGGATTATTACGAATTACTTCTTTTTAATAATAGGAATGATGAATTTCCTGAAATTTTAAAATCTTTATTCCCTGAGAATCAAATAATGTCTGAATCTTTTAATGAGGATAAACGACTGATTAATTTAAAATTTTCCGAGGAAATTTCGGGGGAGGTAATTAATCTATTAAAAAGCACTTCATTATTTGACAATGTAATTCTAGTCAATCCTGTTCTTCCAATAATTGCCGGAAATGAGATCGAACTTCCGTTTACTACGGTATCGTCTATGCTGGAATATGCCGAAAAACAAAATCTTGACTTAGGACAAATAGGATTAATTTATGAAAAGGCCCAAAGTGGGTTAACAGATTCTGTTGTTGTTGACAGAATGAAAAGTCTGGTTGAAATAATTGAAAATAGTATTAAAAAAGGGTTAGCCGGCACGGTATATGAAGATCGGATTTTACCTCAACAATCGCATTTAATTGATAGCGCCCGTAAGACGGGAAAAATTTTACAAAACTCAATTATAAATAAAATAATTGCTAATGTTTCGGCAATTATGGAGTCGAAAAGTGCTATGGAAGTTGTTGTTGCAAATCCAACTGCGGGTTCCTGTGGTGTAGTTGGGGGCGTCTTAAGAGCGGTGGCCGACGACATTAATGCAACTCATGAAGAATTAATCAACGCTTATTTTGCTACCGGGATCATAGGCGCCTACTTTGCAATGGGCCCCGGGTTTTCTGCAGAAGAGCATGGTTGCCAGGTTGAATGTGGTGCATCTGCAGGGATGGCGGCAGCCGGGATAGTACAATTGTTTGGAGGGACTGCCAGACAGGCGGTTGATGCTGCCTCCATGGCCATTCAAAATATGATTGGCCTGGTTTGCGACCCAATCGCAGATAGGGTGGAAGCCCCTTGTTTAGGGAAAAATATTAGTGCCGCCGTAAATGCGTTGTCATCTGCAACAATGTCTTGTGCGGGCTTTAATGCCCTGATACCTTTAAATGAAGTTATTGAGACGGTTTCAAAGGTTAGCAGCCAAATGCCCACTTGCGTAAAATGTACCGGTAAAGGTGGACTTGCTGCAACAAAAACAGCCTGTGCCATAAAAGAAAAACTAGCATTAAAAAAACCTTTATCAATTCCTTAAATATGAATTATTATAGACATTTGGCCCATTCTGTTTCTACCTCTGCAATTGTTTTGGGTTTTGGGTTACCAAGGAGTTTATACCCTTTTTCTGTGATTAACAAATCTTCTTCGTTACGCAAACCTCCAAACGATCTGTAGGCTTCTAATTTAGTATAGTTTATATAATCTGAATTTAGTTTGGAAGACTTCCATTGATTTATCAATTCAGGAATAAAATAAATACCCGGTTCAATTGTAATTACAAATCCCGGCTCTAGCTTTCGTCCAAGTCTTAATGATTTTAATCCAAATTGTGTGCTCTTTGGTTCACCATCATAACCAACATAGACTTCACCCAGATCTTCCATATCATGTACATCAAGTCCCATCATATGTCCAACTCCGCAAGGAAAAAAAAGGGCATGCGCGCCATTTGTAATTGCATCTTCCACGTTACCTTTCATGATACCTAAATCTTTTAAACCATTTACAATCAATCGAGCTGCACCAAAATGCACTTCTTTAAAAGGTATCCCGGGGCGCAACATTTCAATAGCTGTATTATGACTTTCCAAACAAATGCTATAAATATCTTTCTGTCTTGATGTAAATTTTCCTGATACAGGAATTGTACTTGATAAATCACCACTATATCCCATAGCTGTTTCTGCACCAGCATCTAAAAGGAAAAGATCTCCATTTTTTAGAATGTTTCCATGATGGTGATTATGTAAAACTTCTCCATTAGTTGTAGCAATAACCGGGAATGACAAATGACCGCCGGCAGCCATCGCAATATTCTGCACTGCCGCAGCTATCTGTGCTTCAGAAATATTTGGCTTAGCCAATCTCATAGCCAATTTATGCATAGCTACACTGGTATTGATTGCTTTTGTGATTTCTATTATTTCGGCATCAGATTTGTAATTTCTCTGATTAATAATTCCCTTAATTAAATCAATAGAAACTTCCCTTTGCTGTTCTCCAGGTAAAATCCTTAACCATTGAAAAAGTTTAATTTTATTTTCCGGACGATAGGGGGGAAGGAAGTGTATTTTTCTTTTACCTGTAGATTCTTTGTTTAATCTTTCAAGGAGTTGAGAAGTTGTACCAGTTTTAAAAATTCCTACCTGGCTGGCTTGTGCGGCAATAGTGGGTTGGGGTCCCATCCAAATAAAATCTATAACAGTATAGTCGTTTCCAAAGATTACTTCTTCACCAGAATCACAATCTAATATACCGACAAGATTTGGTAGATTTAATCCAAAAAAATAAAGAAACGTGCTATCCTGCCTGAAATGAAATGTATTATCTGCAAAATTCATTGGGCTTTCATTATTTCCCAATAGGAGAATAATTCCTGCGCCAACAGTTTTTTTTAATTTTTCACGCCTTTTAATATAGGTCTCTTTTGGAAACATATTTCTAATCCTTATCCTGAATATATTTTTATTTCTCTCCTCCCGGAAGATTTTGTTTTAGATAATTATACATGGTCATTCGCAAATGCAGCGAAGTATTTTCCCGCTCGTAAATACCATGTGACCGCATCGGGTAGTCCATCATTGAAAAATATTTTTTGTTTTTTATCAGCTCATTTGCAAGCATTTGACAACTTTGATAATGACAGTTATCATCCCCCGAACCATGGATTAATAAAAGGTTACCTTCCAGGTTTTTGGCATGTGTAATAGGACTGCCTTGTTTGTAACCATCTTCATTATTTTTTGGCAGGTCCATATACCGTTCCTGATAAACGGTGTCATATAATTTTTGATCACTGATAAACGCAATGGCTATTCCGGTTTTATATATTTCGGGATATTTAAACATGCAGTTCAGTGTCATGGATCCACCACCACTCCAACCCCAGATTCCAATTCTGTCTGGGTCAACAAAATCCCATTCCATAATTTTTTTTGCTGCTGCTGCCTGGTCTTCTGTTGCGATAATTCCAATTTTTTTATATACGCTTTTTCGCCATTCCCGCCCCCGGGGAACGTCAGTACCCCGGTTATCAATACTTATAACTAAATATCCCTGTTGCGCTATAAATTCATTAAATAAATCACGGCTATAATTATTTTGAACAGTACTTCCTGCGGGTTCCCCATAGACATAAAATAAGATCGGGTATTTTTTAGACGGATTGAAATTGAGAGGTTTTAAAAGCCAACCATCAAAAGTTATTTCATCTGAAATTTTAAGTTTAAAAAACTCTTTTTTTGGAATCTTATGGTTTTGAAGTTTGGTTATTAACTCCTGATTATCTTCAAGTATTCTCAAAACTTTATGGTCCGGTAAGCTCACTAGCTGAATCTTTGGAGGGGTATTTGCGCTTGAAAATGTATGAATAGCGTATTTGCTATCCGGTGAAATTTCATAGGAGTGATGCCCAATTTGATCTAAAGGAGAGAGACGTTGCGGTTCTCCTTTTCCATTAAGCTTACTTCTAAACAGATATCGCTCAGTAGGAGTATCGGGAGCCGCAATGTAATAGATCCATCCGGTTTTTTTATTTATGGATAATAAATTGACTATTTCAAAATTTCCATGAGTTATTGGAATAACTTCTTTCCCATCCCTGGAAACTTTGTACAAATGTAACCACCCGGTTTTATCACTGCGCCACGTAAAATATTTACCATTATCTAACCATGTTAAATCGTCATAAACGTCCAGCCATGTATCCACTTTTTCGGTATGGATAACTTTAGATGTACCATTAAGGACATTTCCAAAATAAACTTTGTTTGTGTTTTGTTTTCTGTTGAGTTGTTCCACTATAATTTCTTCGGAAGATTTAGCCCAATCCATTCGTGCCAAATAATGATTACGGGGATCACCGGGAATGTCTATCCAGGTCGTTTCTTTATTGACAACATCTACCACACCAATTTTAGAAGCGGAATTGGTTGTACCTACTTTTGGATAAGGAATGGGGATTAATTTGGGATAGATAGAATCAATATTATTTATCATATAGAATGTTCCAATACCCTTGGTATCCATTTGCCAGTAGGCTATTTTTTTACTGTCAGGACTCCATCGAAAACCATCCCTTAAACTCAATTCTTCTTCATATACCCAATCAAAAGTACCATTAATGATGTTGTCGAACCCGTCTGTAGTCAGTGCATTGATCAATTCGGTTTCCAAGTCTTCAACATAAATATTTTGCTCACTGACATAGGCAACTTTTTTGGAGTCGTTAGAAAACTTTGCGAACTGCAGTGTAGTCGGAGTTAAGGATTTTCCCAGTTTTTGAAGTTTTCCCGAATTTAAATTCAACACCCAAAAATCTCCCCGTGTATGGTAGCGCCAGACCCGTTTTGTATTAGTAAAAATCAGTAATTTCTCCTTATCCTTTGACCATGAATAATCTTTAATATTAAGTGGTTGGTCTTCGCCTTCCGGGATAAAAGAACTGGCTTTTACTAAAACAGTGCGTTCATCTGATTCCGGATTGTATTTAATTATATCTTTGCCATCAGCTGTTTCTGAAGGCTCAAGCGCAGTATAGCCCGAACCATCCTCTAGCCATCTAACAGGCCCAAAACTTTTCGGTTGAAATTCTCCTGTTGAATAGATTTTTTCTAATGTCAGATCTTCTTTTTGCCCCCACATAGTTGCAGATGCAATAGAAAATAACATAATTAGTGCAAGCGTTATTTTTTTCTTCATGTTGAAAGATTTCGTTTTCAATATAATCTCACCCGCTAGAAGTAAGAAATGTTTTGATGGGAATACCGATATTTGAACCAAGGTTAAATATAGGGAATTAAGCCATGTATTTTATAAATTTGATTATTACTTAGTTTTGGTTATCCAAGTACAGGTTTCGTTTTCTGAAAGGGCCACAAAGTAACTTATCGACCTGATCGATAGGAGCAAAACCAGAACTATAGTTACTTATAATGGAAATGGCACCTAACTCAAATGGACTTTTTGTTGCCCTTTATTCTATACCCGAGCGCGAGCTTCCCGCCAATTTGGGTAAAAGATCCATTATTATCAAAATCAAGATTGGAACCATTTATTCCTGCTCGAAAACTAATGTTAGTGTAAAAGCGGTTCCATTTATATCCAAAGAGCGCCGATCCATTTAGTTTGTAAATCATAGGATTGCCGGGATTATATGATAAGGTCTCTGTCTCAGCATTTTTTATAGATAAGCCAATACCCACTTTTGCACTGAGGCCTATATAAAAATTGGAGGGGAGTTTAAAGAGACCAACCAAACCACCAAGTACGCCAATTCCGTAATTAGTTATATTGGTAATTCTGGCCTGCTCATTGAAATAAGGGTCAAACTCCATAGGAATAATTGAACTATCTGCGGAGATCTGATTATATACCAGGAAACCCCCTAAACCAAATGAAAACACACTCCGTTTTTGGTTTTTAAGTCCTGATCTTAATACTCTCTGAGAGTATTCCCCGGCATTGAACAGGTATAAATAATCAATACCTCCGGCAATTGATTTAATGTCATCTCTGAAAACAGTGCTGCTGTTTAAGGAATTTTCAACGTTAAAACCATCATAGACCTGAAAATAAAAATCGATAACATTTTGATTAAAAATAAACCCACCTCGAAAGTCAAAACGATCCGTATTTTCGGTGTTTTTATCCTTTATATTAAATGTTATGTCCAGAATTAGCTTACGTGTGGCTAGTCCTACACCTACACCAAACAAGTTATTCGGAATATAAGTCAGGGCAGCCTCATTATTAGACAATTTAAATCCCTGTGCTCTAATATTTCCGAAGAGTCTAACAGACCAGTTCCGAAGATCGCGATCAATAAGTAAGGAATCTATTAGATTTGTAGTTTTGACAGAATCTCTTACATATAAGTCCTGGGACCAGCACAGCGTATTTATCAGAAAAAAAAGAGGAAGTAATAATTTTCTTTTGGCAACAAAACCAATCACCGTTTTGATTGTAGTTTTTAAAATTATAAACTTCCAAATGGAACCGGTCCGTTGTGTTCTGATATTGTCATCCATAAAAAAATCTGCAATAATCTAAATATTGTAGAATGTCGATTAAAGATATATAAAAAAAGTTAACTCTTTTAATTAATTTATCTCTCTTAAATCAGGTTTCAAGAATCTTGAAAATATAGATAATTAAGTCTGTAGCCCTTAATAGTTGTAAACTTTTTAAGTTTATTTCGTCTGAAAGGTATAGCCATTAATACTCGCTGAATTTTATTGGAAATACTACATAATATGGGATCAAATGAGAATTGACAAAATTGGTTTTGGGGGAGGTTGCCATTGGTGCACGGAAGCTGTATTTCAATCCTTGATGGGGGTTATAAAGGTAGAGCAAGGGTGGATATCAGCAGAAGGTACGGAGGACTTTCACGAAGCGATAATTCTTCATTTCAATTCTGATATCATTTCTCTAAAAAAATTAATTGAAGTGCACCTTTATACACATAATAGCACTTCTAACCACTCCATGCGAATAAAATACCGCTCAGCTGTATATGCCTTCACTGAGGTTCAGCAAAAAGAGGCAGATCGGATTTAAAACTGCTTCAAAAAGACTTTGAAGGCCAGTTAATTACTCGCGTATATGGGTTTAAAGAGTTTAGAATGTCACCCGAGTCTTTTCAAAATTACTATCTGAAAAACCCAAACAAGCCTTTCTGCAAGACGTATATAAACCCCAAATTGCAGATGCTTCTAAGAAGATTTCCAAAGAACGTTATAGAGTTTCCTGCTTCGTATTAAAAATTCTTATTTTTGTGCCCCTGTAAACTTTTGAAATGCAGTATTTGACCTCATAGCCTGCCCGTCGCAGGCAGGTTAAAAGGATAACCCCGTTAGCTCCTTCTCCATAGTATTACGAAGGAGAAGCTATCGGGGGAAGTTTCCTAAACTTGCAGGAAGAATAAGAGAAAGTATTTATAAATTCGCAGATTATAATTGGCCTCATAGTTCAACGGATAGAATAGAAGTTTCCTAAACTTTAGATCCAGGTTCGATTCCTGGTGAGGCTACTATCTTCTTCTTTAGCTCACAGTTTCCAAAATCTTAAGTATATTAGTAAGCAAGGAGTAGTCTTGTACAAGGCAGGCTGTTCAAACCTCCTGTGCAGCTCTATACGGGAATTAAAGAAACTGCAAACTGTGTTAAGAAATAGTATCTATTACAAGCTTACCGGCAACAAATAAGCATGAAACTTAGCAAAACCAAACAAAAACTATTAGATGAAGCTTATAATACCTTAATACAGGTCTGTTTATTTGACAGCCCCCTTGAGGAAATGGCGCCTTTGCTGGCTGAAGACGTTATGAACTTTGGAGCGGGTAAAAAGGAGCTCACCCAAACCAAAACGGCCTTTTTGAAACAAATAAAAAATCAAAAAGAACTGGCAGAGGGTTTGAAAATGGACTTTGC
>CBDTVZ010000084.1:0-8179 GCA_965363995.1 uncultured Eudoraea sp.
GCAAACGATTTACATTTATGCATAACGATATAGAAAGCTTAAAAAAGAATTTGGAACGCGCTACTAAAATGGCAGAACAAACCGGTGGTGGAATTCTGGTGATCTCTGAAGGTGTTTTTGGAATGCGTGGGGAACAGGGTAAGCTTAAAGAAATTGTGGCGCTAAAAAAGGAATATAATTTCCGGTTATTGGTAGATGATGCCCACGGTTTTGGAACATTGGGCAAGACTGGTGCCGGAGCTGGTGAAGAACAAGGTATTCAGGACGATATAGATGTATATTTTGCAACATTTGCAAAATCTATGGCAGGAATTGGCGCCTTCTTGGCTGCCGATAAGGGAATTATTGATTATTTGAAATATAACTTGCGCTCTCAAATGTTTGCAAAATCACTCCCGATGATCTATGTGAAAGGAGGATTAAAACGCCTTGATATGCTGCGCTCAAAGCCTGAGTTGAGAGAGAAACTTTGGGAAAATGTAAATGCCTTACAAAATGGCCTTAAAGAAAGGGGCTTTGATATTGGGACAACCACAAGTTGTGTTACCCCTGTTTATCTTAATGGCAGTATCCCTGAGGCTATGGCTTTGGTTAAGGATTTAAGAGAGAATTATGGTATATTTTGTTCAATAGTCGTATATCCGGTAATTCCTAAGGGATTGATCTTATTGAGAATGATACCAACAACTACTCATACCTTGGAAGATATTGCAGTAACACTGGATGCATTTTCGGCGATAAGAGATCGATTGCAGAATGGAACCTATAAAAGATTATCTGCAGCTGTAGCAGCGGCTATGGGTGAATAAACTTAGCTTTATTTTCAAAGGGAAATTTCAGAAATTGTTATAACAGATAGTTTCTATAGCGTTTTTCTATAAGTTCTTCTGCGCTTATAGATTTTAGGGTCAAAATGCTTCCATAATTGTCGGATAGCAACGTTTTCCTCCAATTCGGGAGTTCTGTAACAATTCCTTATTTTTTTCGCCTGAAAAACTTTGTGAAATTCGTCCATAATTATTGCAGTAACTCCTTTATTCTGGTATTCCGGATGAACACCTATAAGGTAAAAAAGAACATCTCTACTATTTTTTTTGGCATTTAAAAGAAAAAGGAAACCAAAGGGAAACAATCTGCCTTTGGCTTTTTGCAATGCAGGGCCATATGAAGGCATTACTATAGCAAATGCTACAAGTCTGTTATTACTGTCAATTACAAATTTTATATACTCAGGATTAACTAAACCAATATATTTATTCTTAAAATAAGCTTTTTGCTCTTCGGTTAAAGGAACAAATGAAGATAATTTTGCATATGTTTCATTAAACAGATCAAACATCTGGTCTGCCCAAGGCATAATATCTGAAGATTTGGTAAAATTCATTTCTCTTAAACCATACCTCTTTTTTATTAATGCCTGAATTCTAATAAAGTGTTCAGGTTTGGTATTACTGGCTGGAAATTTATTTTCCATATATTCCTTTTCCTTTATAAAACCATGGTGATCATAATGGTCTTTGTAGTAAGGATAATTATACCAGGTAATCATTGTTCCCATATGGTCAAAACCTTCAACCAATACACCTACTTTATCCAGATGTGAAAACCCTACAGGGCCCTCCATATAATCCAGCTTATTATTTATTCCAATTTCTGCTACCTTTTTGAGTAAGACTTTTGAAACCTCTAAGTCATCAATAAAATCAAACCAGCCAAAACGTATTTTTGAGATTTGTTGTTCATCTACCTCTATCCAATTGATTATTGCTGCTATTCTTCCTACCAATTCACTTTTCTTATAGGCAAGAAAAAACCTGGCTTCCGCATTATTAAAGTTGGGATTTTTTTGTTTGTCAAATGTTTCTAGTTCATCTGAAATAAGGGGAGGTACCCAATAAGGAGATTTCTCATAAAGGGCAAAAGGGAATTTTATAAACTTTTTTATATCCGATTTTGTAGTAGCTTCTTCGAGCCTTACCATACCATTTATTTGTATGGTCAAGATAAGAGATATTTGGTGAAGGAATCAATTTTTAAGACAATTTTCACTAATTCACAATATTAAATGGCTTAGCTAAGAGTGTATGTTAAAAATCAATTACTCCTTTATCTGAAGTTTTCTTTTTTTTATCTTTCTTCTGTTTTTTTATATCTTTTTTGGAAGGCCCCAGGTCTATATCCTCAGCGCCTTTCCCTTTTTTCCGTCCTTTAGTTGTTTTTTTCTTCATAGAATTCTTTTTAATCGGCCCACCATTTTCACCAGCCTTCTGATCTTCAATAGGGATCAGGACATCCTTATGAAGGTCTATTCTGTATGATGCTCCAACTGAAACAAAAAGGCGGCTTGGAGAATTCTTGAAACTGCCACCTAGATTCGCATCAACCTGAAAATTATCATTCACCAAAAACGCACCACCACCTCTTAACAATATGTCGGCATAACGATCACTGCTAACGCCCTGGTTTTCCAAAAATACACTCCATTTAGGATTCCTAAGTGCGTGAGACAGGGAAAGTGAATAGCCCAATTCCGGGTCATCGGTGGCAATTCTATCATAGGAAATATTGGAGATCAAAACAAATCTGGGGGTAAGGCTGCTTTGAGTTATCAACAGAACCCTCGGAGAAACTGTGGGATCTGTAGGATAAAATGGATTGTCGCCAATAACAAAATTGGCCCCGGCATATACAGCGATTGCCGGGATTAAATTTTTAAATTGAAATTTGTTATTGGCCTTCCAACTATACAAGTTTGGCTTGTTTCTTTCCGGATCTTTAAATGGATCAAAGACCAAATACTTTGCGCCAAGGCGGTTCCTTGAAAAATTGGTTCTTGATTCTGTAAATCCGAGGGAATTGTAAGTGATAATCTGATTTTGATAAGTACCTTCCCAATTGAGCTCTAGATTCTCCAATAACAAGCCATAGCGCAATGAAAAATCCAGGCCATATATATTTGAATCATAATTCAGATCAGCGTGCTCCTGCTCTTCATAAGAGAATCCCAATTCTAGTTGAGGGATTCCTTTTCCCACCGCATAAGCACTTACAGATAAACCTGGTCGGTTAGAATTAATTACATCTGTATATTGGCAGATACCTAATAAAGGGGTCAATAATGCTAATAAAAAAAGGGCATTTTTAAGAATTTTTAGCTCAATAACTCGTAACATCAGGTAGATTTTATTATTATTTTATGAATTTTGTAATGTTAATACAACGTTGGAATTGTATTTTTGATATATAGAATTCAGACATTATGGGTTTTTTAAGAACGATTTTAATAATACTTCTGGTATACTATACGCTCAAATTATTTGCTAAATGGTTTGGTCCCAAGATTTTTGGCTATGCTGCACGAAAGACAGAGAAACATTTTAAAGAAAAATTTGAACAATTTCAAGGCTATCAAAATCAGGAGGCGAATACTAATGAGGGAGAGTTTAGTATCGATAAAAAAACGGTACGAAAGAATAAGGATTCCGAACAAATAGGGGAGTTTATAGATTTTGAAGAAATTGAATAACCATTACCACTAAAGCAACCAATGAATAGAGGTACAAAAGCTTTATTTATCCATTTTTTTGCGCTTGTTTTTTTTATTGTTGCCTCTTTGGCATACTTCTACCCCGTACTTCAGGGTAAAACCATCATCCAATCCGATATTATTCAATATACCGGAATGGCTAAGGAGCAAAATGATTATAGGAAAAATACTAATGAGGAACCCTATTGGACCAATAGTGCTTTTGGGGGAATGCCAACATATCAATTAGGAGCTTATTATCCGCACGATTATGTAAGAAAGCTTGATAGAACTATTCGATTCCTACCGCGTCCGGCAGATTATTTATTCCTGTATTTTGTTGGATTCTACATATTATTATGCTGCTTAAAGGTGGATTATCGATTAGCGATTTTTGGTGCACTGGCTTTTGGTTTTTCTACTTATCTTATTATAATTCTTGGGGTAGGGCACAATGCGAAGGCCCATGCCTTAGGATATTTGCCAATTCTGTTAGGTGGTATTATACTTACTTTTAGAAAAAAATACATCTGGGGTTTTATCCTTACTTCAGTGGCGATGGCATTGGAAATAGGAGCAAATCATTTCCAGATGACCTATTATTTTATGTTACTTGTTCTTGTGCTCGGAGTTGCATATTTGGTTGATGCCATTAAAAAAAAGAAACTAAAACACTTTTTCATTTCTGTGGGACTGCTTATTGCAGCAGTAATTTTGGGAATTACAGCTAATGCGACAGCCCTAATGGCAACCAAAGAATATGCGGATTGGAGCACTAGAGGGAAGTCAGAACTTACAATAAACCCCGACGGGTCTGCCAGAGAAAATTTGGAGGGGCTGGATAAAGATTACATAACTCAGTACAGTTATGGAATAGTCGAATCTTTGGATTTATTTGTTCCCAGACTTTTTGGAGGCAGCAATAATGAAGACCTCGGGACTAGTTCGAAGGCTTATGACTATTTAACAGAACAAGGATTACCCCGAACAAAGGCTCTGGAATTCAGTAGTGCTCTTCCATTGTATTGGGGAAATCAACCGGGGGTAGCAGCACCGGCTTATATTGGTGCAATTATAATTTTTCTATTTGTCTTAGGTCTGTTTTTAGTGAAAGGACGTTTAAAATGGTGGTTATTAGGAGGAACTTTAATTTCACTCTTTTTATCCTGGGGAAAGAACTTTGGTCTTCTTACCGATTTTATGATTGACTATTTTCCACTTTATAACAAATTCAGAGCCGTTTCTTCCATACAGGTAATCCTAGAACTCTGCGTGCCTATTCTCGCAGTAATGGCATTAGTACAAGTCTTTAAGCCCTCTATAGTAAAGAGTAAAAAACTAATGGCTTTGAAAACAAGTTTAATTATTGTTATCGGACTCGGGATTGCACTTTTTATAATTAAAGGCGTTTTTGATTTTACTGGTTTAAATGATAATACTTATCAGAAATATTTTGGCGATGAGGTTATGACTATGATAAAGCGAGATAGAGAGGCTGTTTATATTAATGATACCATACGGTCTTTAATTTATGTGCTGTTAGCCGGTCTGGCTATTTGGCTCTATCTTAAGGGAAGGCTTAAGGAAAATGTGGTGATTTTGACCCTCTCTTTGTTAGTAATTTTTGACCTGGTAGGTGTTGATCTTCGGTATGTAAATGAGAAAGATTTTGACAGGCAAAAAAGGATGAACCAACCGTTTCAGCAGCTGCCAATGGACAAGCAGATTGCCGAAGACACTGGTGTATTCAGGGTTTATGACCCTTCAGAAGGCCTAAACGGAGCCAGAACATCCTATTTTTATCAATCTATTGGAGGCTATCATGCTGCAAAACCTGCAGGGATGCAGGATTTATTTGATTTCCATATTTATAGAAATAATTTGCGAGTGATAAATATGCTTAACGTAAAATATATTGTTCAAAAAGATGAAGAAGGCAGGAATTATGCAATTACAAACCCTGAAGCCAATGGTAATGCTTGGTTTATTAAAAGGCTTATAGAGGTACAAAGTGCCGATGAAGAAATTAAGGCACTGGATAGTTTGGATGTTCTTAATGAAGCCGTTATTAACACCTCTGATTTTTCTCAATTAGAGCAATTTAGTTTTCCAATAGATTCTTTGGCTTACATTAACCTCAAGGAATATGAGCCTAATCATTTAACCTATATCACAAACAATTCAAATAACGGACTTGCGGTATTTTCAGAAATGTACTATCCCAGGGATTGGAAGGCTTATATTGATGGCAAAATGGTAAGTCATTTTAAAGTCAATTACGTATTAAGAGCATTGAATATCCCAAAGGGCAATCATACAGTGGAGTTTAAGTTTGAGCCAGAAGTAATCGAAATCGGTGGAAAAATTACTTTAGCAAGTTCTATTTTGATGATTTTAGTGTTTTTAGGGGGTGGCTTATTTTCAATATTTCGTTTGCGAAAAAAGAAGGAGGGATAATGCATAAGGTCCTTATCATCAGTTATTATTGGCCTCCTGCCGGGGGTCCTGGGGTTCAGCGATGGCTGAAATTTGTAAAGTATCTACCTGAATTTGACATACACCCCGTCATTTATATTCCTGAAAATCCAAAGTATCCTATTACAGATAGTAGTCTTACTAAAGAAATTCCTGAAAATGTTACTATTTATAAAAGTAAGATCTTCGAACCTTATTTTTATGCAGAATTTTTAAGTAAAAAGAAAACTAAACAAATAAGTTCGGGGGTCATAAGTGATGACAATCCTTCCTTATTGGAAAATATGTTACTGTGGATAAGGGGCAATATGTTTATTCCGGATGCCAGAAAGTACTGGGTAAAGCCTTCAGTCCGGTTTTTAACGGGTATAATTAAAAAAGAGGAAATAGACACCATAATTACGACTGGCCCTCCTCATAGCCTCCATTTAATTGGTTTGGAACTAAAAAAGAATCTGGATGTTAAGTGGCTTGCAGATTTTCGGGATCCATGGACTTCTATAGGTTATCACAGTAAACTAAGGCTAACAAAAGCTTCCGAAAGGAAACATCGTCTATTGGAAAAAGAAGTTGTAAATGGTTGCGATAAGCTTTTGGTTACCAGTAATACTACCAGAGTTGAATTTGAATCAATTACCACGAATCCAGTCTATGTAATTACCAATGGCTATGATATTCCAGAAAGCGAGCTGTCCTTTAGTGCCTTGGATAAAAAATTTACGCTTTCCCACATTGGTTCACTACTTACTGGAAGAAATCCTGAAAACCTTTGGAAAGTACTGTCCGAGATCATTAGTGAAAATGAAGATTTTCGGAATGCCTTTCAATTAAATCTAATTGGGGTGGTTGGCCAGGATGTTTTAAATTGTATAAATGATAATGGGCTAAAGAACTATACAAGGGTTAAAGAATATGTCACCCATGAGGAAGCAGTGAATTATCAGAGGAGTTCACAGTTATTACTTTTAGCAGAGATTGATGCACCACATACGCGAGGTATTATTCCTGGAAAACTGTTTGAATATCTTGCAGCCAAAAGGCCAATCTTAGCCATAGGGCCTGAACATTGGGAAGGCGGGGAAATTGTAAAAAGCACCAACTCCGGTGTCGTTTGTAATTACAATTCTTTAGCAGATCTTAAAGCTGTAATTTTAAAATGGTTTCATCTTTATCAGCAAGGTAATTTAATGGTATCTTCAGTAAATATTAAAGAATATAACAGAAGAACGCTTACCGCAAAGCTGGCTAAGCTGTTGTAATGGGAATAATTTTTAAACAATCGTTAAAGAATACTACTATCACTTATCTTGGATTTGCGATAGGGGCTATCAATACACTTTTCCTTTACACCCGTTTTCTCACTGATGAGTATTATGGCCTGGTAGGAGTAATTCTTTCCTCATCTGCTATTCTAATGCCATTGATGGCATTTGGTGTACCCAATACTCTTGTAAAATATTACAGCAATATTAATGATTCAAAATCGTCTGATGGTTTTCTTACCCTAATGGTAATCCTTCCGTTGCTTATTATCATTCCCCTTGCTGGAGTAAGTTACTTTGCAAATGAAGCAATAGGTAATTTCCTGGCCAGGAAGAATGTTATTGTAAAAGATTATGTATGGTACATTTTCTTAATAGGACTTGCTATGGCTTATTTTGAAATATTTTATGCCTGGTCTAAAGTTCAAATGAAATCGGTAGTTGGGAATTTCATGAAAGAGGTGTTTGTTAGGGTAGGGGTCAGCTTACTCCTAATCCTTTTGTTTATGGAGTTCATAAGCGTAGATTTTTTTTTAAAGGCATTGGTAGGTCTTTACCTCTTTAGAACTATATTAATGAAGCTGTATGCCTATAGTCTAAGAAGGCCAAAACTGCGGTTTAATTGGCCAAAGAATACCAATTCTATGGTAAACTACAGCATTCTTATCATTCTGGGCGGATCCACTGCGGTAATCCTTTTGGAGATAGATCGTTTTATGATAAATCAGTTTATTCCAATTCAAAATGTTGCATACTATACCGTAGCTATTTTTATTGCAACCGTGATTGCGGTGCCTGCAAGAGCCATGCACCAGATTACCTATCCGATGACCGCTGAAATACTGAATAGGAATGATATGGTTGAGCTGAAAAGATTATATCAAAAAAGCTCTTTAACATTGTTCATTGTATCCGG
>CBDTVZ010000085.1:0-8026 GCA_965363995.1 uncultured Eudoraea sp.
ACGAGCAATTCCAGAATGGAACCTTGCGTCCTATAATCAAATTTCAGAACCCAATATTAATCGAGGCATTTAAGAACTATATTATTAAACATAAGAATGCATTTTATGAAATGAGCATTCAAAAACGTTTAGATTATATAGAAAATGCCATCCAAAAAGACATCAAATTCCGAAATGCTCTTAAGGGAATTGTAATTGGACAGTTTACGGTGGAAGAATATATGACCTATATTCAAAACTCGTCGGCGCTCAACAAACGTATGATGAATATGGTAGTTGAACGTCTCAAGGACCAGGTGCAAGCGTTCGAAGCTTCGGTATTAGTTTAAAAGGGATTCTCCGTTAAGATTAGTTGTCAGGATTTCGCTCATTTGATTAAAATAGGGTCTGATTTCTTTAAAGGACGTGTTCACTTTATCAATAAAATCTTTATTCAACACTTCTTTATCGGTAAAATTTCGCACAAAAATAAAAGCTTTCTTCCTTATCAAATCAATATTAGGATCTTCCTTATTAAATCCTTTAGGAGCTGTTTTTACTTCGTCCCCTACCAGTTCACCCCAAGTATTCTTAAAGGAGGGCTTATTGATTAAATCTCTAAAAGCAGTTGCATCATGTTCCAACTCTTTGCGGATACGTAAAAGATCTTCTTTGTTGGGTTCCCAAAAACCTGCAGCCATAAATGATTCTCCTGGTCGAATCTGCAAATAATAACCACCCCTAAGTTTTGCGCCAGCCCTCGAAAATGAACCTGCAAAATGAGATTTATATGGAGTCTTGTCCTTGGAAAATCTTACATCCCTGTAGATACGAAACATTTTTAGTTTTTCAATTTCATCATGTTCTTTCATCTTATCCATCAGGTTGTTATAAAATCCTTTTACACCAGTTTCTAATGATTTGAATTCAGACTTATGTTGTTCAAACCATTCGCGATTATTGTTTCTTTTCAACTGGCTCAAAAAACGCAGCGAGTCTTTCGTAATTACTTTATTTGCCATTCGACTAAGCGTTATAAAATTTATGCTAAAGTTAACCATTTTGCGTTAGATGCTTTTTAAATATTGGTTAATTTAGAACCTCAATTTTATGCAATGGACAAGTCAATAATTGTAAAGAAAATTATCGAAAATAAAAAGCAACCTAATCTCAGATATCGGCTTAAGCGGAGTGTGGAAGATTTTACAGATCTTCTATTCCTTACTTTATTTGATATTGAAACTCCTGTTGAGACAAATATTGAATCTCTTGAAATTCAATTTGATGAATTGATAAATCTTGCCTGTTGGGATGTTGAGAAACCTTGTTCGAAAATATGGGGAAATTATTTGGAAAGACTGCCAATGGTCCTTGAGAAACTGAATTTGGACGCAGAGGCCATAGCCAGCTGTGATCCGGCTTCCCTATCTATTGAAGAAGTTTATATGGCTTATCCCGGCTTTTATGCCATAGCCATCTATCGACTGGCACATGAATTATATAACAAGGGGTTTCCGCTAGTTCCCAGATTAATGACAGAATATGCTCACAGACAAACTGGAGTAGATATAAATCCTGGTGCTCAGATAGGAGAATCCTTTTTTATTGATCATGCTACTGGTGTGGTCATTGGAGAAACGGCAATAATTAAAAATAATGTAAAAATCTACCAGGGCGTGACATTAGGAGCGCTATATGTGGCTAAAATTTTGCAGAAGACTAAGCGCCATCCTACTATAGAGGATAATGTAACGATATATGCTAATGCAACTATTTTAGGTGGCAATACTATAATTGGAGAAAATTCGATAATTGGTGGAAACGCCTGGGTGACTTCTTCTGTGGCCCCAAATTCTACAGTATTTCATAGCGCTGAAATAAAAATAAAAACCTTGCCTAATGTCTCATAGTATTATAGATCTAATAGGGAACACACCTCTTGTGGCCTCAAGATCTTTAAATGTCAACCCTGGTGTTACCCTATTGTTTAAAATGGAAGGCCATAACCCTGGAGGTAGTGTAAAGGATAGGGCCGCGTACAATATGATCAAAAGCGGAATAGAACGTGGCGAGATTAACAGCAACAGTAAATTAATTGAGGCAACGAGTGGCAATACAGGTATTGCCCTTGCAATGATTGCTGGTATATATAAGCTAAACATTGAATTGGTAATGCCCGAAAATTCAACCAAGGAAAGGGTACAAACTATGCGGGCATATGGTGCAAAGGTTACCTTAACCAATGCGGAATTGGGTATAGAAGGCGCCCGGGATTATGCAGAGGCAAAGGTAATAGACGATGGTTATCAAATGCTTAACCAATTTGCAAACGACGATAACTGGAAAGCACATTTTGAGACTACCGGCCCGGAAATATGGAGGGATACAAAAGGGAAAGTCACCCATTTTGTGTCCTCAATGGGAACAACTGGAACCATAATGGGTACGTCTGCCTATTTAAAAGGTAAAAACAAAAATGTAACCATTGTAGGTGTACAGCCAAAGGATGAATCTAAAATTCCCGGAATTAGAAAATGGCCCATAGAATACCTTCCAAAGATCTTCGATCCTTCAAGAGTTGATCAGATAATAGAAGTTAGCGAAGATGAAGCAAGAGTTATGACTAAACGGCTGGCCAAAGAAGAAGGTATTTTTGCAGGGATGAGTAGTGGTGGAGCAACTGTAGCCTCTTTAAAACTTGCTGCGAGCCTTAAAAGTGGCCTGATTGTTTCAATTATTTGTGACCGGGGAGATCGTTATTTATCTTCAGATTTATTTGACTGATAGGAGATAGAATTTCCTGAATCCCATCACGATAGACCTGGTATTCCTTTAAATTATTATGTCGCCCGCCTTTTATTGTGAAGAAAGAATTTTTATCGACAGAAACGGAATTAAAAAGGCGTAAACCTGAATTATAGGGCACTACTCTATCTTCCGTGCCATGAAAAAATGCTATCGGACAGCTCACTTCTGAAATGAACTCATAAGTTTTTAAGGGATATTTTAAAAACCACTGAACTGGCAAATACGGGAAACGGTTTTTTCCCACATCTAAAAGACTGTAATAAGGCGTTTCCAGGATAAGGCGAAATGGGTTGTTTTGTGATGCCACCCAAGTCGCAATCCCGGTACCCAGTGAACGACCGTACAATGTAATTCCCATCTCATCATAATGTTTTAAGGCGTATTCATAAAATAGCTGTCCGTCATTAAAAAGTGATTCTTCACTAAGCTTACCGGTACTTTTTCCGTAGGTCCTGTAATCCATAATAATTACATCATAGTTCTTTTCAACAAAAAAGAGCGCAATATTTCCCCAACGGGTAAGATCGCCGGCATTACCATGGTAATAAACAATAACTCCTTCAGGTTGCTCCTGTTTAAAATGAATGCCATTTAAAACGGCACCGTCTGCAGCGGTTAAATTAATTTCCTCAAAGGGCTGGGTGAAGGAATAAGTATAATCTGAAGGCAATTTGGAAGGTAAAAAGATTAGTTTTTCCTGAAGTAAATAGAGCATAGTAGATATAAGTAGATAAGCCGATAATAGAAATAGAACAGCTTTTTTTAGTTTAACCATTTAAACCTTTAAATTGTGTTTAACATTAATACTGGAACCTTTCAGATCAACTTTTATTGGTCTTTTAGTGATGATTTCACTTAACATTTTGTGGTAAGATTCGAATGTATTCAAATTCTTATGTCCCCCTCCAATCACTGTATATAATGTTGTTGTAGTTGGTTTTATTTTAGATAGCTTAACGCTGGTCTTGTAAGGAATCAACTTGTCATCTGTGCCATGAATAATATGAATGGGACAATTTACATATTGAAGCCATTTATAGGTAGGCATGGGAAATTTAAGCAATATAGAAAGAGGCATAAAAGGAATGTATTTTTTGGCAACCTTACTTAAACTGTAATAGGGAGCATCCAGAATCAACATTCTCGGATTGTTCATAGATGCTAGTTTGGCAGCAAAACCAGAACCTAAAGAGCGACCATAAAGAATGATATACTTTTCGTCTACGTTTTCCTTTATTTTATTGTAGATCACCTGCATATCACGCTTAATAGCTTTCTGCGTGCGCCTACCGGTACTTTTGCCAAAACCCCTGTAATCTACCATTAAAACATCATAGCCATGCCTTGTGAAATCAATCGCAAACTTCCCCCAGCCTTTTATACTTTTGGAATTTCCTTTTAGATAGAATACAATACCCTTGGGTTGCTGTGCTTTAAATCTAAGTCCATTTATTATTGCCCCATCTCTTGTTTCAACATTATATTCCTCTATTTCCTGGTGCTCATATTGAAATAGAAAATCCGCAGGTAGTTTTTCCGGTTTAAACATTAGGTAATCCTGCAGAAAATAAAGGAGTATGTTAATTAATACATATATCAGAAGTAACAAAACAACAATATATACCCAATTTGGCATAGAATTACATTTGTTTCAATGTACAAAAAATCTGGTTACAGAATTATTCAAATTCGAGCTGATGCAATATAAGGCCAGAACCAGGTGCCACATAAGATATCTTTATGTCCGTGCCTTCAAGTAAAGATGATTCAATTTCATGAATGCTAAGCAGGCCTTTACCTAATTGGACCAATGCACCCATAATCATCCGAACCTGGTAACGCATAAATCCCTTTCCGCAAATTCTAAGTATATAACTGTGCTCTGGAAAAAAACTGGCTTTAATTTCTGTATTCTCTATAATTTCGCAGGAAGTTAATGTTCTTGTCACTTGTTTATTCTCACCGGGTTTTGCGGTATAAGCCTTAAAATTGTGTGTGCCTTTATAAAGCGATGCAACCTTTTTCATAAGGTCTATATCTAGATCATCTAAAATGTTTGCCATGTAAGGAGCACAAAAAGGATGGTTCTTTTCACCAAAAGAAAAAAAATAGCGATATTCTTTAGATTTACTATCCTTAATAATATTAAAGTTTTTATCTATATAATTTACTTTAAGTACTTTAATATCAGCTGGTAGGTTATTATTAAATAAATTAATGAAATTGGTTATATCCGAAATTGGTGATTCTTCGATAATCAGTTGAAAAGCCGCATCTAATGCTGAAACTTTTGCGTCAGTTCTCCCTGCACCTAAGATTTTAAATTTCTGTTGGGGTAGAATAAATTTAAGTGTTTTAAGAAGCATTCCTTCTATAGTTCTTTGTCCGGGCTGCTTTTGCCATCCACTATATCTGAAGCCTAAAAACTGAACTCTAATCAAGTAATAATATCGTTTTTTCATGTGAGTTAAGATAAATAAATGTAAGGTTTCTAGATAGTAATTTCTAAAACTTTGACTTTATTTCTGCATGGTCTTGATACAGTAGTTTTGGTATTTATGTTTTGACTTATCCAGGGAATTCATAGGTTATTTAAAATATGAATTATATTTTTTTTGTATTTTGTATAGCATAAAACAACCTAAACTGAAACAAAATGAGCGAAAAATTAAACACAAAACCACCTGTTTGGTTTTGGATTGTAAGCATTCTAGCACTATTATGGAACTTAATGGGAGTTATGTCTTATCTGGAACAGGCATACATGACTGATGAAATAAAAGCGCAATACACTGCGGAGCAATTGACCTTAATGGAAGGTATTCCGGCATGGGTTACAGCGGCATTTGCTATAGCTGTGTGGGGTGGGCTTTTGGGGTGTATTGCCCTTTTATTTAGAAAAAGATTGGCCAAACCTTTACTAATGCTATCCCTTATTGCTATACTGATACAGATGGGATATTCGTTTTTTATGACTAATGCTGCGGAAATTTATGGTCTGCTCACAGGCGTAATTATTCCTTTACTTGTTATTATTATTGCCATTGCACTGGTCCAATTCGCTCGAATTGCAGAGAAACGCAATTGGATTTCTTAGATAGATTTTATTTCATCCAAAAAAGGTGCATATTTAAATATGCGCCTTTTTTTGTTTTATTCTTATTCTTATTTATCATAAAGATTCTTTAACAGATCTAGTAAAGTTTATTTTTTTTGGGATATATACTTTTGCCGACATCCTCAGCATAATCAAAAAAAGAGTATAGAAAACGGAAACCCAAGTTGTTTTCACAACAACTTTTTGAGGTTACTCAACATTGTTTGCGCTTCATCGAATTTTTTCAAATAAAGAATATAGGCTTGCGTTAAAATTTGCAACGAGGTTCCCCAAAGCCTCGTAACCTACTTATATGAAGGCAACTTTAAAACTATTTTCCTGGAAGAAATGTATGGTACTATCCATTGCAGTTATTGCAATTCTTATAGTTTTCAACTTTTACGGTTTGTATACCAATAAGTTTTACTTTTTCAAATTTGACAACTATATATTTCCATTATTTACAGTTGTTCATTTTATTTATCTATATGTCCTTTGGTTTAAAATAAAAGAGCAGGAGTATACAGATCCACAAATGCGGAATCTGGAATATGCCATGTATGGCATTTTTCTTATTTACATTTTTAAAATAATGGATACGGGATATATATTGCTTAGCTATTCTGAATTCAAGGATCATATTATGCCAAATACATTTATACCTGTTGGCACAATGATTTTTCTTTTGCAGTTCTTTTTACTTTTCATAACCATAATGACGTTTAAACACAGAACATTAATAGTAGGTCCATATAACTTTGATAACCTTAATGAGAATATTGATTCGTGGCAATAATAATTTTCTATTATGTTATGGCAATGCAAAAGACCCTGGATGAATTTCCAGGGTCTTTTCACATAAAGAAACCACACTATATCTGTGGCAATGTTAATGATTGCAAACTAAATATAAGTGACAGAGAATTTAAGGTGATTACAGAACTCTAAAATTTTGATTGAAGTTCTGAAAGGAATATATGATCGTTTCGGTTATCATGATAATAATTGCTCTCCATGAAACCAATGTTACAGTATGGAGTGGCCCTAAGGAAGGAAATCATTTATTTTTCACTTTACAATATGTGGAAAGGGTTAAGAATTGCTATGAAGATAAAAGCCCTTGATATAAAGGGCTTTTGATATTTAAATATAACTTATAATTTACTTATAAAACTTCCATAAAGGTCTTTAAATTGATATCCCTTTTGAAACCTCCGCTTACTTAACTTTTTATTGGCAACAAGTCCCCACAATAGAAATTCCTTAAGAAAAAATGTGTCCTCTTTGGGTATATCTGGCTGATGCCTTTTAATAAGTGTGTTTAGTTCAGTAATACCATTGAGTGTAGCTTTGTATTCATTATCGGTTAAATTGTCCATCAGATCAAATCCCTCGCTTTCAAAGAACCAATTGATCAAATTATCATATGGGCTTTCGGCATCCTTATGCTCCAATTTCTCAATCTTTGGAAAATAATTGGAGAACAACGTTTTAATGGCATCTTCAAATAGTATAAGCGCAACTGTATCTACACCTTCTTGTTCGCCTTCATATACCAGTTCTATTTTCCCAGTAATAGCCGGAATGACTCCCATAAAATCACTAAGCCTTACCTGGGTCTTATCTTCGCCGGAAATCAATGCCCTTCGTTCTGCAGTGCTTAACAGGTTTTCGAAGGCCGTAATACTTGTTCGTGCACTAACCCCACTTTTTGAATCTACATATTCACTTTTCCGTGCCTCAAAACTAATCTGCTCAAGTAAATCTTTCGCCAGGTCTGGTACATAAATAGATTTTACCTGCCTCTCATCTAATTGAGCCTCTTGTTCTGTAATTTTTCTGGCAATTTCAATTTCTTCCGGGTAATGCGTAAGAATTTGAGATCCTATCCTGTCCTTTAAAGGTGTAACTATACTACCCCTGTTCGTATAATCTTCTGGATTCGCTGTAAAAACAAACTGAATATCCAGGGGTAATCTCAATTTAAAGCCTCTTATCTGAATATCCCCTTCCTGTAGAATGTTAAATAAGGATACCTGAATCCTTGACTGGAGATCCGGTAGTTCATTAATAACAAAAATGCAGCGGTTTGAACGTGGAATCATTCCAAAATGAATAACCCTGTCATCTGCATAAGATAGT
>CBDTVZ010000086.1:0-7969 GCA_965363995.1 uncultured Eudoraea sp.
GATCTTGATCTCGGCCGAAAAAGGCCTGGCCGAACCGCATATCCCGGTCGTCACCTGAAAGATCAATAACCGTTGATCCTATATTGCCTCCATATCCTCCATCAATAACAATATCTACCAAGTTTTGCCACTTTTCAAAAATTAATTCAGGATCTGTGGTATATTCCAAAAGTTCATCTTCATCACGAATTGAGGTGGAGACAATTGGGTTCCCTAACACTTCAACCAAAGTCCTTGCAATATTATTGTCCGGGACTCTTATGCCCACAGTCTTTCTTTTCTTAAAATCCTTAGGTAATTTATTGCTGCCGGGCAATACAAAAGTATAAGGGCCGGGAAGGGCTCGCTTAAGAATCTTAAATGTAGGAGTATCCAATTGCCTGACATAATCTGAAAGATTACTAAGGTCGGCACAAATAAAGGACCAGTAAGCTTTTTCTAATTTTATTCCCTTTATACGAGCAATTTTTTCCATGGCTTTTGTACTGGTAATATCACAACCCAGGCCATAAACCGTATCCGTAGGATATATGATTAAACCTCCTTTACGCAGGATGGATACAACCTTATCAATTTCTTTTGGATTAGGATTCTGCTCGTATATCTTAATGAATTTGGCCATTATTGCTGTATTTTTGGGGTAAACATTATTGTAGTTAAGAGCAAATGTAAGAATTATGAATACTATTTAACCTGACAGACATGAACATAATCCACCTCCATAACGGCAGAAAAAATGTCATTATTCACTCCTTCCAGATCTCCCCAATCACCGCCAACAGCTATATTCATTAAAAAATAAAATGATCCTGGAAAAGGCCATTTTCCACGTTAGAAATAGCCGGACGAGGAAATATAAGCTTAATCTTCTTCATATCATCTATGTAGAATTCCAGGCACTTGTCGGGCCGTATTAAATCCAATCAGGAATACAGGAAAAGGAAAACGATATTCTTATACATTGTTTCAAATTGGCCTGTTCTATTTACCAGAGATAATATGAAAAACTTATGGCTCGTTCCTAAATTGGTCCTTGGGTAAATACCTGCATCAAGATTAATCTATAATCACAGCTTGTCTAACTATCAATGATTTCCAGTTTCGCAAATCGAAGAAGCAGCTTTTTTATATCGCCTTTTACAAATTGTATTTCCGCCTTCTTATCATTCCCGGCTCCTTCAATACGCAATACCTTACCACGACCAAAACGAGTATGATTTACCAAAGTACCTTCCGATAGATTTGGATCTATAGTATTTGTATTTCCAATGGGTTTGGATAATTCCGGTTTAAGTTTTCTTAGTTTTCTTAGTTGATTTTCATTGGGTTTTCCAATACCTGGTGGAGTACCATTTTCAGGTTTTGATGCTCTAAGCTTTGACTTATCAACTTCACCAAAAATATCGGTATTTATTAAAGGTTTATATCGATATGTATCTACGGGAGTCAGGTTCTCGATATACTTCTCCTCTATTTCCTCAATAAAACGACTGGGTTCAGCATCAATTAATTTACCCCAGCGATATCTGTTTTGGGTATATGTTAGATATGCCTGTTCCTCGGCACGGGTTAGCGCAACATAAAAGAGTCTGCGCTCCTCTTCCAACTCACTTCGTGTATTCATGCTCATTGCAGAAGGGAATAGATCCTCTTCCAACCCAACAATATAAACAAAAGGAAACTCCAATCCTTTTGCAAGATGAATGGTCATTAAAGCCACCCGATCATCATCGCCGGTGTCCTTATCCAAATCCGTAGCCAGTGCTACATCTTCCAGAAACTCAGTAATATCGCCTTTTGCATCCGCCAATTCCTTTTGCCCTTCAACAAAGTCTTTGATGCCATTTAATAATTCTTCAATATTCTCCATTCGGGCAATACCCTCGGGAGTGCCGTCTTTTTTAAACTCCAGGAGGATGCCTGTTTTCTTGGCCACGTGCTCAGCCAGAGTAAAAGCATCCGCGCGCTCATTCATAATCTGAAAACTCTTTATCATATTGGTAAAATCTTCGAGTTTTCTTTTTGTACCTGTATTAATCTTTAAATCTATGTTATCTAAATTCTCCATTACTTCAAAAATTGATCGTGAGTAATGGTTGGCGGCTACCGTAAGTCTGTCAATTGTGGTTTGACCAATTCCACGTGTAGGGTAATTTATAACTCTTTTTAAAGCCTCTTCATCCTTTGGGTTGATTACGAGTCTAAGATAAGACAACAAGTCCTTGATCTCCTTTCGCTGATAAAAAGAAAGTCCACCATAAATTCTATACGGAATATCTCTTTTTCTTAAAGCATCCTCAATGCCCCGGGATTGAGAGTTTGTGCGATAAAGAACCGCAAAATCTCCATTTGCCCGCTGGTTTTGCATTTTATTTTCAAAAATAGAGCCTGCCACATATCGCCCTTCTTCAGCATCTGTGGTACTTCTGTGAACTTTTATTTTAGTACCCTCATCATTTGCCGTCCAAACTACCTTTTCCAGTTGGTTTTTATTGTTGGCAATGATCGAATTTGCAGCGTTAACTATATTTTTGGTAGAGCGGTAATTTTGCTCTAACCTATACACGGCAACATCGTCATAGTCGCGCTGAAAGTTTAAGATATTTGTTATGTTGGCGCCTCTGAAAGAATAAATACTCTGAGCGTCATCTCCTACAACGCAAATATTTTGAAAACGGTCAGCTAGCGCTTTTACAATAAGATATTGAGAGTGATTGGTATCCTGATATTCATCTACCAGAATATATCTGAACCTTTCCTGATATTTCATTAAAACTTCCGGGAAACGGCTTAATAATTCATTGGTACGCAAAAGTAAGTCATCAAAATCCATTGCGCCAGCTTTAAAGCATCGGTCCACGTAGTTTTGGTAAATGTCACCCAGCCTGGGTCGCTTTGCCATAGCGTCTGCCTCTAATAATTCGGGGTTTTGGAAATAAGCTTTAACGGTAATTAAACTGTTTTTGTAAGATGAAATACGATTTTGAATTTGTTTGTATTTATAAATGTCCTTGTCTAATCCCATTTCTTTAATTATCGATGAAATTAAACGCTGTGAATCCTGAGTGTCATAAATTGAGTAATTACTTGGATAACCTAATTTATCACCATCAAAACGAAGTAAACGTGCGAAAATGGAGTGAAAAGTTCCCATCCATAAGTTCTTTGCTTCAGAGCCGCCCACAATACTGGCTATTCGCTTTTTCATTTCTCTCGCAGCCTTGTTGGTAAAGGTAAGTGCCAGAATATTAAAGGGATCAACACCCTGCTCCATTAAGTGGGCAACTCTAAATGTAAGAACCCGGGTTTTTCCTGAACCGGCCCCGGCAATTACCATTAGAGGCCCTTCCTTGTGTAAAACAGGACCTTTTTGAGCGTCATTTAAATCATCCAAAAATGTATTCAAGCTAGAGGCATTTTATGAAGTGAATTTAGCCATAATTAGCCTCATGAAAAAGTTATAAACCATTATTTATAAACTTTGACATCGTTTCGTCTGCAATTCGAATATATTTAGAAAATCTATAGAACAACATGTAAAAAACTTATTTTTTAGCTTCTCATTCCGCCCCCTATTCGCATCTACTTCTTTGTATTCAAAAACAAAGGAATCGGGTCCGGTATATATCCCATACTTATAAGTTCAAAAATTATCGATGGCCTGCAAACCATTATTAGTAGAGAAGCTGATCTTACCAATGAGGCGACTGTCATCTCCGTTGGTAAAATTAAAAGTGGAGTTGATTTTTATAGTATTCATGAAAGCACTGAAATTATTGGCACAATATAGACACTGGATTAGGGTATGCAACCAATCTCCAGATTTCATAATTAATAATGGCAGTTTACTTCCAGGGGGTAAAAACGCTTACGAAAATGAGCCTGAATTACTTAAATATGTAATCCCTATAACTTTATTTCTTTTGACAACCTGGCACTAAATTAATTATTTGCTATTTAAGGATTTACAGAACGCCTAAATATATTACTTTTGTGCGAAGTTAAAATTAGCGCAAATAGTTAGATATTTTTAATTAACAATAAATCATCATGAATAAAATTACTTTTTGTCTTCTTGTACTAGCATTATCTGGTAATTTTCTTTTTTCCCAGAGCAAGAAAGAATTGGCTAGAGAAGTTAATGATTTAAATTCTGAGCTGGCAACCAATAAGGAAACCTTGGCAGAATCCCGAAAAAAAGAGAAAATCAGCACAGCACAGGCGGAAGCATATGCAATTCAAATAAAAGAACTTCAGGAAACAAATGCCTCTCTTATGAGTAACATGAATTCTTTTACTGAGACATCGAGCACAAAATTGGACGCGCTCTCCAATGTTATGAATTCTTTGCGTAAGAAAGAGGCGGAACTGAAATTTATTAACGACGCATTAACCAGTAATGACTCAATTTCTCTGCTCGTGCTTACCAATTTCAAGCAAACCCTGGGGGAAAATGCAAATATAAAAGTTGAACGTGGGTCAGTTGTTGTAATTATGGACCATAGCTCTTTATTTGGAGCCAATACTAGCAAGACAGAATTACAAGTCGGAGCTACAGAATCTCTGAGTAAAATAGCAGGCGTAATTAAGGCAAATCCTGATATGGCTGTTACTCTTGAATTCCATGCCGATGATGCTCTCAGCTGGGATATTGTCTATGGTCAGGCTGCTTCAGTAACCAAAATTATTGGCCTTACTGCTGATGTTAAATCAGAACGAATTTCGGTCTCCAGAAAAACAGATTTATCCAATTCTCTATATATTAGGCTACACCCCAATTTCAATTTATTCTACCTTGATGTAAGACAAAATATGAAGAAATGAAAGAAGGAATCCTCGGATATGGCTATAATGCAACTTTCTTATTAAGATAAAATACAGCTATAATTTTTTAAAAAATCTAACGTTCTACATCCATAAACCAAACTAAATTTCAAAAACATGAGTGGGGACGGGATTTTTCAACTATTCGCATATTTATTACCGGCCGTGGTAACCGGAGCAATAGCATTTTATTTTTTTAGATTACATACCAGAAACGAGGAAGGTCGCAGAAGATTTTTACTTCACAAAGATTCGCAAAAAGATGCCATGCCTATACGCTTACAAGCCTATGAACGAATGGCCTTGTTTTTAGAGCGCATCTCAATACCCAGTCTTGTAGTGCGAGTGGCGCCAAAATCTGCTGATAAAAATGCTTATGAGCAATTATTGATCCGAAGTATTGAAAACGAATTCGATCACAATTTGTCACAACAGATATATATGAGTGATGATTGTTGGAATATTATAAAAGCTGCTAAAAATGCTACAATTCAATCCATAAGAAAAGTCGGAATGAGTGAATCTGACTCCGCTGACAAGTTGCGCGAAGATATTCTCAATGAAACTATGGATAAACAATCTCCTTCTGCAACTGCTCTTGCCTATGTGAAAAAGGAAATTGGGGAAATTTGGTGATTGGTTTAAAGGAATATGGACTACTGTTCGGGTTCTAAAGAACTTATTTCTACATTTTTAGTCTTTGCAAACTCATATCCCTTTTCCCACCAGGATGTCATTTTCTCCTTATCGAAGATTAGTGAATTTGTGGTCAACACTGTAGGGGTGTAATAAAAATTGATTATTGCATTATTGCTATTGGCAACGTATTTTCCAATTCTGATATTCTGACGCTCAATTCTATCTAACATAAATGCAAACATACTGGTCAATAGGGAAAATGCATTCTTGGAAGGCATTCTGTTAAAGTGAGTTACTTCAGTATGTAAAATAATTGCATCTACTTCTGTTGCCCCTCTCATAATGGCCTCTTCAATGGGTACCATACTGCCAAGTCCTCCATCAGCATATTCACAACCCTCTTTTCGCACTAAACTCATAAAAGGTGTATAATTGCAAGAAATCCAAATCCATTCACAAAAATCTTCATATTCAAAGTCATTAATAGACTTGTACTCTACAGTATTTAGAGAGAGATTGGAAACTGTAACTACAATATCCTTTGGTCCGGATTTAAGAATCGCAAATTCTTCAGGTGTGATAGTATTTTTTATAAGTTCCAAAAGATTGTGGCTTTCGCCAAAAGTTTTGCTACCCCTGTAAAAGTTTTTTAGCACATTCCAGTGGTTTATGCCAATATTTGCCACACCATATTTATTTTGAATCACAAAAGGGCAGTTGTTAAAGATACTGTCCTGATTCACTGAAGTATAAACATCCTTTATTTTTTGAATCTTTTGAAGTGCCAGATGTGAAATTAGCAAACTACCTGTAGATGTCCCAATGAAAAGGTCATAATTGTGACCTAATTCCTGCATTAGGTATTGGGCAACCCCTCCTGCAAAGGCCCCTTTACTTCCACCCCCGGATATGACTAAAGCTCTCATTCTACCTCCAGTTTACTTTTTATATAACGCAATTCTTTTTCCTTTAGTTCTTTGGACAATTCAAGTATTCGCTCTTTTTGTTTGTCGTCTTTTAATAACCTTTCTATCAAGTTTCTGGCAAAATTTCTGAATTGCCAGGAATGATGAAATGAGGCATCAACTAAATCCAGCAGATTTTGATCTGTCAAAGGAAAAACCTCAGCCAGCAAAGAAAAAGCATTCTGCCGTACCTCAAAAGAATATTCAGCTGAGGTATATCCGAATAATTCCTCCGTATAATCTGCCTTCTGTACATCATTTAAATAGTCTTTCGTTAATACCGCCAAAAACAACCACAGCAAACGTACATTTTTATTAGGAAGGCCAATAATTCCCTTAGTTCTTTCTAAATATATTTTTCTATCATTTGGATAGGATATCCACAAACGGTAAAGTGCATTTTCAATTGTAATATAACTTTTATCCTGCAATAATGATTCAAATTGTTTTTTAAGTCCGGATGGAATTCTATCGGTTGTAATACATAAAGCCTGTCTTGTCTGCAAATCTTTAGTCTTAAAAGCATTTTTATAAAAACTTTCAGATAAAGACTTATGATAGTCCAGGATGATATTTTCTTTTATCCTGGGTGATGAATTATTATCCCATAACTTTTTAATTATTTGTTCATTATTAGTATTACTGGATGTCAATTCCCATTGAAGGTCAAAATAAGTTTGCAAATCAGTAGAAGATGCTGCAAGTAATTTCTTTACCTTTTCAAAAGGAAATTGTGTGCCTTTTAACCAAACTTGCTCAAATTCTAACAGGTCCATTCCACTTACTAGTTGCATCTCCGCGATAAAATCAGATATAGTCACATTGGAATACTGATATTTGTTCAAATACGCCTGAATACCTTCTTTAAATGCCTTATCGCCCAGCATATCTCTAAGAATATGAAGTGCCCAGGCGCCTTTTTCATAAAAGGTTAAACTACTCGCTTTAGGATTCGTCAGCGCTTCACCTTTTCCCTGGTTGGATAATTTTTGCAATTGTTTGGCAGATTCGTAAAGCTTCCAATAAAAATAATCATCGCCGAATAGTTTTTTTTCTGCCAGCAGTGCATAATATGTGGCAAATCCTTCATGAAGCCAGTGATGATTCCCATCTTTTTCAGTTACCAGATTCCCGAACCACTGATGGGCCATTTCATGAGCGTTCACATTTACATAATTCTTATCGACAAAAGCGACACTGTCTATTACAAACCCATCAGAAAAAATAGTAGTTCCGGTATTCTCCATCCCAGCATATAAAAAATCACGCACAGGTATCTGTTTGTAATTTTGCCACGGATAGGCTATCCCGATTTCCTCTGAAAGAAAATCAAAAATTTCCCTGCTATACCTGTATGTTGGTTCTACTTTTAAGCTGTCCCCGGGATAATAAAAAAGCTCTATAGGTATTCCACTCTTACTTATAAGCCTCTTATTTTTATAATTCCCAATTGCAAAAGTCAGTAAATAACTGCTCATTGGCTTGTTCATATCAAAGAACCAGGTTTTCAGCGATTCTTTTAAAAGCGTATCCTTTAATTT
>CBDTVZ010000087.1:0-7901 GCA_965363995.1 uncultured Eudoraea sp.
AATAGTATACAATACCACTTATGGCGTTTTCGTAACCAATTGTATGTTTTCAATTGCAAATAACCCTCCAATGTCCTTTTTTTAGGGAAATAAGGGCACAGGTTTGTCTTCTGGTTAAGTTTCTTTATTTGGTGGGGATTTTTGAATGAAAATTCCCTAAATTTAGGAAAGCCTTCCCCTAAAAACTCTCATAATTATGAATAGGTATAGGTTTCTATTTCTTTTTTTCCTTGTATTTAATTTTGTTTTTTATAATAGTTGGGCTCAACCGGCTAAAATACTTGATAGTATTAAGCAGGTACTTCAAAGGACTACTTCCGATTCTGTTAAATACCGTGGTTATGCAGATCTTAGCTGGTATTATGCGGATACACGTACCAAATTAGATTCAACCAGAATGTATGCTGATAGCATTAAATTTTTAGCGACCGTTCGGAATGATGAAAGGGGTATTGTGCTTTCCCATTTTTATTATGGACTGGCGGATAGATATGAAGGAAAATTTCATGAGGGAATAAGACATATGGAAAAGGGTGTTGCATATCATAAAGAGAGAGGGGATAGTACAAGAGTGGCTATTGTACTTTTCCAAATTGCAGTAATGCATGAAAATTTAGGCAATTATGTTGAAAGTTTAGCCGCCTATCAAAGAGTATTGGATATTCAAAAGAAAAATGAGTTCAAACCGAGTATTGCCAATACCTTGCTTGCAATGGGCCATGTTCAAAGGAATATTGATAATTATGTAGCTATTAAAACCTACCAAGAGGCAATTAAATTATGGGAAGAGCTGGGTGATAAGGAGGGTTTATCAATGACGATGGAAGGAATTGGTAACGCATATGAAGAGCTGCGAGAGTTTGAAAAAGCTGAAAGCTATCTTAAAAGAGCCTTGGAAATTGTGAAAAGTGAAAAAATAGATTATGGAATTGCTACCGTATTGGAAAATTTAGGTTCAATGTATGGAAGAATGGGAAATTATGAAAAGGCGCTGGAGTGTCATTTGGAATCTTTAAATATACGAGACAACCTTCCTTCTCAGAGAAATTTGGCACAAAGTTTACATAAGGTTGGTACCACCTATGCGATATTGGGAAAATCAAATCTTGTGAAGAGCTATCTGTTAAGGAGCCTCGATATTGCTAAAAAGATAAATAATGGATTGTTGCTAACAGAAAATTACAAAGCCCTAACCAGTTTCTATGAATCCGTAAATAATAAAAGTGAGGCCTTTAATTATCAAAAATTATATATAGCTATAAAGGATTCCATGGTCACCGCTGAAAAAAACAAGCAGTTAGTTGAGCTACAAACCAAATACGAAACCGCCCAAAAAGACCAAGAAATAACTTTACTGACCAAAGAAAACGAAATTCAACAGGCCAATGCCGAAAAAGAGAGTACCCTAAGAAGCGCCTTAATAGGCGGTTTATTTTTACTGGGCATCATTGCCGGGTTGATTTTCTATACCATGCGTACACGATTAAAAAACCAAAAGTTATTGGCGATCAAAAATGAGGAAATTCAAATGGCCAACCTAAAGGAACAGTTGGGCACCTTGGAAATGAAAGCACTACGTGCCCAAATGAATCCACATTTTTTGTTCAACTGTATGAACTCTATCAACCGTATGATTATGGAAGAAGAGAATGACAAGGCCAGCAAGTACCTCTCGAAATTTTCCAAATTGGTACGCTTGTTATTGGAAAACTCGGAAAACCCTAAAGTAAATTTAAAGGACGAGCTGGAAATGTTAAAATCCTATATCGAACTGGAGTCCATTCGATTTAAAAACAAAATGGAATATAAAATCAACGTTTCCGAATCAATTGATCAGGAAAGTACCTATATCCCTTCCATGGTACTACAACCCTTTGTGGAAAATGCCATTTGGCACGGCTTGTTGCACAAAGATACCAAAGGGCAATTGATCATAGATATTAAGGAAGAAGGTGACAATTTGCATTGCAGCATAACGGACAATGGTGTGGGGCGAGAGAAATCGTTAAAACTTCAGAAACAAAGTGGCCATAAAAAGATATCCATGGGGATCAAGATTACCACAGACCGTCTTAAACTGCTGACCAAACAAAAAATCAGCGAGGCCATAAAAATACTCGATCTGAAAGACAGTGAAAATAATGCTGTGGGTACGCAGGTAAATATTCTTATTCCGATTTCATAAAACCTAGACAAATGGTAAGGGCCATAATCATAGACGACGAGGAAGATGCCAGGGAAGTACTTTCCCTTGCCTTGAAGAAATTTTGCCCGGATATTCAGATATTGGCATTATGTGGATCCCCGGAAGAAGGATTGGAAAAAATAAACACCCTTGGCCCCAGCCTTGTTTTTTTAGACGTACAAATGCCGAATATGTCTGGCTTTGACCTTTTGGAAAAAGTTGTCGACATTAATTTTGAGGTCATATTTGTTACTGCTTTTAACCGGTATGCCATCAAAGCCATACGATTTAGTGCCTTGGATTATTTGTTAAAACCCATTGAAATCGATAACCTGGTTTCGGCCGTAGAGAGAGTAAAGCAGAAACAACAAAGTAACACTGTTCATTATAGATCTTTATTGAACAATATTAAATATAATAATGAAAAATTAACGCGATTGGCAATCCCTTCTGACAATGAAATTATCATACAAAAGTTAGAGGATATCGTCTACTGCGAAGCTGATGGTAGCTATACCACGCTGCATTTGTCGGGCGGCAAAAAGATAACGGTTTCCAAAATTTTGAAGGAATTCGAGAATATGTTGCCTGAAACCGATTTTTGCAGAATACACCATTCCACCATTGTAAATATGGCCCATGTAACCAAATATATAAAAGGCGAAGGAGGCTACGTTATGGTTAGCGGCGGTAGTCATTTGGACGTATCCCGCAGAAAAAAAGAAGGTTTTATCAAATTACTTCAGAAAATATAGAATAGTACAAAACCACTTATAAGTAGTCTAGACACACTTATTTCCCTTTCCGTTCCAGATATCAATTTCCGATAGTAATCGTATGGTAAGCGTGATACATTTAAACAAGTTTAACTTTAAATTATGTATCATGAAAAAGCCAGTACAACAATTCGGAAAACTAATCGTATTAGTTGCTTTAGGCTGCATGATCTTCGTATCCTGCAGCAAAGATGATACCCCCGATGTCAAAAAAGAAGACGCGAGAACCAATCCTGATGGTATTGAGCAGGGTTCCGTAGTTATTGCTACAGAAGATTTGTTGACCATGGATTCCACTAAAATTATTCAAAGCCTAAAATCATCAAAAAGCAGGAAATTATGAAAGCAATACTAAAATATTTAATATTCGGATGTACGTCTTTGACATTGGTATTCATTTCATGTTCCAAAGATGAAGAACCAGATAAAACTAATGATCCTGCCGCTGCCGCAAGCATAACACTTTTACAGGGAAATGGTCAATCGGCTGAGGTAGAAACAGCATTGACCAGTCCTGTAGAAGTGTTTGTAAAAGACCAAAACGGGGATGCTTTTGCAGGAACGACCGTTAATTTTGAGGTAACCGAAGGCTCTGTTTCATCCGGTACAGCAAAGACTGGTGCAGATGGAAAAGCTACTATCTATTGGACACTTGGTACAAGTGTAAGTACCCAAACCTTGACAGTTTCAGCTTTAAAAGCTGACGGTACCACCGCTTTGAACGGATCTCCACTTTCTGTTACAGCAACGGCAACAGCAGCAGCCCCACTTCTTGCCGAAAGGATAGAACTAGTGTCAGGAATTGGTCAATCGGCAACGGTAGAAACGGCCTTGACCAATGCCATAGTGGTAAGAATTGAAGACCAGAAAGGGAATCCTCTTGAAGGGACAACCGTTAATTTTGAAGTGATCGAAGGATCGGTTTCATCGGCCACGACAACGACCGATGCAGATGGTAAAGCTACAGTAAACTGGACCCTGGGCACAAGTGTCGGCACCCAGACTTTGACAGTTTCTGCCTTTAAGACTGACGGAACAACCGCTTTGACTGGTTCCCCTCTTTCTGTTACAGCAACAGCGACAGGATCTACTGGAACGACTCTTGCTGAAAGGCTATTATTTTTTAGTGGAGCCAACCAAAGTGCGATAGTGGAAACAGCATTGTCAACTCCTATAGTAATGAAGGTAATGGACCAAAATGGTGATCCTTTTGAAGGAACAACTGTTTATTTTACAGTAACCGAAGGTTCGGTTTCATCGGCAACGTTAACAACGGATGTAGACGGTAAAGTCTCTGTAGACTGGACTCTAGGATCAAGTATAGGTACTCAAACGCTTACAGTTGCAGCCTTTAAAGCTGACGGAACTACAGCTTTAACTGATTCACCGTTTTCTATTACAGCAATAGCGACAGCAGTTGATGCTGAAAGTATAGAACTTATTTCAGGAGGTGGTCAAACAGCAACCGTAGGAACTATATTGCCAAATACGGTAGAAGTGATGGTAAAGGATTTAAATGGGAATGGCTTTGCGGGAAGAACTGTTTATTTTACAGTAACGGAAGGTTCAACTTCATCAGCAACAGCAACAACCGATTTTACTGGAAAAGCATCAGTAGACTGGACACTGGGCACAAGTCTAGGTACTCAAATGTTAACAGTTACTTCCTTTAAAGCTGACGGAACGACCATGTTGATCGGTTCACCGCTTACTGTTTCGGCAACGGCCATTGCATCTACAGGATCATTGGAAATAGGTGATTTTCACGAAGGAGGCGTAATTTTTTACCTGGACGGAACAGGTGAGCATGGCTTGATATGCGCAGTAAGCGACCAAAGTGATGATGCAGAATGGGGTTGTCCTTCAATCGCAGTAAACGGAGCTGAAGGGACTGATATAGGAACAGGAGCACAAAACACAATTGATATAGAAGCTGGTTGTGCCACCGCCGATACAGCAGCTGATATCTGTGCAAATTTAAGCTTAAATGGGTATAGCGACTGGTTCCTTCCTTCCATAGATGAATTGAATGAAATGTACCTAAATAAAGCTGCCATCAATGCAATGGCAGCAGCGAATGGTGGTTCCGATTTTGATGAAACCTCTAGATATTGGAGCTCTACACAGTACTTTGCTAGTACTCTTGCAAATTTCCTCTATATGGGAAACGGTTTCATTTTTACTGAAACAAAGGATGGGGCTTATCCAGTAAGAGCAGTAAGAGCTTTTTAACAAATTTGACTAAAAAAGGAATCACTGTGATTGTAGCAATCAATGTGATTCCTTTATTTACTAAAGGATTAAGTCTTAAATCGACATGTCATCTCTTTTTGACACCAAAAAACTTTGGCCAAACTATAAGTACGATTGAATTGGAACGAAGTAATGATGGTTAATTCAGATTACCAAGTTGTTTTTCTGCAATGTACATAGTATGGATCCAATCTCTTGTTCAATGGGGTAGACCTTATTAATTTGGTTGAACAGTATGGGAGCCCATTTAAATTTATTTATCTACGTAAAATCTCAGAAAATATTTCAAAGGTCAAGGGATGTTTTAAGAATGCTATGAAGAGTTTAAGTAGGATCAAACAAATTACAACTAGATTTAATAAGTTCAAATAAAGGATAAAATCAAAAAGAGCTCTGACCAACTGGACATAGCTCTAAATGATAACACTATATGAAAATGAAAAAATTTGAGGTCGATTATTATTCGTATATGAAAGTAAGTATCTTGTTGAAGTCGGAAAAAATTATGATGTGAAAACCGCCTTTGTTGTGGTCTATCACAGTAATCCAGATAATTCGTATTATCGTTTGGCCAAAACCCACAAGATCGAGAAAGTTCAAATAAAAGATTGTTTTATGTTCTCAATAAGTTCTAGATTGCGCTAGGAAGATAAATGTACTTACATCGAATTTAATTTTTTTCGAACTAGTTTTCCAGTATTTTTAGAATTTGCCAAAACCAACTATGACCGACAATATTAAGCGCTTATTCAAACAAATGAATGAATCTACTAAGGAAGAGGCAATAGCCTGTCTTAAAAAGGAGTTCAATGTCAATGATAGAAAATGGGTCGTGAACGAATGGATTAAAGGTGGTAGAATACCCGAAGCCTTCCAAGAAAAAATAGTAGAGTTGTTCCAAAAGCTACTAAGAAAACAAGCAGTTGCAATAAAGAGATAAATTCTCGGAGGCCATTTGTTTAATTTATAATTTCAGCCTATTTAGAATTGTTAGTTCTAGTTCCAGTTCTCAATAGTTCAAATAAAGGATTGAAACATTAAAGAAATAAAGGAACAGCATTATGGACTTAAAATTAAACGCCGATAGGTTCACAGGGAAGGAGTTTGTTGACTTATACGACAAATACAGACCGACTCCCCCTGTAGAAATAATTCACCAGGCACTGAATTATTTAGATAGCCCTAAAGCCCATAGGGTCGTCGATCTGGGTTGTGGTACAGGGATATCCACATCAATATGGAGTGAATTTGCAACAGAAGTTATTGGTATTGAACCTAGTGAAGAAATGCTTTCGATAGCCAAACAAAAGAAAGCCACGGAAGCAAATATCTCATACATGACTGGGTATGCCGATAACATTCCATTACCTCCAAGAACAGCAGACGTACTCACCTGCTCACAATCTTTTCATTGGATGGAACCAACTAGCACGCTGAATGAAATAAACAGAGTATTAAATGACAACGGAGTACTGGTAATCTATGATGTCATATGGCCCCCTTCGGTCAGTTTTGAATTTGAGAGGGCTTATAATGACCTATTTAAAAAGGTTGATGAACTAACAAGAGAATTGCAAGAGGAAATTGCTTTTCGTTGGAAAAAAACACAACACATAAACCGTATTCATGAAAGTGGACATTTTTCATTTTCAAAGGAGACCTACTTTCACAAAACGGAGAAGTTGTCCAAAGAGAAGTTCATAGGCATAGCATTAAGTCAAGGAGGTCTGGAAGCCTTAATGAAACGAGGCCGTACGAAAAAAGAAATTGGAATAATCGATTTCCAAAAAAAAATAAATGAAGCCCGGGAGCCTCTGTTCAATGAGATAATTTACAGCTATCAGGTTATATTTGGAAAAAAGAGTCAAAAGCAGAAACACTAAAGTTCAAATAAACGATTAAAACATGATGAAGGCCCTTTTGGTTATTGATATGCAGAAAGGTTCTTTTACATCAAAGACACCGAGATATGATGCTGATGGGATTGTAAGGAGAATCAATGCTTTAGCTGAGGCATTTCGAAAATCAGGTAACCCAGTTATTTTCATACAACATGATGGTACAAATGAGAACAAATTTATACCAAATACTAACGAATGGGAATTACTCACCGATTTAAGTGTTGAACCTGACGATATACTTATTGACAAAACCGCTAATGATTCATTTTATAAGTCAAGTTTAAGCGAAATATTATCGGAACTGGATGCTAAAGAATTATATATTACTGGTTGTGCAACAGATTTTTGTATTGAATCCACTATCCAATCTGCTCTGGCTAAAGACTACAGAATTTTTGTTGTGAAAAATGGACATACAACTGCTGATAGACCACATTTGTTAGCAGAGCAAGTGATAGAACATTACAACTGGGTTTGGCAGAATATGATTCCTACCAAGGGTAATATCGAACTAATTGACTCGGACGAAATTGATATAAAAGCTTAAATAAACGATGATACTAGAAATTGCAATGCTAGAAGTAAAGCCAGGATTAGAAGAACAATTTGAAGTCGACTTTAAAATTGCAAGCACGCATATTTCTTCCATTGACGGATATTTGAAACACAGTTTGCAAAAATGTATTGAACAAAAAAATAAATACGTTTTACTTGTAGAATGGAGAACATTGGAAAGTCACACGGTTAATTTCAGAGAGTCTAATCAATACTTGAAATGGAAGAAAC
>CBDTVZ010000088.1:0-7773 GCA_965363995.1 uncultured Eudoraea sp.
TTACCGTTCATCGATGTTTTTCAACCGAGTTGATTAGATCAGGTTTCAGTTAAAAACTCATTTCTGGGATAATCTGCTAATAGTAATGGTTTTAGTCGGAATTGCCTTTCGTTAGTCGTAAACCTCACGCGGGCCTGTCTTTAATTATTAATTTTATAAAATAATTCCCCAAGTCCCTAAAACCACCTACACCATGCTTAAAAAGTTATTTATTTTTACAATCTTAGGTTTTTTAGTCCTTTCCTGTACCCTTGATACAGCGGAAGTATATGAGGATCTAATTTATATTGAAAACGGCCTTCCCGATTTACCTCAAAATAATATAGAAGAAAATGTTGAAAGTCAAGCACTTCAAATATCACAATGGATCGACAATATGCAGCTTTCCAATGGGCTACTGACAAGTTCTGAAAAAACAGACTATGTATCTCTATATGATAATGCCCTGGCTGCACTGGCATTTATGGCCGAAGGAGAAATTGAGAAAGCAGAAGGAGTCTTTGATTATTTTAATGAACGTATCGATTCAGAATTCGCTGAGAATAACGGAGGGTTCTACCAGTTAAGAAATAGTGATGGTTCTAACGGCAGGCGGACTTGGATGGGGGATAACGCCTGGTTATTGATAGCTCTGAATAACTATCACCAAATAACAGGAAATAATAAGTATAATGAACTTACTGTATTATTAGAAAACTGGATCAGGAGTTTACAGGATGAAGATGGTGGCCTCTGGGGCGGATTTAATGAAGATGGGACACAAATACATAAAATTACAGAAGGTATTATAATGGCGTTCAATGCTGTTAAGGGTTACGATGATTTTCATAAGGGTATATTAAATTATCTTAAACAAGAACGTTGGAACTTAGCTGATGGGCTTCTGGTTGCATGGCCGGAAAATGAAACCCATTATTATGCTATGGACCTTCATTCCCTGGGCTATTTAATTTTTGAGGATTTCCCGGAAGATGTACTTATTAAGGCTGAACGCTACAAAAATACGCAGGTGGCCAGTTTTAACGGAGAGGTAATTTCTGGTTATTGTTTTGATGAGGATAAAGATGTAATTTGGTTAGAAGGTACTGCGCAAATGGCCCTGGCTTTTAAAGAAGCTAATATGGCTAATGAAGCGAATGAATTTCTTGGGCAACTGCAAAAAGTTCAAATGAATAATTCAGCCCAGGAAAATACACTAGGCATACCGTATGTAACAAATGCTGGTACCAGTTATGGTTCTTCATTATTGTGGGAAGATGCTCCAAGCACTCCGGCTATTTCATCAAGCATTTGGTATTTGTTTAATGTGCTTAACTTTAACCCTTTAGATCTCGGTAGACAAAAGAATATTCCAGCCGAAGATATGTTCTGGAATTTTTAGTTTTCTGCAGATTTATCATTGCCTTAACAGCATCGTTTTATGATTTTAAATAACTTTAAAATAAAAAATGAAATCTTCTGCTATGTTCTGGGTTGGAGCAACCACTATACTTTTAATAATGGCAACCATAATGGCTACTATGAATTTCGCTTTTAGTTGGGTCTTTTACCTCACTGTACTTGGTCAGATAATGATAGTTTCTATGGTCTACAAAGTTCTTACAGACAATTACAAAACTTCTAAAACTTTTGAGGACTTCTATGAGGATTGCCCTATTAGGAAATAAATAACCTTCATCTGTTCGAAGAGACAAATTTTTCTTTCTAGAATATCTGAACTAGTCGGATAATACCAGAAGAGGTATTGGGGTATGAAACGCAATGCGCTTTACAACAGGCTCTTTAACCAATTCTTCTAAAAATCCATGTCGGTAATTTACTAGTGCGAGCATTTGTATGCCATACTCCTTTATGAAGAATTCAATCACATCTGATTTACTGGCAAAATAAGGCATGCTACGCAAACAATGTGAGACAGACGAAACATACTCCAGCAATATCTCTTTATTTGCATGCTGGTGCTTGTTCAATTCTTCCTCCTCACTAATATGCATTATATTTATAGTAGCACCAAATTTAGCAGTCAGCTGAATCATGGGCTCAATTATTTCTGCGCTAAAATTTCTTTTAAAATCCGTCGGGAAACCAATTCTAACGGGTTTGATATAATCAAAATCTTCTGGAACAGCCAGGATTGGACATGATCTTACTGCCTTAATTATTCTTACTGTGTTACTTCCCAAAAATACCTCCTCAAAGCCAGATGCACCTTTTGTACCTGTTACTATAAAATCTATATTCTCTGATTCCACAAGCTCTTTGATTTCCTCGGTAAGAAGATTAAATGAAGAAACGCATTTAAAACTGTGTTGTGGGTATTTATAATAAGCTTTGATTTGATTCAACAACTCATCCAATCCACTCTCAGAATCAGATTGAACATTATCTTCCAGAATGCCACCATGAATGGTAGTGGCCATAAAACGACTATGTACAATAGCAGGAGTATATGTGTTTAAAAGATGAAAAACACATTCTTCTTCTTTAAAAAATTCAATTGCAAACTTTGCAGCATTTAAGGAATTTTTGGAAAAATCCGTTGGTAATAATATATTTTTCATACACCTGATTAAATAAATAACGGTGTAAAAATACCTCTGGGATTATATGGAAACAATGATATATGTCAGGTTTTTTAATCCCTTATGATTAATGATAGGTGCTTATTTACTGAAGGCTGCGACCATACAGGCGTTTAACTAAAATCCTTCAGTAAGATCCCTTAATTTCTTTTCATCCAAAATTCCAAGTTTCTTACCGGAACTTTTAAGCAAGCCTTTCTTTTTAAATTCCGAAATAATTCGAATACAAGATTCTGTGGCGGTACCTACAACATTAGCAATATCCTCTCTTGAAAGGGTAAGAACTAAATATCCGTCAGCATCCTCACCATAGTTAGATTTAAGATAAAGGAATGCTTCTGCTATACGTTGCTTTACAGTTTTCTGGGAAATATTTACAATCACATCATCTGCTTCCTTTAAGTCATGTGCCATAAGACGAAGGACTTCAAACGTAAAATCAGGATTCTTATGTAAGGAATTAATAATTACCTCTTTTGGAATAAAGCAAAGTTCCATATCATTTACGGCAACTGCACTTAGATTTGAGGTCTCTTCTGCGATAACAGAACGCTGGCCCATTACTTCTCCTTTCGTAGCCAACTTCACTATTTGATCTTTTCCATTAGAGCTCAATTTGGAAAGCTTTGAAACTCCATCCCGAACACAAAAAACACCATTCAGTTTTTCACCTTCTTCGAAAATTGCCTCACCTTTTTTAAAGGTTATGGAAGTCTTTGAATCAGATACCTGCTTTAATTCTTCCTTACTCATGGCACGCAAAGAATTAAATTGACGAATTATGCAATGATCGCACCTGCTTTCAGAACTCATGGATTTTAATTTAGACTGATGCAAAATTATCGAAAAGGTGACAATTATCATATATATTTTAAGTAAATTACTACAATTTCACATTCAGGTATTAAGCAAATGTTTTAGAATATGACTAAATGTTACCACTGTGGTGATGATTGTAACACTACAGCGATAGTATTTGACGATAAAGAATTCTGTTGTAACGGATGCAAAACAGTATATGAGATTTTTCAGTCTAATGATCTAACCTATTACTATGATCTGCAATCATCCGCTGGAACTACTCCCTTAGCTATCAATGGTAAATATGATTTTCTCGATTCCGATGGCATTACTCAAAGGTTAATTGAATTTGATGATGGAACTATTCAAATTATAAATCTATTTATTCCGGGAATACATTGCAGTTCATGTATATGGGTACTGGAAAATTTAAAAAAACTACACCCCGGAGTCACGAATTCACAGGTAGACTTCCCAAAAAAAACAGTTAGAGTTACTTTTAACGGGGAACTGGTTTCATTAAAAGAACTGGTAATATTACTGGCAAGAATAGGGTATGAACCCTATATCTCCCTTGATGATTATGATAAAGGTAAGAGTAAAACAGACAGAAGTTTACTTTATAAACTTGGTGTTGCCGGTTTTGCCTTTGGGAACATAATGTTTTTATCTTTTCCGGAGTATTTTGAGGTTGGGGAATTTTGGCTTGATCAATACAAGGGTCTATTCAGATGGCTAACGTTTGCTTTTGCAATTCCTGTTGTGTTTTATGCGGGCAGTGATTATCTCATCTCTGCTTACAAAGGATTGCGTTCCGGACTTTTAAATATTGATGTGCCAATTGCCCTGGGAATTTTGGTCCTTTTTATTCGCAGTAGTTTCGATATATTCTTTGACCTGGGCTCCGGTTTTTTTGACAGTCTTACAGGTTTAATTTTCTTTCTGCTGGTGGGGAGGTTCTTTCAACAAAAAACATATTCATTTCTTTCTTTTGAGCGCGACTACAAGTCGTATTTCCCTATTGCGGTTACCAGATTAATTGAAAAAAAGAAAGAAGAAACAGTTCAGGTATATGATATTAAAAGTGGCGACAGACTACTGATAAGGAATGAGGAACTAATTCCGGTTGATGGAATCCTTATAAGCGAAAGGGCACAAATAGATTATAGCTTTGTAACCGGAGAATCTGAACCTGTCCAGAAAATTTCAGGTGATAAAGTTTTTGCCGGAGGCAGACAGTGTTATGGTGCAATTGAAATAGAAACTTTAAAAAGTGTTTCTCAGAGTTATCTAACACAATTGTGGAGTAATTCTGTTTTCCAAAAAGACAAGACAACCACTTTTCAGACATTAACGGACAGCATTGGTAAACGCTTTACAATTGCTGTTTTAGCTATCGCTTTTATTGCAGCATCATTTTGGATGTACCAGGACAGCAGTAAAGTGTTGAATGTTTTCACAGCTGTACTCATAATAGCCTGTCCGTGTGCCATTGCCCTTGCTGCTCCATTTACTCTTGGCAATATGTTGCGGATTTTCGGACGCAAAAAGTTCTATCTGAAGGACAGTAGTGTAATAGAGCAATTGGCTCAAATAGATACAGCGATATTTGATAAAACCGGTACAATAACGACCGCGCAATCAAGCTCAATCTCATATGAAGGTATGGAACTAACTGTTGAGGAAGAATCACTTTTAAAAAATACCCTCAGGGCATCAAACCATCCACTCAGCAGATCGCTCTATACTTTGTTAAAAGAACACAATATTGAAACCCTTGATGATTATAAGGAATATACTGGCAAAGGGGTACATGGTATCAAGAATAAAAGTGATATCAAAGTTGGTTCAGCAGATTTTGTGGGACATCAACAACAAAGTGATTATAATAACACTTCTGTTCACATAAGTACAAATGACGCCTATAAGGGGCGCTTTGTTTTTCATAATAATTACCGGGAAGGAGTTTCGGAAGTTTTTAAACAAATGGGGCACTATATGGATTTAGCCGTTTTATCCGGAGATAATCCAGGTGAAAAAACAAGACTGGAAATGTTATTACCAAAGTTGACCCCTTTATATTTTAATCAAAAGCCAACAGATAAATTGGAGTTTATAAGTGAATTACAGGCCAATGACAAAAAAGTATTAATGGTAGGTGACGGTTTAAATGATGCGGGTGCTCTGGCACAGAGTAACGTGGGAATTGCAATATCAGAAAACATAAACGTTTTCTCCCCTGCTTGTGATGGAATTCTTGATGCCACAAAATTTAAATATTTTAACGATTATATTCTGGCCTCAAAAAGAGCCATTAAAATTATTAAATTGTGTTTTGTTCTCTCATTGATGTACAATCTGGTTGGGCTTTATTTTGCAGTAACAGGACAGTTAGAACCTGTTATAGCAGCTATTTTAATGCCCTTAAGTTCAATAAGCATTGTGGCTTTTGCGACCCTTGCAACAAATGTGATAGGAAAGAAATTAAATTAATCAAAAAACCTGACATATGTCATTCTTTGAAATTGTTAACGAATGTAGTTTTAACCCAGAATTCAGGTAGGTATGAGTGTTATTTATTTATTGCTTACAATTAGTATTGTAATAGCGCTGGTTTTCTTTGCGGCCTTTATCATTTCCGTACGCAGTGGCCAGTATGACGATTCGTATACGCCCTCAGTCAGAATGTTATTTGAAGATGAAATTGTAAAAAAAACAACCATAGAACCTGATACCAAAATCAAAAAATCAATCCAACTAAATAAAAAGCAAAAATTGTAATTATGGAAATACAACAGTTCTATTACGATAACAAAATCGTAAAAAAATTCCTCTATGCCACCTTGTTTTGGGGAATCATTGGTATGCTCGTAGGATTACTGCTTGCATTAATGTTTCTATTCCCTAATATTACCGATGGAATATCATTTCTAAGTTTTGGACGACTTCGCCCTTTGCACACCAATGCTGTAATCTTTGCATTTGTAGGGAACGCCATCTTTGCCGGGGTTTATTACTCCACCCAGCGTTTGCTCAAAGCCCGTATGTTTAGCGATTTCCTAAGTAATTTTAACTTCTGGGGGTGGCAAGCCATAATTGTATCGGCTGCAATCACGCTTCCTCTTGGATATACTACGTCTAAAGAATATGCAGAGTTGGAGTGGCCTATTGATATTGCAATTGCGCTAGTATGGGTGGCATTTGGATGGAACCTGATTGGAACAATGGTTAAAAGAAGGCAACGTCACCTTTATGTGGCTCTCTGGTTCTATTTGGCCACATTTGTAACAGTTACATTTCTACATATCTTCAATAGTTTAGAATTGCCTGTTAGCGCTTTAAAAAGTTATTCGGTATATGCAGGGGTTCAGGATGCTCTGGTTCAATGGTGGTATGGACATAACGCTGTAGCATTCTTCCTCACCACACCATTTTTAGGATTGATGTACTATTTTGTTCCAAAAGCTGCAAACAGGCCTATATACTCGTATAGACTTTCTATAGTCCATTTCTGGTCATTGATTTTTATATATATCTGGGCCGGACCTCACCATTTACTTTATTCAACCTTGCCGGATTGGGCACAAAATTTGGGTGTTGCATTTTCTATAATGCTGATTGCGCCTTCCTGGGGTGGTATGATAAATGGGTTATTAACTCTTAGAGGTGCCTGGGATAAAGTACGTACAGACCCAACCCTTAAATTTATGGTGGTTGCAATTACAGGGTACGGGATGGCTACTTTTGAAGGTCCCATGTTATCCTTAAAAAATGTAAACGCCATTGCACATTTTAGTGACTGGATTATTGCGCATGTACATGTAGGTGCTCTTGCCTGGAACGGTTTTCTGGCCTTTGGAATGATTTACTGGATGGTACCTAAAATGTTTAAAACAAGATTATATTCTGTGCCCATGGCCAATTTCCACTTTTGGATTGGGACATTAGGGATCATTTTGTATGCATTGCCAATGTATGTAGCCGGCTTTACACAAGCTTTAATGTGGAAAGAATTTAATCCGGACGGCTCGCTTGTTTACGGGAACTTCTTAGAGACAGTAAATGAAATTATGCCAATGTACTGGATGCGAGCAATTGGTGGTAGTCTCTACATTGTTGGGTTTATTGTAATGTTGTACAATATAGTGGTTACAGTTCGCTCGGGTAGCAAAGTGGAAGATGAACTTGCAGAAGCACCCGCTTTAACTCGGGTTTCCAAAAAAAGAACGGCAGGAGAAACCTATCACACCTGGCTGGAACGTAAACCCATTAAATTGACAATATTTGCGACTATTGCAATTCTTATTGGAGGGATTGTCCAGATAGTCCCTACTATTCTGGTAAAGTCCAATATACCAACAATTACAAGTGTAAAACCATATAGTCCTTT
>CBDTVZ010000089.1:0-7749 GCA_965363995.1 uncultured Eudoraea sp.
ACATGCGCAAAGGAGACACTGTAATAACTTACAAAAATGACAGGGTGTTCCGTTCCTTAAAGAATATGGTCGAGCTTATAGACAAGTTTAATAAAGCGGAGGTTTACTTCAAAAGTTTAAGCGAGCCGGAGTTTGACACTGCATCGGCTAACGGCAAATTCTTGCTGCATATATTTGCAGCCGTAGCCGAGTTCGAAAGAAACCTTATAAGTGAAAGAACGAAAGTAGGACTTGCCAACGCGCGGAAACGAAACAAATTATTGGGCAGGCCCACTGGATCAAAAAAAGAAACCATAGAAAAGTACCACTTTGCAAAATACCTCTATGACAATAAAGCCTTGCCTATAAAAATTGCATGTAAAAGGGCTGGTATTAGCAAGAGTTCTTTTTATCGTGTTGAAAAAGTCCTATAAAACGTTCGTTATTTGGGACTGCTTCCTCAAAATGTAGTTTTCGCATTTTGAACATTTCAGTAAGGAGGGATTTTATTGATTATAGAGTATTAATGAGTTTTAACCAATTGGCTCAAATTATTGGTCTCCTTGTATTCATTGCTTTTATCCTTAAGATATTTCCAAATTTGAATTGAGTTTTTAGCCTCCGATAATTTGGAAAAATCCTTTTGGGCCAAACAGAAATTTAGAAAACCATCAATGTTATTTTGAGGGATTCCAAACGCCTCAGATATGGTTGTCTTTGAAAACATACTGATAATTTTGTTTTCCATTTTGACATTTTCTTCACGTGATACCGCGTCTTTTAATGTTTTTGTCCTCCCAGAAATGAAATTGAGTGTTTTATGGAGGTTAATATTTAAATGAACACCTACTATGGGGAAAAGAAAAAGTGTATCCAAATGAACACCTCCTGAGGTAAACTCTCCTCTATCTGCCTCAAATAGCAATCGTTCACTTTGAGTCATCATTTCTACATTTGCGTTGGGCAACCCCAAAGATGAGGAGGTAACAACCTGTTTAATGCCAAGCCTACTGACATCAAGATCAATTTTTCCTGTTAGGTCATATGGCATTACGGTAACTTCGTCCAATTTGATAACTTTCTCTACTAAATTAACAAGGAGTGTATTCCGGTGCAGAATTGTATCCGTCATGATGATTACTTTCGTTATATATTGAATTGCAGAAAATTGTATGGTATCCCTTAATTTAACTTCAAGAGAAAACAATCCTTCAGCACCGGTAATTGTAGCTTTTTTGGTGTTTAAATTGACAACCAATACATTTGAGACATCGTTGTTAAAACTCCGAACCGTGCCCTTTAACTTTACAATCTCTTCTTGACCAAAACCAGCATTCGAAACCATTAAGACAAGTAAACATCCCAAAAGTCTTGTATGAGTTTTGATTATTGACATTTTTCGTTTTACGATTTATTATAAAATTTCCCAATTCTTGTTCTGTATTAACAGTACCAGGAATATTGTCCTCAACATTGTTTTCTAATGCTTTCACTTTTCCATTTCCAGGTGCATTTAGCCTTTTGCCGAAAGAGTAATAATCTTCATTTTGGGTTCCGCTTCCAGAGAATAACTGTCCATTTACTATTTTTGAAATATCCATTACATATCGTTGATTACGATGCGTAACAAAATGGTGGTTTTGTATTACTGACCTTCCGCCTGCTGTTATGAACCATTCATTTTCAAATGGTTTCCATTTCAATTTCAAATATATTTTGTTTCTCACTCGTGCGTTCATAGACCAAACCATTATAATCGTAGCGTGCAACAGGTGCGATTTCAAGATTTTTTAAAGAACCTGAATTGTAGCCAATTGAGAATTCAAGTTGGTTCTTTTTTTGAACTGTTTGCGAGTAGGCAATAGAAAAAAATGAAAAGAAAATAGCTGTAAGTAGAAATCGAGTCAAATTCATTAAAGTTTATATATGTGAATGAAATCATTTGAGTTTATTCGATTAATTAGCACAGTACTTTGTTGTAAAACATTTTTTAGATTGTATTAAAATCGGTAGCCTACATTTAATCCAAATCTTGTCACAACGTTGTGGTCTGTTTTATCTGCATTAAATAAATGTCCTCCTAAACCAGCATAAACTTCAAATATAATTCCGTTTTTGGTAACCCATTTGCTCCCTAAACTTAAACCAAGTGCTAAATCAATCACGTCAGGACCCTCATTTGAAGTAATATTTCCGTTCATATCAGTTAATTGTTTTCCATCGGTTGAGCTTAATGTTCCAAATCCTTCAGCAAAAAAACCTGAAGCATATTTTTTACCAAAGTATCTCCTGTAATAAGGTGAAATAAGAAAATTTGTATCATCATCTGTGCTTGGGTCGAACACATATAGACCAGAAATTCCCAATGAAGATTTATTGTTTAAGTTCCTTTCATAAGCTGCTTCAAAAATTCCGAATAACGGAAAAGTTACATTAATTTTTACATCATTTTTCTTTTCGTACGGTTTGCTGATAGTATCTTTTTGATTTTGGCCTTTAACAGTAAAAAATGCAAATAGCATTGCTATTACTAAAAATCTTCTATTCACAAAAAAAATTATCAAATGAGTTAGTATTTACTTAGTGTTTCTAAAATTTTAGACCTAATTGTAAATCCAAAGGAAATCCAACAGTAAAATCTCCTGTAGCATTATTTTTAAATTCATATTCCGTACCAATAGATAAATAAGAATTTGATGGTTTCTCAATATCTTTAAAAAATTCCGCTAGATTAGGTTTTATAACTGTTCTTGTTTGTAAACCGAAAAAAGTGGACCATTCATTTGAGAGGTCGTATTTTATTAAGACAGGAGTTTCAAAAGTATAAAAACCAATATTCTCTCTAATTGAGAGACCATTTTGAAGCGTCAATTTATCTGATAGCGAGATGTTATGAAAAAGACTGACATTGATGGGACTATCTTTAATTTCAAATAGCGGTTCTTTTTGAGCTGAAGCAATGGCTGTGATAAAATCTATAAAAACTATTAATGTTTTCATTTTTTAAATTTGTTACGGATTGGTTTTGTCAAAATGTTTTACAACGGTTTAGCTATGAGGAGTGCGGAGGCAAGTAAACTTTTCGTTTCCGTCTGCGCACGTAGCCAAAGCTTTTTGTTTTGATTTTGTGCTTTAGCTGCAAAAAGAGAGCACAAGAACACTATTACTAAAAAAAATCATTAAAAGTTCATTTAATTTTTGAAGTAATAAAACTAAATGAATCGAGATTAAAAAGGTTTTAAAATCTTAACATTGAATAAATCGGCACCTATTTATTAGAATTTCGATACGCATTTGGGGTCTTTCCAGTAACTTTCTTAAATGCTTTGTAGAAGGTTGTTTTTGAAGTAAAACCAGATTCTAATCCTATGGCTAATAGACTGTAGTTTTTAAATTCTGAATCTAAAATCATTTCCTTAACAGCTTCTACACGATATCGATTTATGTAATTTGCAAAATTTTCCCCTGTTATAGTATTTACAAGTTGAGAAACGTAGCCTGCACTTATGCCTAACTTCTTAGCAATTTTTTCTCTATTTAATGTGTTATCTCTATAAATTTGATGGTTCTTACATAGAATTTCAAGTTTTTTAAAATACTGATTGTCTGGTGTAAGAGATTCTTTTTTAGTATTAATATCAGTCGATACCTTGTTGAAAGGAATTAATAAACCATTATTCAACAATGAGTTGATTCCTGTTTTGTCTCTAGCAAGTTTAAATTTATAAATTCCAATGTATGCTGTCCAATGGATTAAGAATGTTGCAAATAATGCTAGAATTTTCATAATATATGAAATGTCATATTGCAAAAATAAGGCTATGAGAATGGCGGTTACCCAAGAAAGCAACAATATAGAAATGAGTGTCCATAAGACAGTTAACCATTGTTTTTCCTGTTTGTCTTTTGAAAACTTTATGAAGTTATATGTATAAATTAATATAGCAGGTATAAATGTTAGGGCTAAAAAAAGTTCTATACTGTTTAGAATATCAAATAACCTTACACCTGAATTTGGAATATCATAAATACCAGCAACCTTATCAAGGTCATTAATAATATTGATAATGGCCGAATACCCAAAAGGAACGAATAACCACAGTAATTTTTTTGAATTTTTTATAGGATGATTTACTTTGTTTACAATAAACAGAAAAATAAAGACTGGAAAAATGAAGGCCCATTCTATATTATCAATAAAACGAAGTAACGGAATGGTCTCATATATTTCTACTATTTCGAAAACAAGGTTTAGTATAAGAAGGGATAATGTAAATATGGCATAAGCTAAATATTTATTTGCATTGCTCTTAAATAGGGGTGATTTTAAAATAATTACTCCTAGAACTATTCCTTGAAAAACTGCTATGTTTAGAAGTGCTGTGAAAATCAATTGTGATTGTTTAAAATATTATTTAGATGCTAAAAGCAATAGATATGCTAATAAGTAGAGATAAATGTACTTGTTGGAGAATACAAATTATGAAAATATATGCTAAAAGTTTGTTATAAAATGTTCCATAACTATTGTATATGTAAATTATATTTTAAGAAGTATAATTAAATGTGGGTTTGTTTTAAGCCAGTCCTTTAAAACGGCCGATTGATAGGACAGAATGAAGAAGGAAGGTAATGTCACAAAAAAGGTTCGTTTTAAGGGACTGTAACACGAACAAAAAACTAACTCTCTAACCAAATTCTAAATTCCTTAGTTGTAGAAGTGCTTGTAATAACGTGCTCCTTACCACCATTGATATTTATGGCTAATCTGTTTTTCGAGTAAGGTTCTATTTTTTCGATATGGTCAATACCAACAATTTGACTTCGGTTTATTTTAAAGAAATGTTTTGGATTAATTTCTTCAATCAAAACACCAATACTCTTAGAAATAATATGAAGATGACCATTAGAGTCGAATACCTTGCAGAAGTCCCCGTTAGCTTGAATTAGACCTATGTTGGAAACATCCAATAGTTTTATACCATCGCTTTTTTTGATTGCGAAACGTTTTTTATAATTTTTATCCCTAGTATCGAGTGCTTCCTGAAGTTGTTTGAGGATATCTTTTTCCAATATTTTTGGTTGAAATAGTTTTTCGAACTTTTTTAGGGCTGATTGAAGGTCATTTTCTTGATAAGGTTTTAAGATATATGCGATTCCATTGGTTTGAAAGGCTTCCAGTAAGTGTTCATCATAGGCAGTACAAAATATAATAGGGGCTTCCGTTTCCACTTCGCGAAAAACATCAAAGGAATTGCCATCTAGAAGCTTTATATCGGATAAGATGAGATTGTAATTTGAATTCCTTTCCAATAATTCGATACCACCCTTAACAGTCCTTGTAATTTCCAAGACAACCGATTCGCCAAAAAAAGTAGTCAGGTAGTGGACTAATTTTTTCTTGGCCGGTATTTCGTCTTCCAAGATAAGAATGCGCATAATGCTATTTGTTTTAATTTACTAGGTTCAACAAGGGCAGTATTATTGTAAAACAATTTTCTGTTTCCTCAATTTGAACTATATAATCACTTAATAGTTCGTATCGTTTTTTTAAATTTTTCAAACCAGTTCCCATGGATTCGACTTTGCCTTCTTTTTTTGAAACCGCATTTACAATTCTAACCGATTTTTTTCCTACTAAAATTTTGACAGTGATTGTATTCCCGTCCGATGCTGTATTATGCTTAACCACGTTCTCCAAAACGGTCAATAAAGATCCATTCGGTAAATAGTTGGCCAAGGGCTCTTCCTTCTCAACTATTTCAAAATTGTAATCGTTTCCAAAACGTGTCCCTATCAAATAAAAATAGTTTTTTGCCAGCGCAATTTCATCATCCAATGTTACGATATCTTCATCCTTGGTATGGATTAAATATCTATACAGTGCTGCCAAATGCGAGATATATTCTTTTACTTTTTCCTTCGGTGAGTAATCTATAAGCGCATCGATGGTATTCAGACTATTGTACAAAAAATGAGGATCGTATTGTGAGCGCAGCACTTTAAGCTCTAACTCTTTTTGGCTATTCTGTAGTTCTATGTTATCCAATTTATTCTCATAATACTTTTTGCCGAGTATCAATCCAATTAGCATGACGGAATCGGTAGCACCTCTATTGAAATTTTGAACTAACATAAGTCCGAAAGAAGGTAGTTCCCAATGGTGATTCGAAGTATAGTAATCTCTCCACATATCCAAAAAACCGACGGCTTCCCATGCAACAAATGCCAATAGAATAAAAACAATATAGTTTCTTCTAACGACCAGATATTCATTAATCAACCATCTGAAAATAAAAAGCAATAACAGGTTCTTGATAATAAACCCTGGCAACCCTGTGCTTATTTCGAACAAAGTATAGTTTTCAACATTCCATCGATATAACAACCATATAGATGCACCAATGAAGTAAAAAAGGATAAATCTGTAATCAGATTTGTTGAATCTAAAACTATTCATTCTTAAAGGTTAGTTGACCAAGGGAAACAAGATAGCACTTATCGTTGTTTGCCAAGAATAAAATTGGTTAAGGCGTCATTAAAAATTGAAGGAATACCATAGGCAATTGGGACTGATTGGCATTAGTGAATATTACATATCCCCATTTTGCTTCAGGAGCTACTATAAAAACACTCGCATAACCGGGATTATTTCCTCCGTGCCCAAACGCAGACCCAAATGGCATCGTGGCTTTTGCAAATCCAAGTGTCCAATCCGTAATGCCTTCTTGCTTCTGGGGGTGTCCATCGGGCAATACCACTTGCGTTTTGAAAAGCTCGTCATAACTTTCCTCAGTTAAGCCCTCTCTATCCATTAAAGCTATTAACCACTTTGAAAAATCGAAGGCTTCTGAATGGATTGAGAATGCCGAGCCAAACTTTTTGGGGTCGTCATCTCCTTCAACAGCCTTTCCATCTTTGTAGCCCTGAGCTTTATTTATCATGTTTTCTGAATCTTGAAGATACTTCGTATACTTCAGATTCAAAGGGCCAGCTACCCGTTTTTGATAAACCCTTTCCAATCCGGCATCATCCGTTTCTAAAATGTGCGCCAGTACTTTCGCTAAGTATTGATAACCCTCTCCGGAATATTGAAAGGCACTGCCTGGTTCAAATGATATAAATAGTTTGTCTCCTTTCTGGTCAGACCTCCAGTTGGGAAATCCAGAAGTATGGGTAAGGGCCATTCTGGCCGTTATCTTTTTATATCGCTCATCGTAAGCAATATCCTTATATGGCAAATATTCGTAAAGAGGTTTGTCCAATTCCAGTTTTCCTTCTTCCACAAAGCCCATTACAAAATAAGCGAACATTGGTTTTGAGAGGGAAGCACCTTCAAATATGGTTCTGTTCGTAACCTTTTCTTTCTTAAAGATATCAGCATATCCCTTGACCAAGTGATAGACAACTTCGCCGTCGTTTATGATTGCAAGGGACACACCCGGTACTTCCAGAGCCTCCATTTGTTGGTCGATAAATGATTCAATCGAATCTATGGAAACTTCTTTGCCTACCAAGGTTTTCACGGTTTTGGATGGGGCAAGGTTCTGCGAACAAACCTGATTTAAAAATAAATAGAGCAAAGCCGACAACACTATCGGCACGATCTTTTTTGTGATTATTACCATAACCGGTCGTTTTTTGATGTTATGGCCGCAAGATTGCCTTAAATGTGATTTATTAAAAATGAGAAAAGTTAAGTGGGATGAAAAAAAGGTTGATTCGGCAGAAAATCAGGTTAAGCAAAATTGATCAGTCCCATAAAACGTT
>CBDTVZ010000090.1:0-7698 GCA_965363995.1 uncultured Eudoraea sp.
GCTTAAACAGACCTTCTATTTTGGTTTATGGAGGGACCATTGCTTCAGGTTGTTTTAAAGATAAAAAACTCGATATTGTTTCTGCATTTGAAGCCTGGGGTGAGAAAGTTGCGGGGACTATGAATGATAAGGATTTTAAAAGTGTCATCCAAAATGCTTGTCCCGGGGCTGGGGCATGTGGTGGTATGTATACTGCTAATACTATGGCTTCGGCAATAGAAGCTTTAGGTATGGCATTACCCTATAACTCCTCAAATCCTGCCATAGGCAAGGAAAAACACCAGGATTGTATTAATTCAGGCAAGGCAATATGGCATTTAATAGAAGAGGATATTAAACCGAGTGATATTATTACACGAAAATCATTTGAAAATGCAATTCGGCTGATAACAGTTATGGGAGGTTCCACGAATGCAGTATTGCACTTTTTAGCAATTGCGAAAGCTGCTGAAATTGATTTTACTTTGGATGATTTTCAAAAAATAAGTGATACAACTCCTTTTCTGGCGGACTTAAAGCCTAGTGGAAAATATTTGATGGAAGATATTCATCGAGTGGGAGGTACTCCTGCTGTAATGAAATTCATGCTTAAGAATGGAATGCTACATGGCGACTGCTTAACCGTTACTGGTAAAACAATTGCCGAAAACTTAGCAGATTTACCGGGTTTGAAACCCGGTCAGAAAGTGGTTAAATCACTGCAAGACCCAATAAAGGAAACAGGACACCTGCGTATTCTTTATGGGAATTTGGCAAAAGATGGAGCAGTAGCGAAAATAACAGGTAAAGAAGGACTTCATTTTACCGGTCCGGCTAAAGTTTTTGATGATGAGTTCAAGGCAAATGATGGAATAGGAAAAGGATTGGTAAAAAAAGGAGATGTTGTGGTTATAAGGTATGAAGGACCTAAAGGGGGGCCTGGCATGCCGGAAATGTTGAAACCAACGGCTGCAATTATGGGAGCAGGACTTGGAAAAGAAGTTGCATTAATTACCGACGGCCGTTTTTCTGGCGGAACCCATGGTTTTGTAGTGGGGCATATCTCTCCTGAGGCTCAGGATGGCGGTACGATTGCTTTGCTGGAAGACGGCGATATTATTACAATTGATGCGGAAAAAAATACTATTTCAGTAGGTTTGACCGATAAAGAAATTACTGAAAGAAAGTCAAAATGGGTACAACCGCCACTTAAAGTAAATAGAGGGAGCTTATATAAATATGCAAAAACAGTTTCATCGGCCTCTCAGGGTTGTGTAACAGATGAATTTTAAACTGTCACACCAAATTTTGATGAAGATAAGAGCAAAAAAGTTATAGCATTTAATAAAAGATAATGCGTATGCAAACAATAAAGGAAAAAAAACCGAAGACGCACGAGGAGACTACAATAAGAATCAGCGGGGCTGAAGCAATTATCCATTGCCTTCTTGCAGAAGATGTGAATTTGATATATGGCTATCCAGGTGGTGCTATTATGCCTGTCTATGATGAGCTGTATAAGTTTCAGGATAAACTTCACCATGTGCTTACAAGGCATGAACAAGGAGCGACTCATGCAGCGCAGGGTTTTGCCCGAGTTACAGGAAAAGTGGGAGTTGCGATAGCAACCTCTGGCCCAGGAGCAACAAACTTAGTTACCGGTCTTGCAGACGCGCAGATAGATTCTACTCCAATGATTTGTATTACAGGTCAGGTAGCCCGACACCTGTTAGGGTCCGATGCATTTCAGGAAACCGATATAATTGGAATATCTACCCCGGTTACCAAATGGAATTATCAGATTACAAATGCTTCTGAGATTCCTGAAATTATGGCAAAGGCCTTCTATATAGCAAAATCGGGTCGTCCAGGCCCTGTATTGATTGATATTACAAAGAACGCGCAATTTGAAGAGTTTGATTTTAGTTATAGTCGTTGTATAGCAGTCCGAAGCTACAAGCCTAACCCAAAGCCTGAGATTGCAAAAATTGAATCTGCGGCTGAATTAATAAACAATGCAAAAAAACCTTTTATAGTATTTGGTCATGGTGTAATTCTTGGAAAAGCAGAGGAGCAGCTTAAAGCATTGGTTGAAAAAGCCGGAATCCCGGCAGCGTGGACCATTTTGGGCTTATCTGCAATGGATACGGATCATCCCTTAAATGTGGGGATGGTAGGGATGCATGGGAACTATGGTCCCAACGTGCTTACAAATGAATGCGATGTTCTTATAGCCATAGGAATGCGCTTTGATGACAGGGTTACAGGGAGTCTTGAGACCTATGCCAAACAAGCCAAAGTTATCCACTTTGAAATAGACCCCGCAGAGATTGATAAAAATGTAAAAGCGGATGTAGCAATTTTAGGTAATGCAAGAGAATCACTCGATTTATTATTGCCATTAATAAAAGAAAATAATCATGATGCCTGGCATAATAAATTCAAAAAGTGCTATGAAGAAGAATATGAAGCTGTAATTAAAAATGATCTTTACCCAACCAAAGATGGTCTAACCATGGGTGAAGTGATTAAAGAAATAAATCTGGCTTCAGAAAATAAGGCCATTATAGTTACCGATGTAGGTCAGCATCAAATGATAGCGTGCCGGTATGCCAAGTTCAAACAGACTAAAAGTAATATTACTTCAGGAGGTTTGGGAACCATGGGTTTTGCACTCCCGGCTGCAATTGGCGCCAAAATGGGAGCAATGGATAGGGAAGTGGTTGCAATTATCGGAGATGGCGGTTTCCAAATGACAATTCAGGAATTAGCGACTATTTTTCAGAATAAGACTCCTGTAAAAATTGTTGTTTTAAACAATGGTCACTTAGGGATGGTAAGGCAATGGCAGGAATTATTTTTTGAGAGCAGATATGCCTCAACGGTAATGACTAATCCGGATTTTGTAAAAATAGCTGAAGGATATCATATTGAAGCAAAAAAGGTGGAAGATCGTAAGGACCTTAAGTCAACGGTGCAAGCTATGATGGCCTCAAAAGAGCCATACTTTCTGGAAGTTAGTGTTGAAAAAGAAGATAATGTCTTCCCAATGATTCCTTCGGGGGCATCGGTTTCAGATATTCGTTTAAAATAAATTAGCATGGAAAAAAAGTGGTTTACTATATCGGTTTATTCCGAAAATAATGTTGGATTACTCAATAGAATATCTGGAATATTCTTAAAGAGACACATCAATATAGAAAGTTTAAATGTTTCAAAATCAGAAATTGAGCAAGTATCCAAATTTACTATTGTCATCAATACTACAGAAGATTGGACACGTAAAATAGTAGCACAAATTGAGAAGCAAATTGAGGTTATAAAAACATTTTATCATACAGATGAGGAGACCATATATCAGGAGTCTGCACTCTTTAAAATTGCTTCACATCTTTTATTTGATGAACCTCAGATTCAGAATATCATCTCGGCGAGTAAATCCAAAATTGTAACGGTATCCAGGGAATATTTTGTTTTGGCCAAAACAGGCAGAAGACACGAGATTGATGAAATGCATGATCAACTTGAACCTTATGGAATAATGCAATTCGTACGTTCAGGGAGAATTGCGGTAACAAAATCGACAATGCCTATTACTCCAATTATTAATGAATTCCATCAAACATAAATCTTAGTTAATAAAAAATAACAATAATTAAACATGACAAATTATTTCAATACGCTATCCTTACGAGATCAATTATTACAATTAGGTAAATGCCGGTTTATGGAGTCTACCGAATTTTCGGATGGCATAAATGCTCTGAAATCAAAAAAGATTGTTATTGTGGGTTGTGGTGCACAAGGTTTAAACCAGGGTTTAAATATGAGGGATTCTGGATTGGATATTTCTTATACGCTTCGAGAGGCTGCCATTAAGGAAAAACGCCAATCTTTTAAAAATGCCAGTGAGAATGGTTTTAATGTAGACACCTATGAAAATATAGTGCCTGACGCAGATCTTGTCATTAACTTAACTCCGGACAAGCAGCACACTTCTGTAATAAATGCAGTAATGCCTCTAATGAAAAAAGGAGCGACATTGTCTTATTCTCACGGATTTAATATTGTAGAGGAAGGGATGCAAATAAGGAAGGATCTAACAGTTATTATGGTTGCGCCAAAATGTCCCGGATCAGAGGTTAGAGAAGAATACAAAAGAGGCTTTGGGGTACCAACCTTGATTGCTGTTCATCCTAATAATGACCCGGAAGGTAAGGGATACGAGCAGGCCAAGGCCTATGCAGTCGCTACCGGAGGCAATAGGGCAGGCGTATTGGAGTCTTCTTTTGTTGCTGAAGTCAAATCTGATTTAATGGGAGAACAAACCATTCTGTGTGGTTTATTACAAACAGGATCCATTCTTTGCTTTAATAAAATGATAGAGAAGGGAGTTAACCCGGGCTATGCTTCTAAACTTATTCAATACGGTTGGGAAACAGTAACAGAGGGATTGAAATATGGTGGGATAACCAATATGATGGACCGTTTGTCTAATCCTGCAAAAATAAAAGCCTTTGAGTTATCAGAAGAGCTAAAAGATATTATGAGGCCCTTATTCCAAAAGCATATGGATGATATTATGAGTGGCCATTTTTCTAAGACAATGATGGAAGATTGGTCAAATGATGATAAAAACCTGTTGACCTGGCGTGCAGAAACCGGAGAAACCGCATTTGAAAAAACTGCTGCTGGTGATGATGCTATATCTGAGCAGGAATATTATGATAATGGTGTGCTTATGGTTGCTTTGGTAAGGGCAGGGGTAGAGCTGGCTTATGAGTCTATGACAGAATCCGGAATAATAGGAGAATCTGCGTATTACGAATCATTGCACGAAACACCTCTTATAGCCAATACCATTGCCAGAAAGAAATTATTTGAAATGAACAGGGTAATATCTGATACTGCAGAATATGGTTGCTATTTATTTGATCATGCCTGTAAACCTTTATTGGGCGATTTTATGAAAAAAGTAGATATTGATGTTATTGGCACCCCTTATTTTAAAGTCAAAGACAATGGTGTGGATAACGCAAAATTAATCGCGGTAAATAAGGCCCTACGTGAGCATCCGGTTGAGATTATTGGTGCGAGATTAAGGGAGTCCATGACTGCAATGAAACCTATCGTTTAGATAAAAGTAATTCAGCCGTATTTAAAAATTGTTCTAAGCATTTATGACAAAAAACAACATGGAAACGAACGTATCGATAATTCCTGAGGCATTTCGTATTAATGAGCAAATAAATCAAAAGATTTATTTAGTAAATGGGGTATTAAAAGAGTGGGATGGTGCCACTGTCAATGTTTTCTCTACTATCTCAAGTACATCTGAATATGCGCCAACATTACTTGGCTCTGTTCCGGACATGGGTGAAAAGGAGGCTTTAGAGGCATTAGATGCTGCTGTAAAAGCTTATGACCAGGGACAGGGTGTATGGCCAACCATGAAGGTTAGAGATCGGATAGAATGTATGGAAAAGTTTGTCCGTAGTATGGAGACCAAAAGGAATGAGGTGGTCAAATATTTGATGTGGGAAATAGGTAAAACATTACCAGATTCTGAAAAAGAATTCGACAGAACTATAGAATACATCTACGATACTATTGAGGATTATAAACAATTGGATCGTGATTCAGCAAAATTTGATAAGAATGAAGGAGTTTATGCTCATATAAGGCGCGGACCTCTTGGTGTGGTACTATGTCTTGGACCTTATAATTATCCTTTAAATGAAACCTTCTGTTTGCTTATTCCGGCAATTATCATGGGGAATACTGCAGTTTTTAAACCTGCCAAACAAGGTGTTCTTTTGATTGCGCCTTTAATAGAAGCGTTTAAAGATAGTTTTCCGAAAGGGGTTGTCAATGTCTTGTTCGGTCGTGGGCGTGCTATTGCAGGGCCCATAATGAAGACGGGGAAAGTCGATGTCTTGGCTTTAATAGGTCATAGTTCATCTGCAAATGCTTTACAAAACCAGCATCCGAAGAGCAACCGTTTGCGACTTGTTTTGGGGCTGGAAGCAAAAAATCCTGCTATTGTGTTAGATGATGCGAATCTGGAATTGGCTATTAATGAATGTCTGGCCGGTGCCTTGTCTTTTAATGGTCAGCGTTGCACCGCACTTAAAGTAATATATGTTCATAAAGATATAGTAGAGGAGTTTACTAAAAAATTCTCAAAAAAAGTAGATGAACTTAAGTTTGGTAACCCATGGGATAAAGGCGTAAATCTTACACCATTACCAGAACCGGATAAGCCAGCGTACATACAAGAATTAATTGATGATGCGCTGGATAAAGGAGCGCAGATTCTAAACGCAAAAGGAGGAGAACATTCTGATAATTATATCTGGCCAGCTGTCCTTTACCCTGTGACTAAGGATATGAAAGTATATGAAGAGGAGCAGTTTGGCCCTGTGATTCCTATCCTTTCATTTGAAGATATTCAGGAACCATTAGATGACATGGCTGAATCTAACTATGGGCAACAGGTAAGTTTGTTTGGTAGTGATGTATATACCCTTGCTCCATTAATTGACAACCTGGCGAATCTGGTATGTCGCGTAAATCTGAATAGTTCCTGCCAACGCGGACCAGATGTTTACCCGTTTACTGGGAGAAAGGATTCCGCGGTTGCTACACTAAGTGTTCATGACGCATTGCGATCGTTCTCTATAAGAACATTTGTAGCCGCAAAGGACACTGAGTTAAATAATGAAATTCTCGAAAAGTTATTAGAAACCAAGTTATCCAACTTTATTAGCACCGACTATCTTTTATAAATATCAATTTGATATTTGTAAAATTAATTGTGCAAACCCAAAAGCTCTTCGGGAAAATTAGATATATTTCTTCCTAAATATGTGAGGCAAGCCAATCGCCAACTTCACTGGTTTTATAAGCTTTTCCGCCTTCAGCAAGGTCTTCAGTAATTATACCTTCGGCAAGGGATTCATTAACCACCTTGCGTATAGCTTCAGCCTCATCAGACAAATTAAATCCATCAAATAACATGGCCGCAGATAAAACAGTTGCCAGGGGATTAGCAATATCTTTTCCAGCTGCCTGAGGATAGGAACCATGAATTGGTTCGTACAACGCGATACTTTCTCCAATAGAAGCAGAAGGCATTAATCCCATAGAACCTGAAATAACAGAAGCCTCATCTGTAAGAATATCACCAAACAGGTTTTCAGTAATAAGCACATCATATTGACTTGGCCACTGAACAAGCCGCATAGCCACAGCATCAACAAATTCATAGGAAACCTCTACATCAGGATAATCTTTTTCCATAGCCTGAACAGTTTCCCTCCACAAACGCGACGATTCCAAAACATTGGCTTTGTCTACACAGCATAGACGTTTAGAGCGTTTTTGTGCCATTTCAAAGCCTTTTTTGGCCAAACGCTGTACTTCCTTTCGGGTATAAGTACAGGTGTCATAAGCTGTGTCTCCGTTGTCTTCCCTTCCTCTTTTACCAAAATAGATACCACCGGTAAGTTCTCTTAAAAATACCAGATCAGTACCCTCTATCCGTTCCCTTTTTAATGGGGATTTATCAATTAAAGATGGAAAGGTGAAAGTGGGTCTTACATTTGCAAACAATCCCAGCTTTTGTCTCATTCGCAATAAACCTTGCTCCGGGCGAACTTTTGCTGATGGATCGTTATCATATTTCGGATGGCCAATAGCACCAAATAGTACCGCATC
>CBDTVZ010000091.1:0-7671 GCA_965363995.1 uncultured Eudoraea sp.
CACCCCCAATATCAACCATTAGTTCAGGATCACATTCTAATTCCAAAGGTCCCTTGGAGAAACACCAAAAGTCGGTACGGAACGTCACATCTGCACCAGAATTGCTAATTACAGCCATTACAATCCCAATCAATTGTCCATTACCTCCGCTTGATACCGGTACTGGATCCAAAATACCATTACCGCCGTGAATGGAATTGTCGTCAAAGAAGTCACTTAGGGGGATTGAAATAAGTTGCCAACCACCGCCACTTATTGCCTGAGTTCCATTAGGGGCAATTTCCAAATTATATTGAAACTCGTCATCATTGGGAGCGGGAAAAGGAAAAGCATTATCTCCGTCATCATCTTCTTGCAAATTAATCTCCAAAACATAATCTTGCCCGGGATCGGGATTGATCCACAAATTAAAGTGCGTCATATCGGCGATATGTACCGGATTTGTTCGTCCAAAGCCTCCAAAGAATCCTGGAGTACCTCCGGAACCCCAGCCGGTTTGCAAGGAAGCGGAACCACCTTTCTGAGGGGGTAGATCAACGAAATTGGGGTCAACACCTCCACCGCCTATCCCATTAAAGGTAAACCAGCCGCTACCCAAGGGATTGCCATGTTCCATGTCATCAAAAGCAAGTTTAGCTTTTAAAGGCCCTTCAGAGAAGCACCAAAAATCAGTACGGAAATTTACATCGGCACCTGAATTGCTAATCACGGCTATAACCGCTGTGAGAATACGGGTATCTAGTACACCGTTACCACCGGTTAAGAAACTATTGTCATCAAAAAAATCACTTAAAGGGATGGATGCCAGTTGCCAACCACCGCCACTTATAGCATCTGGCCCGGAAGCACTGACTACAAAATTATATTGGAATTCGTCATCAGGATTGCCATCACCATTATCGTCATCCTGGAGGTTAACCTCTAGCGTATAATCTTGCCCCTCATTGGGATTGATCCAGAAGTTAAAATGGGTCATCTCGGTTATTTCTACCGAATTGTTGCGACCGAATCCACCATAAAAACCAGGGTTTCCTCCACCCCCCCAACCGGTTTGCAAGGAATATACGCCACCATTGGTAGGAGGTAAATCTGCATCATTGGGATCCAGACCTCCTCCCCCATTGCCGTTGAAAGCGAACCATCCGTTAGCAAAAGGGTTGCCATGCTCCATATCGTCAAAAACTACTTTATTAAGATCGGAACCTTCACCAGTAAGCAGCACTTCCAGGGTGCTTTGATTGGGGTCATTGCTTTCGATACTCAGGGCAGCTGTTTTAATACCCAAAGCGGTAGGACTAAAATCTACCACAATATCAGCCATTTCTCCAATGCCTAAGGTAAATGGGTCCCCGCCGGATACAATACTAAAGTCTCCTGCATCGGCCCCTGTAAGATTCACTGCGTTAACAATTAAATCACTACCCCCATTATTTACTGCCTGAAAAGTTTGCTGGGAACTAGTTCCAGGAAATACTAAACCAAAGTTATGTGAACTGGGTGTAACCGCAATTACCGGATCAGTAGTTCCTAAAGGACCTTCCGAAAAACACCAAAAGTCGGTGCGAAAACTAACATCAGCTCCGGAATTACTGATGAAGCCAAAGATCACATTGACCAACTGCCCATTGCCCCCATTGGCCACGGAAATTGGATCAAGAATACCATTCCCTCCGTTTTGCAAGGAATTGTCATCGAAGAATTGGCTTAAAGGGATGGATATTAATTGCCAGCCTCCTCCGCTAATGGCATCTCCTGTATCATTTACCGTAAAATTGATTTGGAATTCGTCGTCATTACCTTCCGGTGGAAAGGGGATCTGATCGTCTCCATTGTCATCGTCCTGTAACTGAATTTCAATCAGGTAGTCCTGACCGGCATCCGGGTTGATCCAGAAATTGAAATGGGTCATTGAGGTCAGATCGACAGGGAAAGTGCGCCCAAATCCTCCGAAAAAGCCTGGAGCACCACCGGAACTCCAACTGGTTGAAAGTGAAAATGCTCCTGCATTATCAGGTGGCAGATCCATAAAAGTGGCTTCCAAATTGGCGCCGGACAAACCGGTGAATGTAAAATAGCCATTGGCCAGTGGATTACCGTGTTCCATATCGTCAAATACCACTTTTAAGATATCGGACGCTTCAACGCCTTCTCCAGTCAGTGGTATGGTCACAACTGCTTCATCGGCATCGTTGCTCTCAATATTCAATTCTGCGGTCTTAGGTCCCAGAGAAGATGGGGCAAAACTCACCAAAATTATTTGTTCGCCTCCAGGAGCCAGGGTAAAAGGTGCTTCACCAGCCAGTATCGAAAATTCAGCAGCAGCAGTTCCGCTAAAGCCGGTTGTGTTCACCTGCAGGTCTGTGCAACCCTGATTCACTACAGTGAATACTTTGGCACCACTACTGCTTAGAGCGACATCTCCAAAGTCGTGATTCATGGGGGTTACATCAATTTCCTGCCCTAAAGGCCCATTGGTAAATGACCAAAAGTCTGTGCGGAAATTGACATCCGCCCCGGAGTTACTAATAACCGCCATGATCACGGTGAGAATTTTACTGTCTAAAATTCCATTTCCACCGGTTAGTACCGAATTATCATCAAAAAAGTCACTTAAAGGTATGGAGGCCAGTTGCCAACCCCCTCCACTGACTGCTCCGGGACCCATAGGGCTCACTACAAAATTGAACTGAAATTCGTCATCCTGAGTACCATCGTTATCATCATCATCTTGCAGATTAACCTCTAAAGTATAATCCTGACCTGCATCAGGATTGATCCAAAAGTTAAAGTAGGTGGTTTCGGAAATATCCACCGGACTATTCCGACCGAATCCTCCAAAAAATCCCGGGGTACCTCCTGAACCCCATCCGGTTTGCAGGCTAAAAGCGCCTCCATTTCGGGGAGGCAAATCACCGGCATTGGGGTCAATACCACCACCTCCAACTGAGCCACCAAAGGAAAACCAACCGTTATTAAGAGGATCGCCATGTTCCATATCGTCAAAAGTGACTTTCGTTCCCGAAGATGGATCGGCCGGCACGATATTTATATTATTGATATTAAAACCATTGGCAAGCATCTGAATTCGCATGACTTGCAAGCCGGCATCCAGGGCCACGTTTTCCTTTACCACGTCGACCCAATCCTGGGATCCTCCGGTAGTAGGAAAACTGATGGGTCCTGTTTTATCAAAACCGTCAAATTCTAAATTAAAAGACCCACTCGTGGCTGCCGAGGCAACCCGGGCTACGATATCGTAAGTTCCTGCCTGTTGCACGTCTACGGAATACTCCAGCCATTCTCCATTCACAATAAAACCCACATTTTGTCCTCCACCGACATCTGTGGTAGATTCCAAATCAGGACCTTCGTTGGAGCGATAGAGATTTCCACTTGACTTGCTACCTTCGTTTAAACTGGGGTCAGAATCATTAAAAGCTTCACCCTGTCCTCCAACGTCATAATTTTCTACCTCAACAGTACCAGGCAAAACCGTAGGGACCATGGCATAAGGTCCTTGTACAGCACCGCCCACGGTAATGTCTGCAAATTCTGAGTAATTAATTTTTGTATTATTATCGGTCACTATCGCCCTTATTTTATAGGATCCGGCGGCCGCGTTCGAAACCGTTATTTCATATGGTGCAGAAGTTGCCTCACCCAACTTTATATCTCCCTGAAAGAATTCTACTTTTGCTACCCCCTGGGTGCCAGTAGGGGAAGCTGATATGAGGATATCGTCGTCAGTCGCAAAGACCGTTCCTGTGGCTGGGCTGGTTAGACTCACCGTGGGGAGGTCTACATCCTCATAAACCCTTACGTAATCAATAATGTATTCTTGCGGAAAAACTGTGGTAGCATCGGGATTGCCAGGCAGATTTCCACCCACAGCCAGGTTTAAAAGCAGGTGAAAATCCTGGTCAAAAGGCGCAGGATTGGGCCCGCCGTTAGACCACCAACTGTTTTGGGTGGCGAACAATATGTTATCCACAAACCATCGGATTTCTCCAGGCTCCCATTCAATGGCAAAGACGTGAAAATCGTCGTTGAAAGTACCACTTGGCAATATATAGTCTATCGAGGAAAAAACATTGCCTGGGAAGGGTTGGCCGTAGTGAATGGTTCCAAATATTTCGTTAGGCTTACTTCCGATATACTCCATAATATCTATTTCTCCGCTGGCCGCCCATCCTCCATATTCTCCCGGGGCGGTGAAAAACATCCAAAACGCCGGCCATATACCCTGCCCAATGGGAAGTTTGGCCCGCATTTCCATCCGCCCGTAGGTAAAATCCTGTTTATTTTCCGTAATCAGACGGGAGGAGGTGTAATTATTTCCGGAAAAAAATTCTTCTTTTGCCGTAATGGTCATCAAACCACCGGCTACGGTTGTATTTTCTTCCCGGTAATACTGTAATTCGTTATTACCCCAACCGGGTGGAAGGCCAACGTCGGTGCCATCGCCTAGTAAAAAGGTCCAATTGGCCGGGTCTACGGCTGTACCGTCAAATTCATCGGCAAAGACCAGTTGGTAATCCTGGGCGCTAGCTGGTATTAGCAGGCACCAAAAGAGCAGTAATAGGATGCATCGAATACCATTGCTGGGTAATCCTAAAGATCTGTTTGGGTAAATGTTTTTCATAATGGGGTGATTTAATTGTGTTTATAACTGTTTAAAAAGGTACATTATCTTTCATGGAATTATCATTAATAGCAGCTATTAATGGTTAGCCCCGATCGATTAAAAAAGTCAGATAGGGCCTTCCGAGTATGAAAGAAAATAATACCAACCTAATATAATAAAATAATAGGAATTAAACCTACCAGGCTCAGGTATAAAATATAAAATGGGGATGCAATTTCAAAAGAAGTGAAGCCTACTTCTGTATAAAATATGGTGTTCATCCTGCCGCGAAAATCCAAACTTGCAAAATCTGCTAAGACTGGCCCCATCTTTGGCACAACACCAAGGCTTTAACGGAGGCGCATTAAATCTAAAACTTTAGGAGTAGTTTTGGTCGAATTTTAAGGATATCATGACTAAAGCGAAAATTCTGGTTGTTGTTAAATCATAAAAACAAGGTTAAACGAGATGGAGTTACATTCTTGTTTGGCGAAAAACACAATAATATGATTAGGAAGTTTAAAAAATCACAATTTTTTGATAACCAAATATACTTTAACCATATTTACTTATATTTAAGTTCATCCAAAGCACAAGTACAATCCGACGCGTACTTTGAAATGATAGTTTTTAAATTTTTGAATATCAGATGATTACTGTTGGAGATAAATGCCTCACTTTATCGCAGACTATATCTCCAAATTTTATCTCTGTTTTCAGCTCATCTACAAAATTAAAGACACTTAGCTGTTCGAATTCTCTATTCCTCATGATGTAAAAATTAAGATGTCAAAGAAGAATATAACTGTTCACTACTATTTTTGCCGCCCACCTTACTATTCTATTCTGCTCTACCAAATGTTTTACAACGGTATGAATAAACGCCTGTTTTAATGGCGTTTATTTTGTGTTAGCAACTGGTTTTAGATTCTTTTCCGTATAATTATTCATGTTTTGGCATCACAATTTCCCTAAGCTTTATTGATTCTTTCGAGGCTTTACTATCTAACTCAAATACATTTTTATCATATTTAGCATATAGGTTTTCAGTGATTTTGAAGGCCTTCCCATTTCTGATTATATCCAAATGATATTCATCACCAATTTTCATTTTTTGGATGCTCTCAAATAATGCGAGATAAGTCGATTGTTTCAATTCCGTATCATTTATATGGGTAATAATATCCCCAACTTTGACTTGTGTACCCCCGTATTCTGAGGAGAGAGACCCGACTGTAGGTTGGTTGTCTTTATCAGGCTCGATAGTGAATCCCATGGTAGGAAGATTATCAGGATTTAGCCTTTGATTATAGTACTTAATTCCTAATGATTTCATTTCTGTTTCAAAATTAAATGGTGTGTTGTTTTTAATATGATTTTCTATAAAATCAGCTATTTCAGGATAGGTCATATCAACCAAAGTGTCGAAAAAAGTGGCGTTATCAAATGGTGTTTCTTTTCCATATTTTTTAATTAATTCAAGGTATACTTCACGCAACCCTTTTCTGCCATTTGAAAGCTGCAATAGCTTGATATCTAACATAGCGGCAGTTAGTGCCCCCAACTGATAAATATTATTATATTGTTCATAGCCTTCATCTGTTGACCATTCAAGGCTTATTCTGGTAAGACTATATGTAGAATCATACTTTTCGCTATTGTTAATTTTTTCTGATAGATAATTCAAATAGTCTTGTGTACTTGCCGTACCGTTTTTTACCTGCATTATGTAGGAAATCCATTCAGTCACACCTTCATAGAGCCAAACATGTTGATCTTCTGAAACAGGATTGGAGTAATCAAAATTCGCTAATACTTCGCTATGCAAATGAAGAGGACTTAAAATATGCATAAACTCATGTGCAATTACATTTTTAAGAAAAGGGTAATACTCAGGTATGTCTGGCAAGGCATAGGTTGAGCTAAATGAATGCTCCAATGCCCCGCCGCTGTTGAATACTGGCATTTCCTTAACCTCTTCTTCTGATGCGAGATACATCAAAAACGTATATCTATCTACCGGTGAATAGCCCATGAAATCTATAGCCGCATTTAGTATGGGTAGGGCCTGATCCAAAACCATTTGAGCTGTTAATTTGCCCGAGGGTGAATGAACATAAGCTTCAACTTGAATTTTATCAATTGTTGTAAAAGCATAGGATAAACTATCTCCAATTAATATAGGCGAATCGGTTAAATGGAAATAAGAATCAACTTCGTAAAAGCCTTCATCATTTTTACTTAGAGCGGTGCCAATTCTGGGCGTTCCATCAAGCAACATATTCAACTGAATGGGCCGGTTCTTAAGATTTTGAAAATACCCAATCACACCATGGGGATTAAAAACGATGTAGTCCGTATTAATTCCAGTGCCACTCATAGGGTAAATCGGGTGATAACCGGTACTCATGTCAAACGAATCGTCAATTTCATAGATGATTTTTGAAACGTTAGTAGGGTCAAGAATTTTAAAATCATTTATGGATATTTTATTCGTCAAAAGCTCCTTTCCGTCTTTATCATATACTTTAAACATTTTGACAAATCGGCCAAAATCTAATGGTTGATGTACTCCTGGAGCATAGGAAACAAAACTATACACGTCATCATCTGCCGTTAATGATGGTACTGTCAATGTTACATTAAAAGCATCATTCTTATTGGTGAAGTCCACTTCGTATAGAAATGGAGTCTCTTGCGCATAAATTTGCAAAGACAGGAATAATGGGATGAAGAATCTTAGCATTTTAGTACTGTTTTAAGATTTAGTGTTTTATTTTTTGTATTTAATTTATTCATTCTTAAAAGCCAAAAAGGAACATTTCGCTATCGCGTAATATTCTATTTGGCGGGGATTGTAAATAGTACTGAACTTTCCAAAACCACCAAACACCCTATTTGCAATATACAGTGTTGACAATCGTTCAAAATAATTATATACGAACCCTACTATCAATAAGAAAAGTGAAGGCAATGTTCATATCGTTTTCGCAAGTTTTATATCATTCTTCAGTTCTTTTATGTGACTCGTGTATGTGGGCCACCTT
>CBDTVZ010000092.1:0-7640 GCA_965363995.1 uncultured Eudoraea sp.
AGCTGTTATATTACGATCCGTATCCGCATATCAAAGGGGCGGTAGCTGTGTAATTATTAAATAATTTTATCTCCGCGCATAAATTCCTATATTTAAATGAAAAAATTGCGTTATGCTCGTTACCGAGACACTCCTGGACACATTCCTCATCACCAGAAAAGAAAGTGAAACCATATGTACCCCTCTAGAAATTGAGGACTATGTGGTTCAGCCCATAGAAGATGTTTCCCCGCCTAAATGGCATCTTGGACATACAACCTGGTTCTTTGAAGAGTTTCTGTTAAAACCTTATTTAAAGGATTATAAAGTTTACGATGAAGACTTTTCATTTGTATTCAACAGCTATTATGAAACTGTGGGGAAAAGAGTCATCCGCTCGGACCGTGGCAACCTGTCAAGGCCATCAGTCCAAAAGGTATATACCTATAGAAATTATGTAACCAATGCTATTAAAACACTTTTGGATACAGAATCAAACGAGAAACTACTTAACCTTTTAGAAATTGGTATACAGCACGAAAAGCAGCATCAGGAACTGTTATTAACAGATATCAAATACATTTTAGGTAATAATCCACTTTTACCAGCCTATATAGATTCAATTAATGAACATAGGGTAGAAAGTCACCAACAGGATTGGGTTTCAATTGATGCGGGTATATATGAAATTGGCCACGGCCTGGATAATTTTTGCTTTGACAATGAATTAGGAAGACATAAGGTTTATTTGCATGCCTACGAAATTTCAAATAAACTTATAACCAATAAGGAATATTTGGAATTTATTAATGACGGCGGTTATAATTCTTTTGAATTATGGCATGCCGAAGGATGGGATTGGGTTTGCAAAAATCAAATTTCTTCCCCCCTATACTGGCATAATATTAACAGAGAATGGCATAACTATACGCTTGAAGGACTACAAAATATTAGTCCAAATACTCCAGTTTCTCATCTTTCCTATTTTGAGGCCTTTGCCTTTGCACAATGGAAAGGCTGCCGTGTGCCAACTGAATTTGAATGGGAAGTAGCACAGAAATATTTCCAATGGGGCGACCGATGGGAATGGACAGAAAGTGCATACCTGCCTTACCCTGGCTATCAGAAAGAAGAGGGGGCATTGGGTGAGTATAATGGCAAATTTATGGTGAGTCAGAAAGTCCTTCGGGGAGGATCTTTCGCCACGCCCTCTAATCATACGCGCCCTACTTACCGTAATTTTTTTCACCCCCATCTAAGATGGCAATATACCGGGTTAAGGTTGGCCAAATAAATACGACAAAAGCATCATGCAACAAAAAACCACATTGATTTCAACGTCTGAATTCCATAAAGATGTCTATAAAGGATTGACTGATTTTCCTAAACATATATCTTCAAAATATTTCTATGATGCAAAAGGAGATAAGTTGTTTCAGGAAATTATGGACATGCCAGAATATTATCTGACAAATAGCGAGTATAAAATTCTTGATACGTTTAAAGATGAAATATGCCGGGTCTTTTTTAAAGATTCAAAGGAATTCGACCTAATTGAACTTGGCGCAGGAGATGGAAAGAAAACCAAAATTCTGTTAAGGCAGCTTGTGGCTGAGGGGGTTCCCTTTCAGTATGTCGCAATAGATATTAGCGAGAATGCGCTGAATCAACTTGAGGAGTCAATAAGCAATGAACTTCCATCGGTAAATGTAAAGTCCTTCCAGGGGACGTATTTTGAAACCCTTGAACAACTCTGCACAATGCAATACAAGAGGAAGGTTATTATGTTTCTGGGCTCAAATATTGGTAATTTACTTCATCCACAGGCGGTGGAGTTTTTGATGAGTATACAAGAATTAATGAATGACGATGATCTTTTATTTATTGGCTTTGATCAAAAAAAAGATCCGCAGACCATCATAAATGCCTATAATGATAATGCAGGGGTTACCGAAAGATTTAATAAAAATTTGTTGGCGAGAATAAACAGTGAGTTGGATGCCAATTTTGATCTCGATAAGTTCTTACATTGGGAAGTCTATGATCCAGAGACAGGTACTGCTAAAAGTTATTTGGTATCCAAGGAAAATCAAACAATTCATATTAATGGGCTTGATCTTGCTGTAACTTTTAATGCATGGGAAACTATACACACAGAAATTTCTCAAAAATATGACGACGATATAGTTACATGGTTAGCTGATAAAGCCGGAATGAAGATAAGCGGAATTTTTAGTGATGAGAATAGATTTTATAAAAACTATATTTTAAAAAAATAATTATGAAAGCCATTTGGAATAATACAATTATTGCTGAGAGTAACGATACAATTGTAGTTGAGAATAATCACTACTTTCCAGCTGAAAGCATTAAAAAAGAATATTTTAAACCGAGCACAACACAAAGCACATGCCCGTGGAAAGGTTTAGCCTCATATTATACCCTGGAAGTTAACGGAGCGGAAAACAAAGATGCGGCTTGGTACTATCCTGAGATCAGCGAACTGGCAAAACAAATAAAGGGCTCAGTAGCTTTTTGGAAGGGCGTAGAAATAGTTGAATAAAAAAACCGGGATGTCCTATGAACATCCCGGTATCTTTAATCCTAATTGTTAATTACAGATCTAATACAGCATTTTCTGAACCAGCGAATTCATTCCACTGGTAACGGTCTGCTTCTGTTTCATTAACATAATTTCCATCTACCAGGTATCTAAACTCGTAAGTATTTTCCTTAGGTAAATCAAACGTTCCTTTAAAAGTTCCGTTTTTTAATTTTTTCAACATGCTCCCTTTAGGATTCCAATTATTGAAATCTCCGACTACAGCAACTTTTTTTGCATCCTCAGCAGGTACTGTAAATGTAACTTTGCATATCGGCTTTGTTTTTAAATATTGTTTTGCAATTGACATAATTTTTTAATTTTTGTGATTACGCTGCAAAAATAATACATTAAATCCTTCATCTCCAATGACTAATATCATATTTATTAATTTCTTAAAATATTATCGTCTTTTAGTTCACTTTAGTAAAAATGGAGTGGTTTTTTTTTCAAGTAGGTAATTACTACAACATTTTTTTAATGATCTCTAAAATGGAATCTATGTCTTCATCAGTATTATAGTAATGAAAACTAAGTCGGATACCTTCTCCACGTCTGGAGCAGACTACATTTTCTTCCATTAAATGGTTGAATAACACATTACTACCTTTAATGTTAAAAATGGTGCTATGCTGATTTCTTTGGCTAACATCTTTATTTATCACACCTAATTCGTCAAAACCCTTACTAGCCTTTTTACTTAAATTCTCGTTATGAGCAGAAATTTCTTTCATCCCTATATCGTTCAATATTCCCAGTGCACATTTCAGGCTTCCAAAATTTAGACTATCCAGATGTCCTGGCTCAAAGTTTTTATTAAAGGGTATAGTATTCTTTGCGGTGAGAACCGCACTAGCGGAATTGAATCCAGTAGTTTTAATTTTGAATCTTCTTTTGGCTGAATCTTTAAATAACATAAATCCATTACCCGTTCCTGCCAACAGCCATTTATATCCACTCGCCCCTAATACATCGATCCCCGAGTTTTCAAAGTCCATCGCAAAAGCCCCGCAAAATTGTGTGCCGTCTGCAATGATAAGAAGTTGTGGGAATTCATTCTTTAATGATTTTAAGAAATCCAGGTCCACACGTATGCCGTTTATCCATTGAACTAAGCTAAGAGCTAATACCGTTATGGCATTAGTCCTGACTTTTTCTAAAATATTCTTTTCTAACTTTTCATCTATTTTAGCATAAGAAATTTCAAAACCCCGACTTTCAAAAGGCCAATTAACAGAAGGGTAGTCATTTTCAAGTAGCAATATATGTTCTCCACTATCTAGGCCTTCCAGAAGTATATTTAGCCCTAAGGAAAAATTTGGAACCAAGGCCACCAGATCCCTCTTACAGTTAAAAAACTTTCCAACCATTTCTCTTGTTTCGCTTATTAAGCCTAAACTCTCAATTTTCATAGAACTACCCCCAATTAGATAATCCAAATCATGATTTTGACGCCACTCCAAAAGTTCATCGCTTAAAAGTCCATATGCGGCCGTATTTGCATAAATACAATGATTCAGAACAGGATATGATTTTCTATTATTTAGAATCATTGATAGTTATTGTAATTTTTGATTTACTGTATCTTTGTATCTAAAGATAACTATTAGAATGTTTTCCAAAAATAAAAGTGAATCCATTATAGATAGAGAACAGCATGAACAGTTAGAGTATGCACATAAACGAATTAAGCAAAAAAAAAATCTATACGTTCATTTAGTACTGTTTCTTATAGGGAGTGTATTTCTTATTTTGATCAACAAAATATTAAAATACGGTGAGGAATATAACTGGTTTATATGGGCTATTACTTTCTGGGCTTTCTTGTTTGTTGTCCATATAGTAAATGTCTATGTCACACAAAAATTTATGGGGATTGACTGGGAACGTGAACAGCGTGAAATATTAATCGCAAAACAAAGACAGCGTATAAAGGAACTTCAAAACGAAATTGAAACCGATTTTCCGATGACTAATTATAAAAAAAAAGATTAGTGGGTAAAATTATTATGATAGCTGCCATTGGAAAGAATAATGCCTTAGGAAAGGATAATGATCTTCTCTGGCACCTTCCAAACGATTTTAAACGTTTTAAGCAATTAACAACTGGTCATAAAATTATAATGGGCAGGAAAACATTTGAAAGTTTTCCAAAACCACTTCCAAATCGGACGCATATAATTATTACACGAGACAGCAATTACAATCTGGATTTGCCCTCATGTACTGTGGTTCATTCTATGGATGAAGCTTTGAAACTTGTTCATGATGATAACATATCCTATATTATAGGTGGTGGAGAAATCTATGATTTGGGGATGCCTCATGCCGATGTCCTGGAAATCACCAGAGTCCATGAAACTTTTGAAGCTGATACCTATTTTCCGGAAATAGATGAAAAAATATGGAAACGGACCAAGGAGGAATTTCACTCAAGTGATGAAAGACATAATTACAACTTTACGTATCTCACTTACCAAAGACGGACACTATAGGGAAAAGCTAAAATTTCCAATTTTACCTTCGTATAAAACATATTAATTGCCAGGGATAAAGTTTATTTTGCCGGCAGTAGCTTCAAAAATTTAGATATGCAATTTGCTTTATTTCATCAACATCTTTCAGAAAAGAAGTTAAGATCTCTGTATCCTTATTGGTATAAAACTGAATATTGCCAGGAGTTTTTTTAAGATTTTGGAGGTTTTCTTTTATCAGAACCGCCATGGTTTGTTTTGCCACAGCTGCGCCACAATCGATTATGTTCACATGAGGTGGTAATAATTCCCTTAAAACAGGAATTAAATAAGGATAATGTGTACACCCCAAAACAATATGATCGATATTTGCTTCGAGCATAGGCTTAATATAGCTAACCAATAATTGTCTTGTCTCAGTAGAATTTATTTTTCCAGCTTCAATCAATGGAACAAGGCCAATACCTTCCTTTTCAACAATAGTTATTTCGCCCGCATGATCCTTTGAGGTTTTTAAAAAGAGACTGCTGCTTAGAGTTCCTTTTGTTGCCAATAATCCCACCGTTCCTGTTCCGGAATTAAGAGCCGCCGGTTTAATAGCTGGCTCAATACCTATAAAAGGGATCTTATAGTTTTCTCGTAAAATTGATATTGCATTAGTGGTAGCTGTATTGCAGGCAACAACAATGAGTTTACAGCCTCTTGCCAACAAAAGTTCAGTATTCTTAACACTTAAAGCAATTATTTCTTCTCTGGTTTTTTGACCATAAGGTGCATTCTTACTATCTGCCAGATAAATAGTATTCTCATAAGGCAACAGAGCATGTATTTCCTTCCATATGGAAGTACCTCCCACTCCCGAATCAAAAATACCTATGGGTTTTGCATTCATGTAAAATGCGGTTTAGTATAAATAATTTTCGATAACAAAGTTATACATTCCTAAAACAAGCATTCAGTACCCAATAAGGTATTATAAAACAACATTCTCCCAGTTTCTCTATTAGTACTAGATTGCCTGCTAATTGGTTGTTGATCATAGAAGAATTGAGGTTTACTTATCTTAAAAAAAAACTGTCCTTAGCAGGACAGTTTTAATGTAAAGTTGAAAAAAGTAAAAATTAAAATCCTAATTCCTGTTTTACTTCGGCTAAAAGATCCTTTCCATTTGCAACAATTAATCCACCGCCCTGGGTAGCATCTACCACATAATCATAGCCCTGAGTAGCGGCTACTTTTTCTATGGCTGCTTTTGCCTTTATAGAAATGGGCTCAAATAATTCTGCTTGCTTTTTAGCTAATTCCTGTTGTGCCGCTTGTTGCGCGTCCCCAATATTTTTTTCAAAACCCTGAAGTTCCTGAGCTCTTTTTTGATTCTCTTCTTCAGATTTTGTAGTAGCTTCATTGGAGTACTGAGTATATTTATTCTTTAGCTCTGTCATAGAACTTTCAATATCTGCTCTGTATGTTTCCTGTAATTTTTTTAGCTCTGCCTGCGCGGCCTTCATTTCTGGCATCTCGCCCAATAATTCTGTTACATTGATATGTGCGACTGTGCTTTGTGCATTTACAAAACTAGTAGCGGCTACTAATAAAACTATGGCTATTGCTACTTTTTTAAACTGTTTCATGATTTCTGAATTTACTATTTGAATGTTAATTTAATTAATTTCGAGTTTTAGTTTTTAGTGTCTTCGTTCTTTTCAATTATTTGTTTTCTTTCTTCTTCTTTTTCTTTCTTCTTAGCATCCCGTTCTTCTAATAATTTCTTTCTTCTATCTTCATAAGCTTTTTTACGCTCTTCTCTTATTTTAAGTTGTTCTTCCCTCCGTTCCTCGGCAGTTTTGATTCTTGTTTCTTCCGCCTGTTTTGCCATTGCCTGTCTCTCGAGAAGGGCATCACTTATTTCCTCTTCTTCCGGATCGCCTTCAAAGGTTTCTAACTGGCTTTTGGTCTTCGCCTTTGCTTTTGGTGCACTAACCTTCCTGGTCCGCGCTATTCCCCTCAACACTAATTCACTTATGTCATGTCTTTTTTGGGAGTACAACATTACAACATCCGCCGATTTATCAAAAATAAAATCGTACTTTTTATTTGATCCAATTTTTTGTACTTCATTAAAAACCTGATCCTGTATAGGCTGAATTAACCTTTTCTTTTGCAGAACCAAATCTCCATTAGGTCCAAATCGATTTTGCTGGTATTCAATCATTTCCTTTTCCAGAATTTGAATTTCTTCCTCTCGTTCAAGGATAAGTTCATTTGTCAACAACACTTTTTCTGCCATCAAATCCTTCTTCATTTGATCCACTTCACTTTGCTTCTGCTCAATTTCTATTTTCCATCGTTGGACTTTATTTGCCAACTGCTCGCTTGCATCTCTGTATTCTTCAACATTTTCAAGAATATACTCCATGTCTACGTAACCTATTCTTACACCCCGTTGCGAAAATGTGTTAGACCAAAGCAATAGACCTACAACTACTAAAAGAACTTTTGTCTTCATCATTTAATTCGTTTTATAACATAGAAAATATCGTGCCAAAAATACTAATTATTTTAAAATGAGTGGATTACCCTAAAGT
>CBDTVZ010000093.1:0-7566 GCA_965363995.1 uncultured Eudoraea sp.
ATAAATTATTAATATGAGTGAAAAAGAATTGAGATTTAATAGCAAGGTAATACATGGAGGACAAAAGCCCGACAAGGCTTATGGTGCAGTGATGCCCCCTATTTATCAGACATCTACCTATGCTCAAACTAGCCCTGGTGAACATATGGGGTATGAATATTCCCGCAGTGCCAACCCAACAAGGAGTGCATTGGAAAAGGCGCTCGCCAGTATTGAACATGGGAATTTCGGATTAGCATTCGCCAGTGGATTAGCCGCCATGGATGCAGTTATTAAACTATTAGGGCCAGGCGATGAAGTGATTTCAACTAACGATCTTTACGGAGGAAGTTATCGTCTTTTCCGACAAATCTTTGAAAAGTATGGAATCAAATTTCACTTCCTGGGCATGCAGGATGTATCTAAAATTGCTGCATTAATTAATTCAAACACGAAACTAATTTGGGTTGAGACTCCAACAAATCCAATGATGAATATTATTGACCTTAAGGCGGTTTCAGAATTGGCCAAAAGTAATAAGTTGCTTATGGCGGTAGATAACACTTTCGCAACACCATATTTACAACAGCCTCTAGATTTAGGGGCCGACATAGTCATGCATTCTGCTACTAAATATCTCGGTGGACATAGCGACGTGGTCGTGGGAGCTTTAGTTGTGAAGGATGAGGGATTGGCAGAGAAATTGTACTTCATTCAGAATGCCAGCGGAGCCGTATGCGGTCCTATGGATAGCTTTTTAGTACTTAGAGGAATTAAAACATTGCATGTAAGAATGCAGCGGCATTGTGAAAACGGGAAACACGTTGCCGAATATTTGCTTGCCCATCCTAAAATTGAAAAAGTATACTGGCCCGGCTTTAAGGATCATCCTAATCATGAGGTTGCCACAAAACAAATGAAAGCATATGGCGGAATGATATCTTTTGTACCCAAAGGGAGCAGTTTTAAGGATGCCATTGCAATAGTAGAAAAGCTAAAGGTTTTCACACTCGCAGAATCTCTGGGAGGGGTGGAGAGTTTAGCGGGTCACCCGGCAAGTATGACCCATGCCAGTATTCCTAAAAAAGAACGGGAAAAAAGTGGGGTTGTCGATTCACTTATTCGACTTAGTGTAGGAATTGAAGATGTTCAAGATCTTATTTCTGACCTGGAACAGGCAATCGCATAAATTTTATCATATTTTTTAAAAAAGCTACTCTAAATTGCAGAAAAGATATAATTTTGCTCTGTAATTTTTAATTCAATAAAAATTTTAGCTAATCATTTTTAATATGAACACAAATATCGAAGTATTTATGGACGAGGTAAGGACCCGAAATGGTCATGAACCGGAGTTCATCCAGGCGGTACAGGAAGTAGCTGATACGGTAATTCCTTACATAGTCCAACATGAAATCTATTACGGGAAAAACATCTTGTTGAGGATGGTGGAACCGGAGCGGTTGATTTCCTTTAGAGTTTCTTGGGTAGATGATGACGGTGAGATACATGTAAACCGAGGATATCGCGTACAAATGAATTCGGCAATAGGACCTTATAAAGGAGGACTTCGTTTTCACCCATCAGTTAACGCGAGTATTCTTAAATTTCTGGCTTTTGAACAGGTATTTAAAAATAGTTTAACTACCCTTCCAATGGGTGGGGGAAAAGGTGGTTCAGATTTTGACCCTAAAGGAAAATCTGACGATGAAGTTATGCGGTTTTGCCATGCTTTTATGACAGAGTTAAGTAGGCATATAGGACCTAATACAGATGTTCCGGCAGGGGATATTGGAGTAGGAGCAAGGGAAATCGGGTTCCTTTTTGGGATGTATAAGAAAATAAGAAATGAGTTCACTGGTGTTCTTACAGGCAAGGGGTTGTCATGGGGTGGATCTAAAATCCGTCCAGAGGCAACCGGATATGGGACTGTATATTTTGCCCAAAGTATGTTAAAGATAAAGAATGAGGAAATTAAAGGAAAAACTGTAGTTGTTTCAGGATCTGGAAATGTTGCTCAATATGCGGCGGAAAAGATTTTACAATTGGGCGGAAAGGTTTTAACATTATCTGATTCTGGAGGATTTATTTATGATAAGGATGGGATTGATAATGACAAATTGAGCTTTATTATGGATCTCAAGAATAATAAACGCGGTAGAATATCTGAATATGTGAAAAAGTATAAATCCGCGACATATCATGAAGGCAAACGCCCTTGGTCAGTGAAATGTGATATTGCCCTGCCATGTGCTACTCAAAATGAATTGGACGGAAATGACGCTAAAGCATTAATTGCTAATGGTTGCTTTTGTATTGCTGAAGGTGCTAATATGCCTTCTACTCCTGATGCGATCCACGCTTTTCATGATGCAAAAGTCTTATTTGCACCTGGTAAAGCTTCTAATGCCGGTGGTGTTGCCACTTCTGGCCTGGAGATGTCTCAGAATTCTTTAAGAATAAGCTGGACCAGAGAGGAAGTAGATGAAAGGTTACGTGGAATTATGGAAGATATTCACGATTCCTGTATTGAATATGGAGAAGAAGATGACGGATATTGCAATTATGTAAAAGGAGCTAATATCGCAGGCTTTGTTAAGGTTGCAGATGCCATGCTTGCGCAAGGTGTGATCTAAATAATAATTAGGGGATTGGCAATTACAGGAATTGAGCTTTAAATTTTGCGAAAGATTTGGTTCCTGTAATTGCCAATCATATTTTATTGTTAATTCAACCTATCTTTGCTTTATTCTAAGCGCAATAGATGCAAATTACTACTAAAGCTTTAATTCTATCTTCTTTAAAGTATGGAGATACCAGTTTAATAGTTAAAGCGTTTACTTACTCTGATGGATTAAAATCGTATCTGCTCAAGGGAATCTTAGCCTCCAAAAAAGGTAAATTAAAAACCGCCTATTTTCAACCCTTAACACAACTGGAAATAGTTGTGAATCACAAAAACAAAGGGACACTGGAACGACTTATTGAGGCTAAGCTCAATTATCCGTACCAAACAGTACATACAGACATTGCTAAAAATGCAATGATCTTATTTTTGGCGGAAATGCTGGTCAACAGCATTTTTGAAGAAGAACAAAATAAAGACTTATTCCATTTTCTGGAAGCATCACTTCAATGGCTGGACACACACGATAACATTAGTAATTTTCATTTGTTTTTTCTATTGGGATTATCAAAATATTTGGGGTTTTATCCAGACACCAGGAAAATGAGTTACCGGTATTTCGATTTAGTGGAAGGTGCTTTTATTGAGTACCCGGGCATAAACCCAATTATCAAAGAGGAAGCTCTTGATCTCTTTAAAAAATTTTTGGGCATAAATTTTGATGCAATTCATTCGGTCAGGATGGGCAAAGAAACCAGGCAAGAACTATTACAATCCCTTGTACTCTATTTTGAAGTACATTTGCACGGATTTAGAAAACCCAGATCACTCGCCATTTTGAATGAAGTTTTTAGCTAAAATGCATAGGGGAATTTTTCTTGTTATACTTCTTTTTATTAACGTTATATCTGGTCAGGAAATAACGATTCTTGATGTGGAAACACGGGATCCAGTCGTTAATGCAGTTCTTTACAATAACGATAAGTCAAAGACTGTCCTGTCCGATTTTGACGGAAAATGTGATATTTCTGTTTTTAACAGGAATGAGCGTATTACGTTAAGGCACCTAAGTTATCAGACCAAAAGATCTACTAAGGAACTACTTATAAAAAGGGGGGGGAAGGTTTATCTTAGTTCAAAGCGCGAACAGCTTGATGAAGTGGTGATGTCTATTTCCAAATGGGAACAACAAAAAAAGGACATACCCCAAAAAATAGTTACCATTAACGCACAGGCAATAGCATTTACAAATCCACAGACTGCAGCAGATCTTTTACAAAACAGCGGGAAAATATTTGTCCAGAAAAGTCAGTTGGGTGGCGGTAGCCCAATGATTCGCGGCTTTGCTACAAATAGACTTGTGATAACTGTGGATGGAGTACGTATGAATAATGCTATTTTTAGGGGTGGTAATATTCAGAACATAATATCCATAGACCCATTTACCGTTTACAATACCGAAGTGGTTTTTGGACCTGGTTCTGTGATACACGGGAGTGATGCTATTGGTGGAGTAATTAATTTCATTACTTATAAACCACAATTTTCAACCACTGATAGTTTAGATATTTCAGGAAATATGAACTATCGATATGCTTCGGGGGATGATGAAAATACAGGGCATTTCGATATTAACCTGGGGTTGCGTAAATGGGCTTTTTTAACCAGTGCTACATATAATAATTTTAACGATTTAAGAATGGGCCAACATGGTCCGGATTCTTATCTCAGAAAACAATATGTAAAACGATTGAATGGACTTGATGTATTGGTCGAAAATGAAAATCCCCGTATCCAAATCCCAACGGGATATGATCAGATTAATCTAATGCAAAAGATATCCCATAGACCTAATAATAATTGGAGTTATGATTTAGGAATGTTTTTTTCCGCTACTTCAGATAACTCGAGATACGACAGATTAATAAGGCCAAACAGCAATGGAACCGGATTGCGTTCTGCAGAATGGTTTTACGGACCACAGAAGTGGTTTATGGGTAATTTACAGATCTATAAAAAAGGCCGTAGTAAGTTTTATGATGGTTTAAAAATTACAACGGCATACCAAAATTTTAAAGAAAGTAGAAATGAAAGGCTATTTCAGGATCCCATTCTCTATACAACAAAGGAAAATATAGATGCACTTTCCTTAAATATTGATTTTGAAAATAAAAAAATTGGAAATTTAAGATTGTATTACGGTGCGGAATATATTTTTAATAAAGTGGGATCTATTGGGAAACAAACCAATATTGAAACCGGAATTGTAGAAGCCGCACAGTCCAGGTACCCGGACGGTTCTACCTGGCAGACCCTTGCAGCTTATGTTAATAGTGAATTGAAAGCTAAACCCAATTTTAGCTTGTTGGCGGGGATTCGCTATAGCCAAGTCTGGAGTAAGGCAGATTTTGATACAACTTTCTATCCTTTTCCTTTTGATAATTCAAATTTAAATAATGGAGCCTTGACAGGAAACATAGGATTTAGCTGGTTTCCTAAAGCAGACTTACAGTTCACACTTAATGGGACCACTGGTTTCAGAGCTCCAAATATTGATGATATAGGTAAGGTATTTGATTCTGAACCAGGGTCCGTTGTAGTTCCCAACCCCTATTTGAAACCAGAATATGCCTATAATGCCGAATTTGGAGTACAGAAAAATTTTAAAGATAAAGTAGTGCTAAAAGGAGCTACGTATTATACTTATCTGGTAGATGCTCTGGTTCGCAGGGATTATCTGTTTAACGGAGAAGAAGAAATCATTTACAATGGGGAATTAAGTAATGTACAGGCTGTTCAGAATGCTTCTAATGCTTATGTATATGGTTTCGAGTTTGGTTTGGAGGTATTTCTTTCAGATAATTTCTCCATATTATCAAATCTCACTTTGACTGAAGGAAAGGAAGAGGACGAAAATGGCAACGAAACTCCAGCAAGGCACGTACCACCAACATTCGGCGATTTTCACCTCATTTGGAGGAACCAAAGGTTGAAAACAGATCTTTTCCTTAATTACAATGGTCAAATATCGTTTAATGACCTCGCGATTTCACAAATAAATAAAAGTTATATTTATGCAAAAGATGCAGATGGTAACCCTTATTCACCTTCCTGGTACACTTTAAATTTAAGGTCTCAGTATCAAATTGCCAATCCTTTAAAAATAACATTTGCAATTGAGAATATTACCAATCAGAGATATCGTCCATATTCATCCGGAATAGCGGCGGCAGGAATTAATTTTGTACTGGGATTGAGTTTTCGTTTTTAAGATTTAAAAAAGGCGATTATTTGATTTTAAAATTATTTCATACTTCTACACCCTTTTCACTGATATGCCGTGTTATTGCTTTTAGAAGCTCAGGGAATAAGCAAAAACCCCACTTTATTTATCATATATCGACATTTTTGAGAAAGACTCATAATTTCATTCTAATTCGTTAATTTTGCAGCCTTAATTTATATCAAAGGAAACTGTTTGTATGAAGTTTGCGGAATATAGGGGATTGGATTTACCTAAGGTTGGGGAAGAAATGCTTCAATTTTGGAAAGCCCAGAATATATTTGAAAAAAGTATTACCACAAGGGAAGGGCAGGAAAGCTATGTTTTTTATGAAGGACCGCCCTCAGCAAATGGGATGCCTGGAATTCATCACGTTATGGCCAGGACTATAAAGGATATATTCCCCAGATATAAGACCATGAAAGGTTTTCAGGTAAAACGAAAAGCTGGCTGGGATACTCATGGTCTGCCCATTGAACTGGGTGTAGAAAAAGAACTGGGAATAACTAAAGAGGATATAGGGGTAAAGATTTCCGTAGAAGAATACAATGAAGCCTGTAAAAAAGCGGTAATGCGCTATACTGATGCCTGGAATGATCTTACGCAAAAAATGGGTTATTGGGTAGACATGGATGACCCTTATATTACCTATAAGCCCAAATACATGGAAACCGTTTGGTGGCTGTTAAAACAGATTTACGATAAAGGACTTATCTATAAAGGATATACAATTCAGCCCTATTCGCCAAAAGCAGGTACAGGTTTAAGCTCTCATGAATTGAATATGCCCGGCACTTATCAGGACATAACCGATACAACCGTAACCGCTCAATTTAAAATTATAAATAGTTCTTTGCCCCAATTTCTGGAGCCGTTTAAAGACGAACTCTATTTCCTGGCATGGACAACTACGCCATGGACGCTTCCATCGAATACTGCACTGACTATCGGGCCAAAAATCGAATACGTTTGGGTAAAAACATACAATCAATATACTTTTAAACCTATTACCGTTATCTTGGCAAAAAACCTGGTAGGCCAGCTGTTTTCAGGTAAATTTATAGAGGTTGAAAATGAAGGAGAACTGTTATCTTTTTCTCAGGAAGATAAAAAAATCCCTTACTTTATAGAGGGATCCTGTATTGGTAAAGAACTAGTAGGAATAAAATATGAGCAGCTAATCGATTATGCAAAGCCTTACAGTAACCCTGAAAATGCCTTCAGGGTAATAGCAGGTGATTTTGTTACTACGGAAGATGGTACAGGGATAGTGCATACTGCACCCACTTTTGGCGCAGATGATATGCAGGTAGCCCAAAAGGCAGAACCACCTGTGCCTCCTATGTTGGTAATGGATGAAAATGGGAATGCTGTCCCGTTAGTTGATTTGCAAGGCAGGTTTCGAAAAGAAATGGGAGACCTGGCAGGCAAATATGTCAAAAATGAGTACTACGAAGATGGGGAAGCGCCGGAACGCTCTGTTGATGTTGAAATTGCAATTAGACTTAAAGAAGAGAACAAGGCATTTAAAGTTGAAAAATACTTACATAGCTATCCCAATTGTTGGCGTACAGATAAACCAATTCTATATTACCCTTTGGATTCGTGGTTTATAAAAATCACGGATGTAAGGGAACGCATGTATGAACTCAACCAAACCATAAATTGGAAGCCTAAA
>CBDTVZ010000094.1:0-7483 GCA_965363995.1 uncultured Eudoraea sp.
TGGTTAGAGGCGGAAGGGTGAAAGATTTGCCAGGAGTTAGATATCATATTGTCCGCGGGGCCTTAGATACAGCAGGAGTTGCTGGAAGGACCCAAAGAAGATCTAAATACGGAGCAAAACGCCCTAAAAAGTAATCTAAACTTGTAAGAAGAAGAGATGAGAAAAAAACAGGCGAAAAAAAGACCACTATTACCGGATCCAAGGTTTAATGACCAACTGGTAACACGTTTTGTGAATATGTTAATGTGGGATGGAAAGAAATCAGTTGCCTTTAAAGTATTCTACGATGCAATGGATATTGTAGAAGAAAAGAAGACAGATGAAGAGAAATCTTCATTGGAATTGTGGAAAGAAGCGCTTTCCAATGTAATGCCTCACGTAGAGGTTAGAAGTAGAAGAGTAGGTGGAGCAACTTTTCAGATCCCCATGCAAATAAGACCGGATAGAAAAATTTCTACTGCCATGAAATGGCTTATAAGCTTTGCGCGAAAGCGTAACGAAAAGTCCATGGCTCAAAAATTGGCTGGAGAAGTATTGGCAGCTTCTAAAGAAGAAGGTGCTGCAGTCAAAAGAAGAGTGGATACTCATAAAATGGCAGAGGCTAATAAAGCATTTTCCCACTTTAGATTTTAATAAGCAAAATGGCTAGAGATTTAAAATATACAAGAAATATTGGTATTGCGGCGCATATTGATGCGGGTAAGACCACCACTACTGAACGTATTTTGTATTATACGGGCGTTAGTCATAAAATGGGTGAAGTGCATGATGGAGCTGCGACTATGGACTGGATGGCTCAGGAGCAGGAACGCGGTATAACAATTACCTCGGCTGCTACAACATGTACCTGGGATTTTCCAACCAAGAACGGACAAGTTCTTCCTGAATCTAAACCCTACCATTTTAATATTATCGATACCCCCGGACACGTGGATTTTACTGTTGAAGTGAATCGTTCACTTAGGGTATTGGATGGTTTGGTTTTTCTATTTAGTGCAGTTGATGGTGTTGAGCCTCAGTCTGAAACTAACTGGAGGTTGGCAGACAATTACAAAGTTCCGCGAATAGGCTTTGTGAACAAAATGGATAGACAAGGTTCTAACTTCTTAATGGTTATTAAGCAGGTTAAGGATATGTTGAAATCCAATGCAGTACCTATTGTTTTACCAATAGGTGACGAAGCAGATTTTAAAGGTATTGTTGACCTTGTAAAGAACCGTGCTATTGTATGGCATGAAGAAGATATGGGTTCTAGCTTTGATATCATTGATATTCCTGAAGAGATGAAGGAGGAAGTTCGCGAATATCGTGCTGCTTTGATTGAAGCGGTAGCGGAATACGATGAAGGATTGATGGAGAAATTCTTTGAAGATGAAGATTCTATAACAGAAGATGAAGTACATGCGGCTTTAAGAGCAGCAGTTATGGATATGAGTATTATTCCAATGATTTGTGGCTCTTCCTTTAAAAACAAAGGGGTGCAATTTTTATTGGATGCTGTTTGTCGTTACCTGCCTTCTCCCATGGATAAGGAAGGGATTATAGGGATGGATCCAAGAACAGATAAAGAAGTAATAAGAAAACCGGACATAAATGAGCCGTTTGCGGCTTTAGCTTTTAAAATTGCCACAGATCCGTTTGTTGGACGTTTAGCTTTCTTCAGAGCGTATTCGGGCAAGTTAAATGCAGGATCTTACGTGCTCAACAATCGCTCGGGGAATAAGGAAAGGATTTCAAGAATATATCAGATGCATTCTAATAAGCAGAATGCCGTAGATTCTATTGCGGCTGGTGATATTGGTGCGGCTGTAGGTTTTAAAGATATTAAAACAGGGGATACACTTTCTGATGAAAAACATCCAATTATTCTGGAAAGCATGGATTTCCCTGATCCTGTTATCGGGATTGCTGTGGAGCCTAAAACCAAGGCTGATGTTGATAGATTAGGGATGTCATTGGCAAAATTGGCTGAAGAAGATCCGACTTTCGTGGTTAAAACGGACGAAGCATCGGGCCAGACTATTATATCTGGTATGGGCGAGTTGCACCTTGATATTATTGTGGACCGCTTAAGAAGGGAGTTTAATGTTGATGTCAATCAAGGAAAACCTCAGGTTGAGTACAAAGAAGCGATTACTCAAAGCGCCAATCACCGGGAAATTTATAAAAAACAAACAGGTGGTCGTGGTAAATTTGCAGATATCGTATTTGTAATGGAACCAAGAGAGGATGGCATATCCGGATTGGAATTTGTAAATGTGATCAAGGGGGGAAATATACCCAGAGAATATATCCCTTCAGTAGAAAAAGGATTTAAAGAGGCTATGAAGAATGGTCCTTTAGCCGGATTTGAAATGGATAGTATGAAAATCACTCTTAAGGATGGTTCTTTTCATCCTGTGGATTCTGATTCCCTTTCTTTTGAACTTGCGGCTAAAATTGGATATAAAGAAGCTGCAAAGGCTGCAAAAGCCGTACTTATGGAGCCCATTATGAAATTGGAGGCACTTACGCCCGAAGAGAATATGGGTGATATTGTTGGTGACCTTAACCGCAGGAGAGGGCATGTTACTAATATGGACGACAGAGCGGGCGCTAAAGTTATAAAGGCAGAAGTACCTCTGTCAGAAATGTTTGGTTATGTAACTTCACTTAGGACATTGTCCTCTGGGAGGGCAACTTCAACCATGGAATTTTCACATTATGCAGAAACCCCTTCTGGTTTGGCCGAAGTGGTTATAAAAGCAGCAACAGGTGTAACCGCCTAAATTTTAGTATTATGAGTCAGAAAATTAGAATAAAACTAAAATCGTACGATCATAACCTGGTAGACAAATCTGCCGAGAAGATCGTGAAAACGGTAAAATCGACTGGTGCTGTGGTAACAGGTCCAATTCCTTTGCCAACACATAAAAAGATATTTACGGTTTTACGCTCACCCCATGTGAACAAGAAATCGAGAGAGCAGTTCCAGTTGAGTTCTTATAAAAGACTTCTGGATATTTATAGTTCTTCATCAAAAACAATTGACGCACTTATGAAGCTGGAGCTTCCAAGTGGTGTTGAGGTGGAGATAAAAGTGTGATAGGCCATTCCGTTTCAGTTTGAAATGGATAACATGTCCGGAGCGTTTCGCAAAGGAAAAACGGTAACAAGAATATATTCGGGATCGAATTGTTTTTGATCCTGTTTTTTTTGCAGAAAAAATAGTTTAAGAATAATTAATAAATAATAGTAATAATATGTCTGGGTTAATAGGAAAAAAAGTAGGCATGACCAGTATTTTTGACGATAACGGGAAAAATATGCCCTGTACTGTCATAGAGGCTGGACCATGCGTAGTTACCCAAGTCAGAACCGAAGAGGTAGACGGGTACAATGCCCTTCAGCTTGGTTTCGATGACAAGGCAGAAAAGCGTGCTAATAAGGCTGAAATGGGCCATTTTAAAAAGGCAGGTTCTTCTACCAAAAAGAAAGTCGTTGAATTCCGGGATTTTGAAGGAGATTTTAAATTAGGTGAGACCGTTGGTGTCGACGTATTTGTTGAAGGCGAATTTGTTGATGTCTCAGCCACATCTAAAGGGAAAGGATTCCAGGGAGTTGTTAAGAGACACGGTTTTGCCGGGGTTGGACAAGCAACTCACGGTCAGCATAACAGACTGAGAGCTCCTGGTTCAATAGGTGCTGCCTCATATCCTGCGAGAGTTTTTAAGGGAATGAAGATGGCAGGAAGAATGGGCGGTGGTAGAGTTACCGTTCAGAACCTAAGAGTTTTAAAAGTTGTTCCGGAGAAGAATCTTTTGGTTGTAAAAGGTTGTGTGCCCGGTCATAAAAATGCTTACTTAACTATAGAGAAGTAATGAAGGTAGCAGTTTTAGATGTAAAAGGAAAAGAAACTGGACGAAAGGCAGACCTATCGGACGCAGTTTACAAAATGGAACCCAATAAGCATGCGATTTATCTGGATGTTAAGCAGTACATGGCTCATCAAAGGCAAGGTACTCACAGCGCCAAAGAACGCGCGGATATAGTTGGAAGTACCAGGAAAATTAAGAAACAAAAGGGAACCGGGACCGCGCGAGCGGGAAGTATTAAATCTCCAATATTTCGTGGTGGAGGAAGGGTTTTTGGACCCAGACCAAAAGATTATTCCCAAAAGCTTAATAAGAATGTAAAGAGGTTGGCCAGAAAATCTGCTCTAAGTCTTAAGAGTCAGGATGAGGCTATTATGGTTGTAGAAGACTTCAATTTTGATTCTCCAAAGACCAAAGATTTCATGCAGGTTTTAAAATCCTTAGGATTGGAAAACAAAAAATCTTTGTTTGTGTTGGGTGATTCAAATAATAATGTATATTTGTCGTCGCGTAATTTAAAAGGTTATGAAGTAGTAACTAATTCAGAATTAAGCACTTACAAAATTCTTAATGCAAATCAAATCGTTCTTCTGGAAGGTTCTTTAGAAGGAATTGAAGCGAACTTAAATAAATAGGTTAGACATGAGTGTGTTGATAAAGCCAATTATAACGGAAAAAATGACAGCGGATAGCGAATTGTTTAATCGCTACGGTTTTGTTGTTAATCCTAAGGCCAATAAACTACAGATCAAAGATGCCGTTGAAGCCGCTTATGGCGTTTCAGTGAAAAAAGTTCGAACAATGAATTATGGACCTTCACGCAAAACCCGTTTTACAAAAACAGGGGTTCAGCACGGGAAATCTAATGCATTTAAGAAAGCCATTGTTGATGTGGAAGAAGGGGAAGTAATCGATTTTTACAGTAATCTATAAAGACACCAAATGTCAGTTAGAAAATTAAAACCGATCACTCCAGGACAGCGTTTTAAAGTAGTAAACGGGTTTGACGCCATTACTGCTGATAAGCCGGAGAAAAGCTTGCTTGCTCCGTTAAAAAAGTCTGGAGGTAGAAACAGTCAAGGAAAAATGACCATACGCCATAGAGGTGGTGGGCATAAAAGAAGGTATCGAATTATTGATTTCAAACGGGAAAAACAGGACGTTGCTGCAGTAGTAAAGTCTATCCAGTATGATCCAAATAGAACAGCTTTTATCGCCTTGGTGGAATACGCAGATGGTGAAAAGCGATATATTATTGCTCCAAATGGCTTGCAGGTTGGACAGAAAATTTCTTCCGGAGAAAATGCAGCTCCTGAGATAGGTAATGCTCTTCCCTTAGGTAAGATTCCATTGGGAACTATTATTTCTTGTATTGAATTACGTCCCGGTCAGGGTGCGATAATGGCAAGAAGTGCTGGAACTTTTGCTCAATTAATGGCAAGAGAAGGAAAGTATGCAACAGTAAAATTGCCTTCTGGTGAGACAAGACTGGTATTAGCAAATTGTTTAGGTACTATTGGTGCCGTCTCAAATTCAGACCAACAGTTGATTGTTTCTGGTAAAGCCGGAAGAAGCAGATGGTTGGGTAGAAGACCAAGAACAAGACCGGTGGCTATGAACCCTGTAGATCATCCAATGGGTGGTGGTGAAGGTAGAGCCTCTGGTGGACATCCAAGATCTAAAAACGGAATTCCTGCTAAAGGATTCAGGACTAGGTCCAAGACCAAGGATACAAATAGGTATATATTAGAACGTAGAAAGAAATAAAAAGTAGAAAGAAATGGCACGTTCACTAAAAAAAGGACCATACATTCATCATAGTTTGGATAAAAAAGTCCAGCTGAATATTGATTCTGGTAAGAAGTCGGTAATAAAGACCTGGTCCAGAGCATCGACAATTAGTCCGGACTTTGTAGGTCAAACCATTGCGGTTCACAACGGGAGACAATTTGTTCCCGTATATGTTACCGAGAATATGGTAGGACACAAACTCGGCGAATTCTCTCCAACAAGATCTTTCCGAGGTCATGCAGGGGCGAGAAATAAAGGTAAAAAGTAAGTAAGCTATGGGAGTTCGAAAAAAACAAATGGCCGAAAGACTAAAGGCGGAAAAACAAAAAATAGCATTTGCTAAATTAAATAACTGTCCTACATCACCGAGAAAAATGCGATTAGTTGCAGATTTGGTACGTGGAGCAGAAGTAGAAAAGGCCCTTGCTATTCTTAGATTTAGTTCTAAAGAAGCCTCCCGTAGGTTGGAAAAGTTATTGCTTTCAGCAATCGCCAACTGGCAGGCGAAAAATGAAGAGGTAAATATTGAAGAAGTTGAGCTATTTGTAAAAGAAATAACAGTAGACAGCGGACGAATGCTGAAACGATTAAGACCGGCCCCTCAAGGGAGAGCTCATAGAATAAGAAAACGTTCCAACCATGTTACCTTGGTATTGGGATCTAACAATAATACACAAAGCTAGAAATTTTAGTATGGGACAAAAAACAAATCCAATCGGAAATCGTCTAGGAATAATCAGAGGTTGGGAATCCAACTGGTACGGAGGAAACGACTATGGCGATAAACTAGCCGAAGACGATAAGATAAGAAAATATGTTCATGCACGTTTGGCGAAGGCTAGTGTATCCAGAGTAATTATTGAGAGAACTTTAAAGCTAATTACAGTAACCATTACAACAGCCAGACCGGGTATTATTATTGGAAAAGGTGGCCAGGAAGTTGATAAATTAAAAGAAGAGCTTAAAAAAATCACTGATAAAGAAGTACAGATAAATATTTTCGAGATAAAAAGGCCTGAAGTTGATGCAAATCTCGTAGCGGCAAGTGTGGCCCGTCAGATCGAAAATAGAATTTCATTCAGAAGGGCCATTAAAATGGCAATTGCGGCGGCGATGAGAATGAATGCGGAGGGAATTAAAATAAAGATTGCCGGAAGGTTGAATGGAGCGGAAATGGCAAGGTCAGAATCTTATAAAGATGGTAGAATTCCTTTATCGACATTTAGAGCTGATATAGACTATGCACTTCACGAGGCTCATACCACCTATGGAAGATTGGGTATTAAGGTATGGATCATGAAAGGCGAAGTATATGGTAAAAGAGAGCTTTCTCCTCTAATTGGGATGTCTAAAGGACAGTCCAAAGGGAAGCAGCAAGATGCAGGTAAAAAACAACGTCGCAGAAAGTAATAATTAAAGAAGAAGTTAGAGATTATGTTACAGCCAAAAAGAACGAAGTTTCGCAAAGCGCAGAAAGGACGTATGAAGGGGAATTCCGGTAGAGGGAATCAACTTTCTAATGGAATGTTCGGGATTAAATCTTTGGATTCCAGCTTTCTTACTTCGCGCCAGATTGAGGCGGCTCGTATTGCTGCGACCAGGTATATGAAAAGACAAGGGCAATTATGGATTAAAATTTTCCCGGACAAGCCTATTACCAAAAAACCTTTAGAGGTTCGTATGGGTAAAGGAAAAGGAGCTCCGGAATATTTTGTAGCCACAGTTAAGCCGGGAAGAATAATGTTCGAGGTTGCTGGTGTGCCCTTGGACGTAGCAAAGGAAGCTTTAAGGCTTGCAGCGCAAAAATTACCAGTAAAGACAAAATTTATAGTGGCTAG
>CBDTVZ010000095.1:0-7472 GCA_965363995.1 uncultured Eudoraea sp.
GGGAGTCCTACAATACCTGCTTTCATCTATTATATCTTAGAAACATCCTGGCAAGTTAAAACCAGCTTACCATATTTTGGGTGCAAATATAGTTTTTACCGGTATATTTAGAATCATTTAAACTGCCATTATGAAGAAAATTACCATTCAGGGAATTCTATATGATCAGAAGTCGTCTTTTTTAAAAGGTCCTATTCTGGGAGCGGATATTCTGGAATACAATCCAACCCGCGATATAAACGATATGACAGCTATGATATGTGCAAAACTATTTAGAGAAATAGCTTCGAAAATGAACGAGAACAACCCATAGAATACTAATCTATTCCGGATGCATAAATCGTTGCTTGGCCAGTAGTTCATCCTCCGTCTCTACCCTGTCTTCATCAGGAACACAACAGTCTACCGGGCAAACAGCAGCGCATTGAGGTTCTTCATGGAACCCCATGCACTCAGTACATTTATCCGGTGATATATAGTATATCTCATCACTTATTGGTTCCTGTACTTCATCAGCGTTTACCGTCTTCCCATCTGGCAACACAACCTCACCTTTAAGAGAGGTTCCATCGTTATAGCGCCATTCATCTGCACCTTCGTATATCGCGGTATTTGGGCATTCGGGTTCGCAGGCCCCACAGTTAATACACTCGTCTGTTATAATAATAGCCATAATTTTCTTTTTCTTTTTATATGCAATATACTTGCCCTGATTGTTGCTACAATGTCCCAGCATGCATATTTTTGCGCAAAGGTAAATCCTTAAACACTATTGCACAAATATAATGGCCACACTGGAGCAGCGTTTTAAAGCTTTTGTTAAACTTGGAGAATTTCTTAGAAATTTTACTAAAACTTCATCGGATAATTTAAGTTCTGTAGATGGTAGCGATGAATGGGTTTCAAATTTTGAGAGTGCTATCACTTTAGCAGGCCATAAAAATGGTTGGTTTACAAAACAGCAGGTGATGTTCGCTATAAGTGCCTGGGCGGAACAGCTTAAAGAAAAAAACCTCAATGAATGGTTAATGCCCTACCCCCTCGAGAATAATACTCATAAAATTGTTGCTATAATAATGGCAGGAAATATTCCACTGGTAGGCTTTCACGATTTTATTGCTACGCTTATAAGTGGGAACCAGGTTTTAGTAAAATGCTCCTCTAATGATAATATACTCTTACACTTTATTGCGAATTACTTAAAACATATTGAACCGGGGCTGGTTTCTGAAATAGAGTTTAGTGAAGGAAAGCTAAACAAATTTGACGTTGTTATCGCAACAGGAAGTAATAATACGGCTCGTTATTTTGAACATTACTTTGGCAATAAACCCAATATCATAAGAAAAAACAGAAACTCCATTGCAATACTCACAGGAGAGGAAACTAAAGAACAACTCAATGAGCTGGGCGAAGATATATTCCGTTATTACGGATTAGGGTGCCGAAATGTTTCCAAATTATTCGTCCCTATGGACTATAATTTTGATTATTTTTTTAAAGGTATAAATACTTATCAAAGTTTAATTGACCAAAATAAGTACGCGAATAATTATGATTATAACAAGGCCGTTTATTTGATGAGTGAATTCCAATTTCTGGACAATGGTTTTTTCTTAATAAAAGAAGATGTAGGGTATGCATCACCTATAGGAACGGCTTTTTACGAGAGATACACCACTACTGAAGAATTGAGAAAAATAATTCTTAGGGATTCTGATCAGATTCAATGTATTGTTGGAAGTGATATAATTGAAAATTCATTGCCATTTGGTAAAACCCAAAAACCAGACTTATGGGATTATGCCGATGGAATAGACACTGTTGAATTCCTGTTAAAAACATAGCAGAAAAAATCTATATTACTGATTAGTTATTCGGTATTATTTATGACCTTTAGACCTTCAAAAAAAATAAGTAAAAGATGAAAATACATAATTTTAGTGCAGGCCCATGTATATTGCCAAAAGAAGTGATGCAAAAGGCATCAGAAGCAGTAGTTGAATTAGATGGAATTGGTCTTTCTCTTATTGAAATTTCACATCGCAGTAAAGAATTTGTTGCTGTTATGGAAAAAGCAAGGTCTCTGGCTCTTGAACTTTTGGGACTTGAAGGAAAAGGATATAAAGCCTTATATCTCCAGGGAGGTGCAAGTCTGGAGTTTCTTATGGTCGCTTATAACTTTTTGGAAAACAAAGCTGGTTACATAAATACCGGAACCTGGAGTACCAAAGCAATCAAAGAGGCAAAGCTATTTGGTGATGTCATAGAGGTTGCTTCTTCAAAAGACAAGAATTTCAATTATATCCCCAGAGGTTATGTAGTTCCTAATGACCTCGATTACCTGCACCTGACTTCTAATAATACCATATTCGGGACACAGATAAAGGAATTTCCTGTTACTAAAGTTCCATTAATTTGCGATATGAGTTCCGATATTTTCTCAAGACAAATGGATTTTTCCAAATTTGATCTTATCTACGCAGGAGCACAAAAAAACATGGGTCCAGCAGGTACAACACTAGTCATAATTAAGGATGATATACTTGGACAAGTATCCAGACAAATTCCTTCCATGTTGGATTATCAGGTTCATTTGAGTAAGGATAGTATGTATAATACCCCCTCAGTATTTGCAGTATATGTCTCCATGCTAACACTTCAATGGTTGAAAGATTTGGGAGGAATAGATGCCATGGAAGAAATAAATGATAAAAAGGCCAGTCTCCTTTACTCCGAGATTGATCTTAATCCGTTGTTTAATGGATTTGCGAAAAAAGAAGATCGCTCAAATATGAATGCCACATTTACATTAACTGATGAATCGCTTAAAGATACCTTTGACGAAATGTGGAAAGAAGCAGGAATTAATGGATTAAACGGACATAGATCAGTAGGCGGCTATCGCGCATCAATGTATAATGCCCTTCCATTGGAAAGTGTGGGTGTTTTAGTTGATGTAATGAGTGATCTGGAAAGAAAAGGTTAATTACTGTATTATAGAACCAAATAAATTTAAAGTTAAACTTAGAACTTCAGAAGATGAAAATACTTGCTAACGACGGCATATCACAGAATGGAATTTCAGCATTAGAAGAAGCCGGATTCGAAGTAATCACAACCACAGTTGCCCAGGAACAACTAGTAGATTATATCAATGAAAATGAAATTATAGGGATACTTGTTAGAAGTGCTACTCAAGTTCGTAAGGATATTATTGATAATTGCCCTTCTTTAAAGCTTATCGGCAGAGGTGGTGTGGGTATGGATAATATTGACGTAGCTTATGCCAAAGAAAAAAGCTTACATGTCATTAATACGCCGGCCGCTTCATCTGAATCTGTAGCTGAATTGGTTTTTGCTCATTTGTTTGGTGGGGTTCGGTTTCTATATGATGCAAATAGAAATATGCCTCTTGAAGGAGACAGTAATTTTAAAAAATTAAAAAAATCCTATGCCAAAGGCGTTGAGCTACGTGGTAAAACCCTGGGGGTAATTGGATTTGGCAGAATAGGGCAGGCTACTGCAAAAATTGCAATTGGCATAGGTATGAATGTTATATTTCACGACCCGTTCTTGGATTCTGCAACTATTAAAGTACCTTTCTTTGATGGGCAGTCGGTTAGTTTCGATTTTGATAATAGACCTAAAGAAGAGGTGCTGAGAGATTCAAATTTTATTACAGTGCATGTGCCGGCGCAAAAGGAATATGTAATTGGCAAAAAGGAATTTGATATAATGAAAGATGGGGTTGGCATTGTGAATGCCGCCAGAGGTGGTGTTATAGATGAAGTTGCTCTTATTGAAGCTTTAGAGAGTGGAAAGATTGCTTTTGCTGGCCTCGATACATTTGAATCTGAACCTACTCCCGAAATAAAGATTCTGATGCATTCAAAGATTTCACTAACTCCCCATATTGGAGCGGCCACGGCTGAAGCTCAGGACCGTATTGGCCTGGAATTGGCTAATCAAATTATTGCACTTTTAAAATAAGCGACAGCTATTAATAAAAATCATTGGTTTTAAATATTAAAAGAGATTTGATCCTTTTGGAGCATGAGCTTTCTGCTATGTTCCTAAAGCTAATTATTGGATTTTTTCAAAAGCTTAGTGCGCAATTTGAACCTCTGATAGTGTTAGGAAGATCTTACCTGTTTTAGATCCTTCCTGCTTAATGACTTCCCGATCAACTTCAGTTTCCTTACCAAGGAAACGTAAAGGTATTTTTACGCTATTAACAGCAAATTGTACCTCTACAGTTACCGGAAGAGCATCCAAATTATTTTGATAGCCCAAATAGGTAGTAAAAACTCCTTCTGTTTTAGTGCTAATCTCTGATTTCATAATTCTTTTGGCCCCGACATCCATAAAAAGAGTCGCTATGGCAAAGTTAGCTTTTGAGGAGGTGGGAATTATATTAATAACCTTGCATAAGACACCTTTATGATGCTCTTCTCCCCTGCTTACGGTAATAAATGGATGTCTAAAAATTTCATTTAAGGTGAGATCCAAGCCTCGTTTCGGAAGCATAATAAAATCGTCTGACGTAACTTTAGTAGATTCTCCCTGTTTATAGCGGACTTTTCCATATTTAGTTGGCATGTTAATAAAACTAATGTCCACATCCAATTCTATATTGGCATTAAAAGATTTTATAGAATCCATGCGCTTTTTTATTTGAAGAAGATCATTATCAATCTCCTGCCCGCTAATAAGGTTCAGACTTATAAAAAATATGCATATAAAACTTAATCTTTTCATACCTGAATGTCCCTTCTTTTAAAAATAATTATCCCAATAATCATAGTAATTAAGGTATAACCAAATAACATGAAATTTTTAAAGTATATAGTAGAATACGGTATTTTATAATAGAAAAAATACTGCCAGCTATCTGTCAATTTGGAAAAAAACAGTTCATTAAGGAATTCATTTTGAAAGTCGATCTTTAACAGCAGATTGCTGCATATTAAAAAAATAGCCGAAACAATCCAGGTCTTTGTGGCATCTTTTAATATAACCGCCAATGTTAAACTTACTACCGAAAAGAAAATCATAGAATTGGCGCCGGAAATAAAGGCGTATATAAGCCTGTAAAAAGCTTCATCCGATTCAAAAAAATTCAATCCATCCAAATACACAACTAAATCCCCTCTGCCAAAAATCCAGTAAGAGACAAAAAAAGTGCTAACCGCCAAAAGGAGCACAATTAATAGCGTAAATACTATTGAAACAATATATTTACTTAAGATAAAATTCAATTTACTCACCGGCTGAAGCATAACTGTTTCAAGGGTCCTGTCCTTATATTCAGAGGTAAGAAATCCTGAAATAATTATCATTAATATTAAAGGGATATGAAACCACAACGAATTCAGGATCAGATAAATAATTAAGTTCCCGTTTAGAAGATTGCCTTTGAACTCAAAAGAATCTTTCAAGTTAGCTAATAAAAGGTCTATTATTCCTGTACCCTGATAATAGGCACTCACAATTACAAATCCTTCTATAATAAGTATGGCAGCCAACGCATAAAGCGTTTTACTCTGCTTGCGGATTTTATATATTTCTGAGCGTATTAAGGATATCATATTTTTTCCCCGCCAAATAAGGCTTTTAAATCTGTTTGCGGAATGCAGGCTGTTACTTCCTGCCCCTCTTCAATTAATTTTTGTAGAATCTCAGAAATGCTTATTGTTTTAGGAGATACAAAAGCCGATTTATTTGAAAATATAGCATTGATACTTTGCAAAACTTCAGACATTTCCAAATTATTTCCCACAATTTTGTAGGTGGTAACACTTTCGTTGAGCAATTCTGCTGAGGGCCCTTTTTTTATTATTTCTCCCTCGTTAAGAACATAAAGAGTGTCGCATAAATCTGTTAATTCGCTTACTATATGAGATGAGATAATTATGGTAATTTGATTCTGGCTGCTAAGCTTTTTAATCAATTCATGAAGTGCTATAATTCCCATGGGATCTAAACCTGAAAAAGGTTCATCTAATACTATGCAATCAGGACTATTCAATAAGGCTATAGCAAGACCCAGCCGTTGTTTCATTCCAAGGGAATAATTTTTTACTGCATCTGTTCTTTTGGTCGAAAGACCAACCTGTTGCATAGATTGACTGTAAATTTCTCTAGTAAGGTTTAAACCCTGAATCTGGGCAAAAACTCTTAGATTTCCATAAGCGGAAAGATATCCGTATAAAGCTGGTTTCTCTATTATTCCACCAATGGGCTTTATTCCTTGTGAATTTATTTCTATACTCCCGCCGTCTGCCTTAATGAGGCCTAATAAGATTCGAAATAAAGTAGTCTTACCTGTGCCGTTTGCTCCAATTAGTCCATAGATTTTACCCTTGTGACATTCTAAGGTCACATTCTTCAGAACTTTAAGGGAACCATAGGATTTGGAAATATTCCTGGCTTCAAGTATCATATCGTCCTTTCCAGATGTAGTCTCTTGTAGTCAAATCTGGAGACATAAACTTTTTCAAGAAATGTTCTTTCCCAAAAGTAATTTCGAAATAAAAATAGTGAGTCATGAGCAATAAAATAGGGGATATAATGATACCATTTTACTCCTGCAGACCGAAAATAAGAAGTTATTTCATCTTTATAACCCAGTTCTTCCGCAGCAACAATTGCCGCATTGCGTTGACATTTAGAGACAGAGAACATATCAGCAATCCTGGAATTAAACCCGTGAACAAAAAAAAGATCTTTAGCCCTTTTATAATTTTGAAATCTTGACCAGCCGTCCATAATAACCAGAAAAATATGTACAAAAGAAAAAAGAAAACAACTAAACCAAAAAGGTACCCAAAAGAGGGAAAATTGTTCCAAAGAAGCCTCAAATTGAACCCAGTAGAACCATGATTCCAATAAAAACAGTATCAAAGACCAATGCAATAGTCTTCCTACGCGTAAATATGAAACCAGCGGTTGAGGTTGAGCTGGAAGTTCTAAATAATTCATATGCAAAGATAACTAAAAACAGAGTAATTTATTTTAAGGTACGCGCTAAAAATCGATGAATAACATTGTCTTTGAAGAGAATTTTTAAAGTTAATTATTACAAAAATTCGTGTTTTAACGACACTAAAAAGCTAATAAAAATTAACTTGATTAACAGCATCATTTATAAAAGCACATGATCTGTCTATTCATTCTAAAATATAGCACTAACCATTATATTTTTTTCATTCTAATTTTTATTAAGACTTTTTTTTTTGAACAAATAGATTTTGTACATTACCCTGATATATAACAAAACACAAAATTAATGGAAGGATTATTAGATTTATTAAACGGTCCCATTGGGAAACAGTTAATAAGCGGCGTTGCCGGACAAACCGGGCAAGCTGAAAACAAAACAGCCAATGTGTTGAGTATGGCTATGCCTTTACTATTAGGGGCAATGAAAAAAAATGTATCCACTCCCGATGGCGCACAGGGGTTGATGA
>CBDTVZ010000096.1:0-7394 GCA_965363995.1 uncultured Eudoraea sp.
TGTTGCCGCTTTTGCCATTTCGCTGGGACCGGTTATGTGGACTTTAATTTCAGAGATCTTCCCAAGCAGAATAAAAGGAATTGCGATTTCGGTGGTGGGCTTTTTTAACTCTTTGGTAAGTTTTTCTGTTACTCAGGTATTTCCCTGGGAATTATCTAATCTGGGACCTACAGTAACTTTCGCCTTATACGCTTTATTGTCCTTCTGCGCCATATTCTTTGTATATAAATTCGTTATCGAGACCAAAGGACGAACCCTTGAAGAAGTTCAGGAAATATTAATTAGGAAATAGATTAATAAATGAGACAAATTATATTTTTAGTTTGTTTTTGTGCTTTTTTTTCATGCAAGTATAATACTGAGAAAAAGGATTTTAAGTTAAGAACAATCAAATTATCAATCAATGAATCAACATCCAATATACTTTGGCGATATTAAAGCTCATTTTGAAAAACCTGAGATAAAAGGAGAACCGGTACGTCTGCAAAATGAAAATTTTTATAAAATTTCAAACAGCGATGTCATGAGACCATTTTTCATGAGCATTGTAAGCGATTCAAACCATTGGATGTTTATTTCGAGTAATGGCGGATTAACAGCAGGAAGAAAAAACAGTGAATCATCTTTGTTCCCTTATTATTCGGATGATAAAATTACTGAATCAGCAGATATTACGGGAAGTAAAACCATACTTCAAATACATGCTGATGGTAAAACCCATTTATGGGAACCTTTTTCCGATAGATATTCCGGAATATATAAGACGCAAAGAAATCTGTATAAAAACATATATGGAAACAAGATTGTTTTCGAGGAAATCAATCAAGACCTAGGCCTTACTTTTAGGTACCAATGGTGCTCGAGCAATGAATACGGATTCGTAAAAAAATCTACATTGGTCAACGATACCAGTAATGAGATACAAGTAACGGTATTGGACGGTATTCAAAATATCCTTCCTTACGGAGTAACATCCGACTTGCAGAATAGACAAAGTAATCTGGTCGATGCCTACAAAAAAAATGAGCTTGAAGCAGAAGTTGGCATTGGCGTATTTGCACTGAGTGCGATAATTGTTGATAAAGCTGAACCCAGTGAAGCCTTAAAAGCCACAATTGCCTGGTCTACCGGAATTGAAAACGCAAAATATTTGGTGTCTTCCTTACAACTTGATACGTTCAGAAGAAGAAAAGAAATTGAACAGGAAGTTGACATAAAAGCTGAAAAAGGAGCTTATTTTCTTTGCTCAGATATAACTCTAGAGCCTAATTCGGATAAATCTTGGATGATAGTTGCCAATGTCAACCAATCAATGGTTAACATCAGTGAAATTTCTGAATTGATTAAGAAGAAAACAAACGTTATTGCTATAATTCAGGAAGATATTGAATTAGGGTCCAAACATTTATTGGAGTTGAATGGAGCTTCAGATGGTTTGCAATTGACCGCGGATACATTGAGAAATACCAGGCATTTTTCAAATACCCTGTTCAACATCATGCGTGGCGGAATTTTTGATGATGGTTATCAAATTGAAAAATGGGATTTTGTAAAATATATTGAAAACGCCAACAAAAAAGTATTTAAGAAAAAGGAAGGCCTCTTAAAAAATCTTCCAGAAGTATTTACACTTGGTCATTTGAAAGCATTGGCTGAAAAAGATGAGGATAAAAACTTTAAAAGAATTGCTATTGAATACATGCCTCTTAAATTTAGTAGAAGACATGGTGACCCTAGTAGACCCTGGAACAGATTTTCAATTAACACTACGAATGAATTAGATGGCTCTAAAATATTGGACTATGAAGGTAACTGGAGAGATATTTTTCAAAACTGGGAAGCTTTGGCGCATTCGTACCCGGAGTTTATCGAAAGTATGATCCATAAGTTTTTAAATGCAACTACATTTGATGGCTACAACCCTTACCGTGTAACTAAAGACGGATTTGATTGGGAAATCATAGAGCCGGACGATCCATGGTCATATATTGGGTATTGGGGAGATCATCAGATTATCTATCTATTAAAGTTTTTAGAGTTTATTGAACACCATTACCCTAATAAATTAGCAACGTACTTTAAACAAAATATTTTTGTATATGCCAATGTGCCATACAAAATAAAAAGTTATTCAGATATTTTAATCAACCCTAAAGACACTATTGAATTTGATCATGAATCAAATGAAAGGATTGCTCAAAAAAGAACTGAATTAGGTGCTGATGGTGCCTTACTTAGAGATGAAAATTATTTTATCTATAAAGTTAATCTTGTTGAAAAATTATTGGTAACGGTTCTGGCAAAAGTATCGAACTTTATTCCAGAAGGTGGCATTTGGATGAATACACAAAGGCCAGAATGGAATGACGCTAACAATGCCCTGGTAGGAAACGGCGTATCGATGGTAACTTTGTATTATTTACGACGATTTTTAAATTTCTTTGAAGGAGTAGTTAAAAATATGTCAGATGGAGATAATGAAGTTTCTAAAGAATTAGCCGATTTTTTTAACAAAGTACTCTCTACTTTAAATGAAAATGAAAAGATCCTTAAAGGGAAAGTTTCTGATAAAGATAGAAAGACAGTATTAGACGGACTTGGAAATGCAGGTAGTGATTATAGAACAGGCATTTATGCGAATGGTTTTTCTAGTGATAAAGATACCATTACGAAAAATGATTTGATACGCTTTTTAAAAATCTCCAAAAAGTATTTAGATCATTCGATAGATGCCAATAAAAGGGACGACAACTTATTCCATGCATACAATATAATGACGATTGAGAATAATTCAGAAGTTTCTATCTCCCACTTACCGGAAATGTTAGAAGGTCAGGTAGCTGTTTTAAGCTCTGGATATATCTCTGGAGAAGCATCATTAGAGTTGTTGGATGCTTTAAAAAGTAGTGCCTTGTTTAGACCAGACCAATACAGTTATATATTGTATCCGGACAAAGAATTACCAAGATTTGATGTAAAAAACAATATCCCTTCCAAAAAAGTCGAAGCATCAGCCTTATTAAAGCGACTTTTAAAAAACGGAAACAATCAGATTGTTGTAAAGGACGCTCAGGGAAACTACCATTTTAATGGGACATTCAACAATGCAAAAAGCTTAAAAGAAGCGTTGTCACAGCTTCCAGGAGAACAATATGGAGCATTGGTTGAAAAAGATAAAGACTTGCTACTAGAAACTTTCGAAGAGATATTCGATCACAAATCCTTTACAGGACGCTCAGGAACCTTCTTTGGTTATGAAGGTTTAGGATCAATCTATTGGCACATGGTTTCTAAATTGTTATTAAGTGTTCAAGAAACTTGTTTGTTAGCCATAGAAAATAAAGAAAATGAAGTAATTATAGGAAAGTTATTAGACCATTATTACGAAATTAATGAAGGCATAGGAGTTCACAAATCACCAGAATTATATGGTGCTTTCCCAACAGACCCTTATTCCCATACACCGGCAACAAAAGGAGCTCAACAACCGGGTATGACAGGTCAGGTGAAAGAAGATATTTTAAGCCGATTTGGGGAATTAGGAGTATTCGTAAAAGACGGAAAACTATTGTTTAATCAACGTTTGTTGAGAAAAGAAGAATTCTTAAATAAGGCAAAGAAATTCACCTTTACTAATATCAACAAGGAAATAGAAGAAATTGAACTGGAAAAAGGATCACTTTGTTTTACCTATTGTCAAATTCCTATCATTTACAAATTGGCAGAGAAAGAAGGTTTGAAAGTTGAATTCAATGGAGATTCAGTTCTTGAATATGATCACTTAAATCTAGATTTGGCAACAAGCAAAAAAGTTTTTGAACGTACTGGAGAAATTAGTCAAATTATTGTATCCATTAAAAAATAAAATTAAGGACATGAAAAAACATATTAAAACAACCATTTACTTTCTACTAGTGATGTTAGTTTTTTCTTGCAAAAACAATACTAAAAAAGAGATTAATACCAATTCTGTGAAAGAAGTAACAAGTTTAAGCGCAAAGGACATATTGGGGAACCCAAATTTTTTAGCCATATCCTATGGCGGTTACAGACATGCTGATCACGATATTGAGCCTACATTAGATGAACTCAAAGAAGATATGAAACTATTATCTGCAATGGGCATTAAAATTGCGCGTACTTATAAAGTTTACTTACCAGAAGCGGCTAACTTATTAAAAGCTATTCGTGAATTAAAACAAGAAGATCCCAGCTTTGAAATGTACGTCATGTTGGGTGCATGGATTGATTGTAAAAATGCCAGGACTGACAAAGAGCCAGATCACGACCAGGAAAATGAAGCCAATACTTTGGAAATTGAAGTAGCAGTTAATTTGGCAAATCAATATGCAGATATTGTAAAGGTGATTGCAGTAGGTAATGAGGCCATGGTGAAATGGGCAGCAACTTATTATGTGCAACCAGCCGTAATTTTAAAATGGGTTAACCATTTACAAGAGTTGAAAAAATCAGGAAAACTTCCAAAAGATTTGTGGATAACAAGTTCCGATGACTTTGCCTCCTGGGGCGGACTTGGTACTGAATATCATACCGAAGATCTTGAAAAATTATATCATGCTGTAGATTATGTCTCTATGCATACCTATCCTTATCATAATACGCATTATAACCCTGAATTTTGGGGGGTTCCCGAAGATGAAGAAAGTCTTTCAGATATTGAAAAGATAGATGCTGCCATGCTTCGTGCTAAAAAGTTTGCAATGTCTCAATACGACAGTGTTTCGGGCTATATGAAAAGTATAGGTATTAACAAACCAATTCATATTGGAGAAACTGGTTGGGCATCTACCTCTAATGGACATTACGGGCCTGAAGGATCCAGGGCTACCGATGAATATAAGCAAGGGCTGTATTACAAACACATGCGCGACTGGACTAATGCTGAGGGTATTTCATGTTTTTATTTTGAAGGTTTTGATGAACAATGGAAAGATGCTAAAAATCGAAAAGGTTCAGAGAATCATTTCGGACTAATAAATTTAAAAAGTCAAGCTAAATATCCAATTTGGAATTTGGTAGACGATGGCACGTTTGAAGGGTTAACCCGAGATGGAAAACCAATTACAAAAACATTTAATGGGGATAAAGATGCGCTGATGCAAGATGTAATGGTGCCTCCATTAGCCAGTGAAACAAAAGCTCCTGAATAGTTGAAATCCATATGAATAGGTTCATGTTACAAAAGGCATTCAATCAAATAAGTCTGAAATGATTAAAAAATTCCGATCAAAATTCTTAAGCGGCATATTAATGCTTTTAGCGGGCTTTATTGTTTCATGTGCAGTTAATTCCAAAACTGATATTGTCACTGTTTCAGGACGCCAGATTTTGGTAAATGATGTTCCTTACATAATTAAGGGTATATGTTATCATCCGGTACCTAAAGGGAGTGAAAAAAGGGATTTTGGTAATTTAACTGAAGATTTGGCTTTAATGGCAGAAGCAGGCATAAACACAATCCGGGTTTATGAGCCGATCGATGACAAAGCTGTTCTGGACGAGATAGACGCTGCAGGCATAAAAATTATTATGGGCTTTGGATATAATCAAAATGGAAATTTCGATATTCTTTCGGGCACATTTGTCGATTATGTAAACAAATACAAAGATCATAAAGCAATTTTGCTTTGGGAACTTGGTAACGAGTATAATTATCACCCTGAACATTTTGAAGGAGATCTTAAAAACTGGTATACGGCATTAAATAATGCTGCCGAAATTATTCATAAAAACGACCTTTCTCACCCGGTAACCACTGCTCATGGTGAGTTGCCAGATGCATTAGCGCTCTCTTTATGCCCAAATATTGACGTATGGGGCATGAATGTATATCGTTGGGATGAACCAGGAGAAATTTATAGCCAATGGAATGCTGTAAGTGAAAAACCCATGTACTTATCTGAAGCTGGAGGAGATAGTTATATGACGATCGCAAAGCAAGGCTATGAGCAAGGCGAAAATGAAAAAGCTCAAGCTGCTGCAAATGCCAAAATAATGGAAAGCGTTTTTAATAATTTGGACGTATGCTCAGGTGTAGCCTTATTTTCATTTACAGATGGCTGGTGGAAAGCAGGAAATAATGAGGCTCAAGACGTTGGTGGATGGGCACCTAATAGCACTGGTGTTCCCTATGATGGAACTCCCAACGAAGAGTATTGGGGAATTGTTGATATAGACAGGAATAAAAAAGAAACATTTGATATTGTCAAAATAAAGTACAATCAATTATCCAAACAAAATTAAAGTAGAGGTCATGCTATGACCCTGTAAAATACAAATGTATGACACAGTTTAATTCTTTTATTTGCACCTTAATTTTAATGACTTTGATAGGATGTAATACAAAACCAATGGAATTGGAAGTTGAAGTTTATGAAACTTCGGCCAGTGGTAATAAGCTCAAAAAAATAACAGAATTTTCCTCCGGGCAAGGGCCGACGACAGTAAAATTGTTGCCGGAAGATACATTTCAAACCATCACAGGATTTGGAGGATCATTTACAGAGGCCTCTGCATATCTGCTAAATAACTTGAGCAAAGAAAACAGAAAGAAAGTTCTTGAGGCCTATTTTGGAGAGGAAGGGGCCAGGTATTCGCTCACACGTACACACATGAATTCATGCGATTTCTCCTTAAATAATTATTCCTATGCACCGGTTGAAGGAGATAAAGACTTGATAAATTTTTCAATTGATGAAGATCGTGATGATTTGATCCCAATGATTAAAGACGCCATGGCCATATCAAAAGACGGATTTAAAATTCTGTCTTCACCATGGACCGCACCACCTTGGATGAAAGACAATAATGATTGGCGCGGAGGGAAATTATTGCCTGAATATAACGATTCCTGGGCCTTGTTTTTTTCAAAATATATAGATGCTTATAAATCTGAAGGGATTGATATTTGGGGTTTCACCGTAGAAAACGAACCTTTAGGTAACAATAATAACTGGGAGAGTATGCATTTTTCACCAGAAGAGATGACCGATTTTGTAAAAAATTATCTCGGTCCAAAACTTGAAGCAGATGGTCACGATGTAAAAATCCTTGGCTATGATCAAAATCGAGGCGAAGAGCTAAAAGAATGGGTTGATATTATGTACCAGGACGAAGCTTCGTCAAAATACTATGATGGTACTGCAGTACACTGGTACGGAAGCACCTATGATTACTTCGCCGAATCACTTCAATATACACACGAAAAAGCGCCTGACAAATATTTGATTCAATCTGAGGCTTGTGGCGATTCTGAAATCCCCAAATGGCAGGATGACACGTGGTATTGGTCCAAAGAATCTACAGATTGGGGTTGGGATTGGGCGCCGGACGATCAAAAAACGAGGGGAAACTGGCTGGATCGGGTCTGGGAT
>CBDTVZ010000097.1:0-7368 GCA_965363995.1 uncultured Eudoraea sp.
TCTCTTTTACTCGTTGCCGGCCCCAAAGTAGCTACAATTTTTGTCTTTTTTGTATTAGGCATACTGCTATATAATTAAGTTTTGCTTGGATTTTAGTTTATTGGTTTCAATTTGGTAAGCTGTAATTATCTTGGGTGTTTCAAGAATAGAATCGAGCATAGCACTATCTATTTCATCTTCTTCCTGTTCAATTTTTAGTAAATAATCAACATCCTTGTATTCAGGTATTAAGTGATAAACAGTAGAGGATGTTTCATTGCTAAAAAGATCATCAAATTCCAAATATTCATCTTTAATACTGGTATTAACAATCAAAGTCCAATTCCTGTCATTAAGTTTATCTTTCCATTCATAAACGGGAAATGAGGTTTCATTAGATATATCGAGGTCTGTCTTAGATCTTTTTAAACTTGTTTTAAGCGCCCTATTTAAGGCATAGGCTAAAGCATAATCTTCCAAACCACAATGTAATGCAATGAGAACATAATTTTCTTCACAAAAATCATCAGAAAATTTATGCAATGTGATCATTTCTTTGAGTAAACCGTAAATATAAGATTATTATATCTGTATCTTCCCCATTTTATCCTGTAGTGCAAAAAATGCTCTTTTAGATGCTTTTTCCTCAGCTTTCTTTTTTGAAGTAGCCCTTGCCTTAGCCATTACTCTTTCATCTATTGAAAGTTTAACCGCAAAATGTTTCAGAGGGTCCTTACCAGTATCCTCATATACTTTGTAATTGAATTCCTTTTTCTGCTTTTGGCACCATTCAATCACCAGGCTTTTATAACTTATTACTTTTCCTTCCAGTTGTTCAATGTCTACATAAGGCTCTATTACGCGATCGTTAATAAACTTTACGCAATATTTATAACCCCTGTCTAAATAAATTGCACCTACCAGAGCTTCAAAAACATTTCCATGAATATTATCGCCAAAATGTGATTTGGGGATTCTACTTTCTACATATGATATGAGATTCAAATCTTTACCCAATTCATTTAAATGTTTTCTGCTCACTATTTTAGAGCGCATTTTGGTTAAGTATCCTTCATCCCCATTAGGAACTTCATTATATAAGTATCGGGAAATAATAGTCCCTAACATAGAATCGCCAAGAAATTCAAGTCTCTCATAATTCAATGGCAGGCCATTTTTATCTTTTATATTCGCAGACCTGTGAAGAAAGGCCTTTTTATAAATACTTAGTTTCTTGGGTTTAAACCCTAATATATTTGAAATTCCTAAAAAAAAATCCCCATCTTCTTTAGGATGGGAATTAAATATATTTGAGGGAAAATTCATCTTGCTTTTTAGCTATATTTCTTGAATACTACACACGCATTGTGCCCGCCAAAACCAAATGTGTTACTCATTGCCACATTAACTTCCCTTTTCTGGGCCTTGTTTAGCGTTAAATTTAGCTTTGGGTTTATATTTTCATCTACAACAGAATGATTTATAGTTGGTGGAACCAAGCTATGATTCATTGCTAAGATTGAAGCTATTGCTTCAATCGCACCAGCAGCACCCAATAAATGTCCTGTCATTGATTTAGTAGAATTAATATTTATGTTCGCAGCATGATCACCAAAAACCCGACTAATTGCTTTTAGTTCAGCAACATCACCTAATGGCGTGGCCGTTCCGTGTGTATTAATGGCATCAATATCTTCTGGCCTAAGATTCGCATCGCGTAAACAATTCTCCATTACCCTTACAACACCCGTACCTTCCGGATTTGGCGCGGTCATGTGATATGCGTCACTCGATAGTCCACCTCCAACTAATTCTGCGTATATTTTGGCTCCTCTCGCTTTTGCATGTTCCAATTCCTCCAGAATTAGTGCCCCGGCACCTTCTCCAAGCACAAAACCATCTCTGGTTGCATCAAAGGGTCTAGAAGCTGTTTCCGGGCTATCATTACGGGTAGACAAAGCATGCATGGCATTAAAACCTCCCATCCCTGCAATCGCTACTGCTGCCTCACTTCCTCCCGAGACAACAACATCACAATAACCCAATCTGATATAATTTAATGCATCAATCATAGCGTTGGCAGCAGAGGCACATGCAGATACTGTGGTATAATTAGGCCCCATAAAACCATGTTTAATTGAGATATTACCCGGGGCAATGTCTGCAATCATTTTAGGAATAAAAAAAGGATTGAACCTTGGTGTTCCGTCACCGGCCGCGAAATTTAAAACCTCATTTTGAAAGGTTTCCAAGCCTCCAATTCCAGCGCCCCAGATAACCCCTACTCTAAATTTATCTATTTTTTCCAGATCTAATCCTGAATCTATAATAGCTTCATCTGAAGAAATCATGGCATATTGAGCAAACTTATCTAATTTCCGTGCCTCCTTTCTATCAAAGTAGTTTTGTGAATCAAAGTTTTTTAACTCGCAAGCAAATTTAGTTTTGAATTTTTCTGTATCGAAATAGGTAATAGGTGCTGAGCCGCTTTTGCCCTCCGTTAAACCTTTCCAGTATTCTTCAATGTTATTGCCAATAGGTGTTAAAGCACCAAGTCCAGTAACCACAACTCTCTTTAATTGCATTTAACCAAATTTTAAATTGAAGTCTAACCCAAGCGTAAATTAAAAAAAATTATCCATGCAGCACGATTACCACATGGATAATTATAAATCTTTATCAAGAAATCATAAATTTACTTGGCTTCTTCTATATAACTGATAGCTTGGCCAACTGTTGCGATGTTTTCTGCTTGATCGTCAGGGATTTGAATATCAAATTCCTTTTCAAATTCCATTATCAACTCAACAGTATCCAATGAATCTGCCCCTAAGTCGTTGGTAAAGCTAGCTTCGGCTACAACTTCGTTCTCATCAACTCCTAATTTATCAACGATGATAGCTTTTACTCTTGATGCAATGTCTGACATAATAATTTTGGTTTTAAAAATTTAAATCGTTGGCAAAAATAAAAAACTTATGCTGTAATAACACTATTTGACGTAAAAATGTAACGTAATTTAAGAAATTTAAACACAAGATTATTAGTTTGGATATAAATTTTCTACCCGCGAAATGCCTAAAATCAATATAACGTTTGATTTTTTCTCTTAATTAGATCGCTAATTCCAGGCTAGTGAGCATCATATCTTTAATAAATTTAGGACTTAATTTGAAAAAGAATAATTTTGTCTAAATGAAACGAATAGTTCTTTTTGCTTCGGGCTCGGGCACAAATGTTGAAAACATTATCCAATATTTTTCTGAAAATAAACAGGTTGAAATAGTCGCTGTCCTAACAAACAGGAAAGACGCCAAAGTTTTAGACAGATGCGCGCGACTTAAGATTTGTGCTTTATATTTTAATAAGCATGCCTTTATGGAATCTAACTTAATTTCAGAGTTTTTAAATAATCTCAATCTCGATTTAATTGTTCTTGCAGGTTTCCTATGGCGAATCCCAAAAAGGTTAATTGATTATTTTCCAGATAGAATTATAAATATACATCCTGCATTGCTGCCTAAATATGGGGGCAAAGGAATGTATGGAATGAAGGTTCACGAGGCTGTAAAGGAGAATTCAGAACCCGAAACAGGAATTACCATTCATTATGTTAATGAGCATTATGATGAAGGGGCCATTATCATGCAGGTAAAAACATTTGTAGACGCGGGAGATACCCCAGAAATTATAGCCCAAAAAGTCCATGAACTCGAATACGAGCATTTTCCAAGGGTAATCAAAGAACTATTATTTAAGGGATAATGGCTAAAAAGAATAAATTTTATGTGGTTTGGAAAGGCAAGAGACCCGGTATATATGAAAGTTGGGACGATTGCAAAGCGGCAATTTCCGGTGCTAAAGGAGCCCAATATATGTCATTCCCTAATTTTGAAATAGCCAAAAAAGCTTATAACAGCAATTACGATGCTTATAAAGGAAAAAAGAAAAACAGCCCTCAGCTTTCCCCACAGGATCTTCTAAAAATAGGAGAGCCAAATTATCATTCTATTTCTGTGGATGCAGCATCCAGTGGAAATCCCGGAATAATGGAATACCAGGGGGTTGATACTAAAACGGGGAAAAGACTATTTAAACAAGGTCCCTTCAAAGAAGGCACCAATAATATAGGTGAGTTTCTTGCAATAGTTCACGGATTGGCTTTTTTAAAGCAAAAAAATAGCGATCGTATTATTTATACAGATTCAAGGACTGCTATAAGCTGGGTGAGGAAAAAAAGTTGTAATACCAAGCTAATAGAGAACAAAAAAAACAAAGTCTTATTCAATCTTATTCGAAGGGCAGTTGACTGGTTAAAAAACAATTCATACCATACGCCGATAGTAAAATGGGAAACGAAGGCATGGGGGGAAATTCCGGCAGATTTCGGTAGAAAATAATTAAGGGCTTTTTTAGTTTTAATTAGGATTATTTGGAACATCAAAGGTGTATATTTGCACCATATTTCAAAAACCTTCTATGGGGAAACTTTTAATTGTTGGTACTGTTGCCTTCGATGCTATCGAAACCCCTTTTGGGAAAACCGATAAAATTCTTGGTGGAGCTGCTACATTTATTGGTCTGGCGGCTTCGCAATTTGATGTAGACGCAGCCATTGTCTCTGTAGTGGGCGATGATTTGCCCAATGAATACCTACAATTTCTGGCAGATAAAAATATTGATATTTCGGCTATAGAAATTGTAAAAGGGGGTAAGACCTTTTTTTGGAGTGGTAAATATCGTAACGATCTCAACACCAGGGATACCCTTATTACAGAACTAAATGTGCTGGCAGATTTTAATCCAGTTGTGCCTGACGACTATAAAAATGCAGATGTGGTAATGTTGGGCAATTTACACCCCAGCATCCAAATGAGCGTTATCGATCAAATGGAGACAAGACCAAAGTTAATTGTCCTTGATACCATGAATTATTGGATGAATCATACTCCGAAAGAATTAAACGAGGTCATAAAACATACAGATATAATTACCATAAACGATGAAGAGGCAAGACAACTAACTAATGAATATTCTTTGGTAAAAGCGGCAACTAAAATACATTCCATGGGACCAAAATACGTGGTCATAAAGAAAGGGGAGCATGGTGCTTTACTTTTCCATAATGATAATATATTCTTTGCGCCAGCGCTTCCTTTAGAAGAAGTTTTTGATCCTACCGGCGCAGGCGATACTTTTGCAGGTGGTTTTGTAGGTTATCTGTCAGAGACAAAAAACGTATCATTCAATAATATAAGGAATGCAGTTATCCATGGATCCAATCTGGCTTCATTTTGCGTAGAACGTTTTGGAACAGAGCGAATGGCAAGTTTAAAGAAAGAAGAAGTGGAGAGAAGGTTACATCAATTCAAGGAATTGACACAATTTGATATTGAATTACAATAATAAAACACGCCCCGGACTAACGGGGCTTTTTTAATTCATTTGAATAATGAGTGACGCCATTAAACACGAATGTGGAATATCCTTAATACGGCTGCTAAAGCCTTTGGATTATTATAAGGAAAAGTACGGCAGTATTTTTTATGGAGTAAACAAGATGTATTTAATGATGGAAAAACAGCACAACCGTGGACAGGATGGTGCAGGTTTTGCCAGTATTAAATTAGACATGGCTGCGGGAGAGCGTTACATGAGCAGGGTGCGTTCTGTGGAATCACAACCAATACAAGACATTTTTGCGCAGATTAATGAACGTATTAATACCGCATTAAAAGAATACCCTGAATATATTGACAATACAGATTTACAAAAAAAGAATATCCCATATATAGGTGAGGTACTTCTTGGGCATGTTCGATATGGCACATTTGGAAAGAACAGTATTGAAAATGTACATCCTTTCCTCAGGCAAAATAACTGGATGCACAGAAATCTTATTGTTGCTGGTAATTTTAATATGACCAATGTTGACGAGCTCTTTGATAATTTGATACAACTGGGGCAGCACCCAAAAGAAATGGCAGATACGGTTACGGTCATGGAAAAAATAGGTCATTTTCTTGATGACGCTGTCGCAAAACTATACAGACAAATAAAGAAGGAAGGCTTTAATAAGATGGAGGCCTCTCCTTTGATTGCTGAAAGATTAAAAGTTTCTAAAATTCTTAAAAAAGCTGCTAAGAATTGGGATGGCGGATATGCTATAGCAGGGATGTTTGGCCATGGAGATGCCTTTGTCCTCAGGGATCCTTCAGGAATCAGACCTGCCTATTACTTTAAAAACGATGAGGTAGTAGTAGTTGCTTCAGAAAGATCCGCTATACAAACGGTTTTTAATGTCGAATATGAGGATGTCAAAGAAGTCGACCCCGGCAACGCGCTAATTATAAAGAAAAACGGAACCGTTAACGCTACTGAAATATTAGAGCCAAAGGAAAGAAAAGCATGCTCTTTTGAAAGAATATATTTTTCAAGGGGCAGTGATAAAGAAATATATCAGGAGCGAAAAGAATTAGGCAAATTGATTTTTCCACAAATATTGTCTGCTATAAATGAGGATATAAAAAATACGGTTTTTTCATATATCCCTAATACCGCAGAAACCTCCTATTTAGGAATGATCAAAGAAGCGCAGAATTATTTGAATAAGAAAAAAGAAGAACAGATACTTAAATTAGGGCCTAATATTACCAGAGAGGAATTAAACAAAATTTTAGATGTTCGTCCCAGGATTGAAAAAGTAGCCATAAAGGATGCAAAACTAAGAACATTTATTACACAGGATAGCAGCAGGGATGATCTGGTTGCACACATATATGATATTTCATATGGCTCTGTAAACAAAAATGACAATCTTGTTATTATTGATGATAGTATTGTCAGGGGTACCACCTTAAAGAAAAGTATTTTACGAATTTTAGACAGGTTATCACCAAAGAAAATAATTGTTGTTTCTTCTGCTCCGCAAATTCGCTATCCCGATTGCTACGGCATTGATATGGCAAAACTAGAAGATTTTATAGCCTTTAAGGCTGCTCTTGAACTACACAAGGACCATAATTCATTAGGGCAAGTAGATGAAATATATCACAAATGTATTCAACAAATTCAAACTGATGATAAGGATATTATTAATTATGTAAAAGATTTTTATCGTCCTTTTAGTGCAAATCAGATATCTAAAAAAATTGGTGAACTCCTGAGCCCGGCAGATATTAAAGCCGAAGTACAAATAATTTATCAAACAATCGAAAGTTTACATCAGGCATGCCCTAAGAACCTTGGCGATTGGTATTTTACAGGAGATTACCCTACCCCGGGGGGAAACAAAGTTGTAAACAGGGCTTTTATAAACTTCTATGAGGGTAAAAATGAACGGGCATATTAACATTTTTATCGATGAAATGCACAAATTTGTGCATTTCA
>CBDTVZ010000098.1:0-7140 GCA_965363995.1 uncultured Eudoraea sp.
AAGTCTTTTGTCCGGCTACAATAGCTAATATCTCGTGTGGATTTGACGTCCTTGGTTTAGCACTGGATACAATCGGGGATGAAATGATAGTACATAAGACAAAACAACCGGGTATTAAAATTTCTAAAATAATTGGTCAGTCGCTCCCATTAGAAACTATGGATAACGTAGCTGGTGTGGCAGGATTAGCCTTATTGGAAGAAAGTGAATATACTGGTGGATTTGAGATAGAAATACATAAAAAGATAAAGGCCGGGAGTGGTATTGGAAGTAGTGCGGCAAGTGCTGCAGGAGCTGTATGGGCTATGAATGAACTTCTTGAGAAACCATTTTCACCAATTGAGTTGGTAAAATTTGCTATGCAAGGCGAGGAATTAGCTTGCGGCGTAGCGCATGCGGATAATGTTGCACCCGCATTATATGGTGGATTCACTCTGGTGCGCAGTTATGAACCTCTGGATATTATCAAAATAAACACTCCTCCGGATCTGTACGCTACGGTTATCCATCCTCAGATTGAAGTAAAGACATCAGATTCAAGAAAAATACTCAAGACCTCAATTTCATTAAAAGACGGGATAAAACAATGGGGGAATGTTGGTGGGCTTATATCCGGACTTTTCCTTGAAGATTATGACCTAATTGGCAGGTCTTTAGTAGACCATATCGTAGAACCTATCCGTTCGATATTAATACCTGGTTTCAGTGAAGTAAAATCAGAAACCATTAAAGCGGGGGCTCTTGGTAGTGGTATTTCGGGTTCCGGTCCTTCCATTTTCGCTTTGAGTAAAGGTAAGGAAACTGCAGAAAATGTGGCGAATGCTATGAGAGATGTATATATAAATATTGGTGTGGAGTATGATGTATATGTCTCAAAAATAAATACCAAAGGAATGCATATAATATAATTTTGACTTTTACTTCCATAAAACCTGCAAATGAAATTTTTTAGTCTAAATAAAGAAGCTGCTGATGTATCATTTAAAGAAGCTGTAATTAGGGGAATAGCTCCCGATAAGGGATTATATTTTCCACGGGAAATAAAACCACTGTCTGCTTCTTTTTTTGAAAATATTGAAGAGCTGACAGATCATGAAATCGCTTTTAAGGCAATAGAACAATTTGTAAGTGAAAGCATTCCGGAAAATAAGCTAAAAGAGATCATCAATAGCGTGCTCGATTTTCCTTTTCCGGTAATTGAATTGGAAAAAAATGTAGCAACTTTAGAACTTTTTCATGGGCCCACCATGGCATTCAAGGATGTAGGAGCCAGATTTATGGCACATTGCCTTGAATATTTCTCTGAAGGCCAGAGTAGTGAAGTAACTGTTCTTGTGGCCACTTCCGGAGATACCGGGGGCGCCGTAGCCAATGGATTCTTAGGTGTTAAAGGTGTTAAGGTGGTTATTTTATATCCAAGTGGTAAAGTCAGTGATATCCAGGAACGGCAATTAACCACCTTGGGGCAGAATATAACGGCCCTTGAGGTTAATGGGAACTTTGATGATTGCCAGAATATGGTAAAAACAGCCTTTTTAGATTCGGATTTGAAGTCAGAAATGCAATTAACTTCTGCCAATTCAATAAATGTGGCCAGATGGCTGCCTCAAATGTTCTATTTTTTATTCACGTATAAAAAACTAAAAAACAAGGGTCGGTCTATTGTTTTCTCTGTTCCAAGTGGCAATTTTGGGAATATCTGTGCCGGGATAGTTGCACAAAAACTAGGCTTGCCGGTTGCACATTTTATTGCTTCAACAAATGTAAATGATACGGTACCACAATATATGCTCACGCAAGAGTACTCTCCCAAAATTTCCAAAGCTACCATATCTAATGCAATGGATGTAGGAGATCCAAGTAATTTTATCAGGATCCGTCATTTATACGAAGATGATTTTGAAAACTTATCCAAAAATATTTCCTCCTACTCCTTTACTGATAAAGAGACAAGGGAGGCCATATTAAAAATCTACAATGATTACTCATATGTGGCTGACCCGCATGGAGCAGTAGGGTATTTGGGTTTAAAGAAGTATCAAGAAGCCAATCCCGATATTTATGGTGTTTTCCTGGAGACAGCACATCCCGTAAAATTTTTGGATGTCGTGGAAGAAACCATCAGTAAAAAAATTGAGCTTCCTGAAAAGATTGCTAAAATGATGACCAAAAAGAAAAAAACAATTGAAATTTTAACTTACGAAGAACTGAAGGAATATCTTTTGGCTACCTAAACAATTCTTTTTTGTAATATTATTTTCTTTCATTTCGCAGGGGCTGAGAATACGACTTCAAGCATATCACACTATTTGTTCCAGGTCAAAATATCTAATAAAATGTTATTCAATCCAACCCTGGTAAAGTAAAACTATCCAATACACTTGGCATTGCCATGGTCTTCTCTATAGCCTGAGTAGTACGTGGTGCCATACCTGATAGGTTTATTGGTCCATTTTTGGTAATCAGGATATCATCCTCGATCCGTACTGCTATTCCCCACCATTTTTTATCACAATTACTGCCCTCAGGAATATATATTCCAGGTTCAACCGTTATAACTGTATTTTCTTGAAATGCACCGTAAGTACCCTTATCATGTACATCCAATCCCAAATAATGTGAAGTCCCATGGGGAAAATAGGTCTTTATCTCGCTTGGAGATGAAATGAGACCCAGTTCAACCAACCCTTCAGCCACCACTTCTGAAGCGGCCTCATTTGGTGCCTGGAAGGGTGCTCCAACGACACTAGCCTGTATTCCAGCCTCTTGAGCATTGTAAACGAGATCATAAATTAATTTCTGTTCTTTTGTGAATTTCCCATTGGCGGGAATTGTTCGGGTAACATCTGCCGTATACCCGTGATATTCGGCACCGAGGTCCATCAACACAAGCTCATTGCCCACTTTCTGTTTGTTATTTTCAATATAATGCAAAATACAACCATTATTGCCTCCACCTACAATTGAAGGGTAGCCCTCATATTCGGCCCCATACTTTTTATAGACGTATTCATGGATACCCTGTATTTCTGTTTCACTCATATTAGGACGCATGGCCTTCATTACTTCCAATTGGCCAACCGCAGATATTTCAACCGCCTTTTTTAATAAGACCATTTCCTCAGCAGTCTTGGTTTCCCGAAGGCTATTCATAATTTCCGCCAAAAGAAAGGAATTTAATTTATTGGATTTCATTTCCAGCGAAACTTTTTCCTGTATCTCTTTACGTCTGTCATTGTCTTTTGCATTAACATAGCCCGTTAATAAATTATCAGATTTTAAATCTTCAGAATAATTCAGGTACCGCCCCAAAGTTTGAGCTACATTGGCACTATTATCAATTTCTGTGGAGGTAATCATACTATAGATCTGCTGCCTGGTTGCGTTATAATCCACGGGGTAATCTATTTTAATCTTAAATGTTTTAATCAAATCAAATAAATCGGCATTATTCCTGGAATCCCTGTAATCATTCTTGAAATCAAAAAATAAAACCTTGTCAAAACCCTCAAAATCAATATTGGATTTTTGAAATTCACTTCCATTAAACACCATTTCAAACCCCAATTGTTCCTTTGTACCTTCCACCCCTAAGCGTTTCCCATTCCATTGCTCTGCCCTGGGGTTTTTTTCCTGGACATAAATCATTTCATTATAGGCCTTTCCCTCTGCTGTTTTGTGGTCTTCCGAAAAAAGTACTAATACCGAATTGGGTTCTTTGTACCCGGTTAAATAATAAAAATTCGGATCTTGATGATAAATATAATCCACGTCATTAGATCTGTTCCTTTCTGCATTGGAGAAAAATACAGCCACGCTGTTAGGTGGCATCAAACTACGCGCCTTAGCCCTTCTCTCTTTGTGGAAATCAGCCGACAAATAATCAGTAGGCTTATCTTGTGCAGATAGCACTATTAAAGAAAAACAAAGAACAAAGAAGATTGTCATTTTCATTTGATTCATTTTTAAAGGCCTTAAATTAAATAATTTATTTGGTTTCTTAACCTGAAAGGTTGTAAAACAACAGCCTTTAGTCCCGAATCTTTATATTAACAATATTTTATACAAAACAATGAAAACCACTCCACCTATTTATTAATTTTCTATAAATTTGCGCAACTAAAATTGACGAAATATGAAGAATACAGCCCTCACTAAAACCCACGAAGCACTCGGGGCTAAAATGGTTCCTTTTGCCGGGTATTTAATGCCTGTATCCTATGAAGGTGTTAATGCCGAACATGAAACGGTACGAAAAGATGTGGGCGTATTTGATGTTTCTCATATGGGAGAGTTTTTAATAGAGGGACCCAACGCTTTAACGCTAATACAAAAAGTCACGTCGAATGATGCTTCAAAACTGACGGTTGGAAAGGCCCAATACAGCTGTTTCCCAAATGAATCTGGTGGTATTGTCGATGACCTTATCGTATACAGAATAAAGGAAGAAGTTTATCTCCTCGTTGTGAATGCTTCTAATATTCAAAAAGATTGGGATCATATTTCCAGGTATAATAAAAAAATAGGTGCTATACTTAGAAATATATCGGAAAACTACTCATTATTGGCCATACAAGGCCCAAAAGCGGTAGAATCCATGCAGTCTTTAACATCTGTAGATCTGTCGGCAATTAAGTTTTATAATTTTGTGGTTAGCGATTTTGCAGGGATAGAATACGTTATTATTTCAGCAACGGGTTACACAGGTTCCGGGGGTTTTGAAATCTACTGTAAAAACGAGGAAGTAAAGCAAATATGGGATAGTGTTCTGAAAGCTGGGGCAGATTATGGTATAAAACCAATTGGTTTGGCTGCAAGGGATACCCTTAGATTGGAGATGGGGTATTGTTTATATGGGAATGATATTAATGAAGAAACTTCTCCATTGGAGGCAGGTCTTGGTTGGATTACAAAGTTTAGTAAAGATTTTGTGAACAGCGAGGCGCTGGCTAAAGAAAAGGAGCACCCTCCAAAACAAAAATTAATAGCATTTGAATTGGAAGATAGAGGCATTCCAAGACAAGGTTATGACATCGCAGATGGAGAAGGCAACAAAATTGGCTTTGTTACATCGGGTACCATGTCACCTTCCTTGAATAAAGGTATTGGCTTAGGCTATGTGCTTTCTGCATTATCTGAGCCAGGTAGCGAGATTCATATTCAAATACGCAAAAATAAGGTAAAGGCAAAAGTGGTTAAATTACCATTTTATAAAGTATAGACTATTTTTAGACACGAGGAGGAAAAAAGGGTGAAAGACGGAGGAAAGAAAATACTGATACTGGGAGGAAGCGGATTTATTGGATATGCTATTTACAAGGAACTCTGTAATTATTTTGATACCTATGCCACCTATTGTTCATCCGGAGAGGTTTTTGAAGACAATAAACAATTTATAAGGTATGACATGCAGGAAGATGATATCTTTCAACTTCTGGAGAAAATTCGTCCACACATCGTTATATCTGCCGTAAGAGGCAATTTTAGCGCACAAGTTCAGGCACATCAGCATATCGTGGAATATCTCGTTAAAAACGACTGCAAACTATATTTCTTATCTTCTGCTAATGTGTTTGATGCATACAGCAAATTTCCTTCATATGAACATGACAAAACCTTATCCGAGAGTGTCTACGGGAGATTAAAAATAAGAATAGAGAATATGCTTTTACGATTGCCTAAATCTAAAATGGCTATTTTAAGAGTACCTATGGTCTTTGGGAATTCCTCCCCCCGGGTTAAAGAAATGAAGAAATTTATTTGGAATAATGAACCTATAGAAGTTTTCCCAAATCTGATTATTAATATAACAAGTGATTATAAGCTTACTCAGCAAATCCATTATCTCATTAATCGAAATAAAAGCGGCATTTTTCATTTGGGCAGTCATGACCTGGTTCATCATGAAGACTTTATTAAGGATATCCTTGAAAGGATTGGAAGCTTTAATCCCATTTTTAAGAGAGTGTTCACTACAAATGAGGATCGTTATCTGGCAGTCTTACCAAAAGACAATAAACTTCCTAAAAACCTTCGTGTTAGTTGCCAGGAGATAATTGATCATCATGTTATTGGCTAATTAGTAAGAAAGCCACCTATTTCTAAGTCCTTAACTCATATTTTTCTAACTTTAAGAAAAATAGAATATTATGGAAAAACTAAGCGAAGAAGAAATAAAAAACAGCTTAAAAAAATTGTCCGGGTGGGAATATAAAGACGCTGCCATTGAACGTTCTTATAAGTTTAAAAATTTTAAAGACGCTTTTTCAACAATGACACGGATAGCCTTTGAATGTGAGGCACAAAATCACCATCCGGATTGGTCCAATGTTTATAACTCCCTTAATATCCGATTGAATACACATGACGTTGGCGGTATAACCAGCAATGATTTTAAACTCGCCGGAAGCATTGAGAACATAGTGAATAACTAGATGTTTTTCTCTAATTATTCATCTCTTGTCCCACCATTTAAATTTGTTAAATTTGCTTTCAATAAATAGCATTTGAATTTATGGGAAGAGCATTTGAATTTAGGAAAGCACGTAAAATGAAGCGATGGTCAGCCATGTCCAAAGCTTTTACACGCATTGGGAAGGATATTGTTATGGCTGTAAAAGAAGGAGGTCCTGATCCGGATTCCAACTCCAGGTTGAGAGCGGTCATTCAGAATGCCAAGTCTGTAAACATGCCTAAGGACAATGTTGAGAGAGCCATTAAAAGAGCGAGTGATAAAAGTCTTGGTGATTACAAAGAAGTATTGTTTGAAGGATATGCACCCCATGGCATTGCCATACTGGTTGAAACAGCCACTGATAATAATACCAGGACTGTTGCTAACATTAGAAGTTACTTTAATAAATGCAATGGTAGTCTAGGTACTTCAGGATCTGTAGAATTTATGTTTGACCATACTTGTAATTTCCGTATTTCGGGAGAAGGAATAGACCCCGAAGAACTGGAATTAGAAATGATAGACTTTGGTGCTGAAGAAGTATTTGTTGATGATGATGGAATATTGATCTACGCACCTTTTGAAAGTTTTGGTTCCATTCAAAAAGAATTGGAAAACAGGGAAATTGAAATTCTATCATCCGGTTTTGAGCGAATCCCGCAGATTACCAAGGAGCTCTCTCCTGA
>CBDTVZ010000099.1:0-7118 GCA_965363995.1 uncultured Eudoraea sp.
AGGTGTTCCGCAAGAAGAAAATCGGCCTGACTTCGAGAGGAAATTTCTTCCATTCTTAGGGTTTTTATGGCATCAATAATATACTGATGGTGAGGGGGGTAAAATTTTGGAGCTATGTCGGCAATTATTAATTTATCAACTGATTCTTGATACTTACAAGCAAAGGTCATTGCCGTTTTACCACCCATAGAATGACCCAGGATACAAGCACTTGAAAACTTATAATAGTTAAAATATTGATTTAAATCTTCAGCAAGAATTGTATAATTAAACTCCTCTGACCAGAAGCTCTTTCCATGATTTCGTTGATCAATAAGATGCACTTCATAACCGTGTTGTGCATATTGGGTACCCAGCGTTTTCCAATTATCGGACATTCCTAAAAAGCCGTGTAATATCATAAGGGGTTTGCCTTTGCCTATAATATTTGAATGAAGTAAAGTCATTATTTCAATCGGTGTAAATACATATTAATTACATTTTCTAGCCCCAGATAAAGCGATTCACAAATTAGCGCATGTCCAATAGAGACCTCAAGAAGATGAGGGATTTGTTCTCTGAAATATTTTATATTATTCAGGCTTAAATCATGTCCGGAATTAATGCCCAGGCCTAATTTATGAGCAGTGTTAGCGGCATCAACGAAAGGTTGAATCCCAAGCTTGTTACCCGTTTCATAGCTCTTCGCATATTGTTCTGTATAGAGCTCAATTCTGTCGGCACCAGTATTGGCAGCACCGGTAACCATACGTATTACGGGATCTACAAATATGGAAGTTCGAATATTTTTTTCTTTAAAAACCCCAATGACTTCTTTTAAAAAGTCTTTGTGTGTAACAGTATCCCAGCCGGCATTGGAGGTAAGAGCATTAATGGAATCGGGAACCAGAGTAACCTGAGCGGGTTGAACTTCCAGCACCAAATCAATAAACTTCACAATTGGATTCCCCTCAATATTCAATTCAGTAGTTACTACCTCCTTGAGTTTACGAGCGTCCTCATATTTAATATGCCTTTCATCAGGTCGGGGATGAATAGTGATTCCTTGCGCACCAAATTCTTCTATATCGGCAACTACTTTTAAGAGATTTGGGACATTCCCACCTCTTGAATTTCTTAGAGTAGCTATTTTGTTAACATTAACACTAAGTTTTGTCATTTTACGATATTTATATTTTCCAGGGTTCAAAAATACAAATTAGGCATACCTTTTGATATTTAAAATTAGTATTTTGCGTAAGATTTTAAGGACATGCAGATTCAATCCCATATAATTACAACAATTCCAGTTTTTAATCTGGAAGGATCACTTAATGAGGTTATTCATTTTTTTAAGCATACCACCTATTCACATGTGGCAATAGTTGAGAACAAAAACTTTTTGGGAGTTCTATCGGAAAATGATCTTGAAACCTTTGAGAGTGAAAAAAAAATAGAAGACTACAAATATAATCTTGAGTCGTTTTTTGTATTAAAAAATACTTCATGGCTCGATGCTCTTGAAAAATTTGCCAGGAATGAATGCAATTTGTTACCGGTTTTGGATGATGAAAATCAGGTAATTGGTTATTATGACCTCAATGATATTGTTGGTGTTTTCATAGATACGCCATTCTTTACAGAGCCGGGAGGAATGCTGGTATTGGCAAAGGGCATAAAAGACTATTCTTTTAGTGAAATATCTCAGATAGTTGAAAGTAATAATTCCAAGTTACTTGGGGCATTTATTACTGATATTCGGAATGATGTTATTCAGATTACAGTAAAAATAAGTACTGGTAATTTTAGTGAAGTGGTCCAAACTTTCCGGCGATACAATTACAATATACTCTTTGGTAACAAGGATGATCAGTTTATCGAGAATTTAAAAGAAAGATCGGATTATCTTGATAAATATCTTAATGTTTAAATTCTATGCGGGGAAGTGCTCTGAAAAAGGTGATTTTGCCTTTATTGTCTTACCCAATTAAAGGCTATTTACGTAAACCATTCTAATATGAAAATTGCAATATATGCTCAGATCTACGAGGGTGAGGCCTTAGATTATGTTGTGGAGTTATTGGATGAATGTAAAAATGTTGGGGCAGAAGTATATATTGAATCGGACTTTTACGCTCAATTGTCTGCATCAAGACAAATAGCAAATTACAATACCTTCGATCGTGAAGTTGGTTTGGATCCGTCTTTCGAAATGTTTGTGAGCTTTGGAGGGGATGGAACTATTTTAAGAGCTATTACATATATTCGTGATTTGGGGATTCCCATAGTTGGGGTAAATACGGGAAGACTTGGTTTTCTATCCACCTTAAAAAAGGAAGAAGTCAGAAGAGTTGTTACCGAATTTGTTTCCGGAGCGTATTCGATAGTCGAACGTAGTTTGGTAGAAGTGAATGCCGATTTTGATATCCCTGAATTCAGGGATATGAATTATGCATTGAATGAAGTATCTGTAAGCAGGAAGGATACTACATCAATGATAACTGTGGAAACACATCTTAATAATGCATATTTAACCTCTTATTGGGCAGATGGGCTTATAGTAGCAACGCCAACAGGATCTACAGGCTATTCTTTGAGTTGTGGAGGCCCCGTCATAATGCCGGGAGTACAATCACTGGTAATTACCCCAATTGCCCCACATAATTTAAACGCAAGACCCCTGGTTATCTCAGACGACACAATCATCAGATTAAAAGTTTCGGGACGCGAAGTAAATCATCTTGTTTCATTAGATTCACGAATCGCCACCATAGAAAATGGTAAAGAAATCACCGTTAAAAAAGCCGCATTTACAATAAAAATGATTGCCTACACTTCTGAGAGCTTTTTGGAAACCATTAGAAACAAATTGCTATGGGGTCAGGATAAGCGGAATTAGATACTTCCTTAAAACAATAAAATACTGCAAATACTGTTTATCAAAAGTAAATAGGGGTATATAAGATATTAGTTGTAAAATACTATATTAATTATATTTGCAAACTTTTGAATTTAATGAGAGCGTTTATTGTTGTTATTCTTTTACTTGGATTTGGCTTGATAAATGCCCAAACTTATGAAGTTGGAGTTTTTGTGGGGGGTGCCAATAATATTGGAGATGTTGGCAGAATGAACTATATAGCACCTTCGGGTCCGGCATTTGGCGGTATTTTTAAGTGGAATAAAAGTAAACGTTATGCTTGGAGAGCTAGCGTAATTTATGGAAAATTTACGGCCGATGATTCAAAATCAAGTATTTCCTCCAGACGCCAAAGGGACTATAAGATGGATAATTCTGTGTTAGAGGCATCTGCAGGACTAGAATTTAATTTTGTTGAATATAATTTACATAAATTGGGGCCTGCATTTACCCCATATTTGTATACCGGTATTACGTATTTCCGATATGGGTATAAATATTTTGATGCAGGGCAGGTGCAGGATTTAGATCAAAAAGATGGTGCTTTTGCCATTCCAATGACTGTTGGTGTGAAGGCAAGGTTGTGGCAGTTTTTGATTATAGGTGCAGAAATAGGTGCACGATTAACTTTTACTGACAATTTAGATGGCAGTAATCCGGAAGGATCTAATTTTGAAGAATTTGCATTTGGAAATATTTTTAGTGATGATTGGTACGTTTTCTCAGGAATTACAGTAACTTATACCTTTGGTAGAAAACCATGCTCCGATTGTTTTGAGTAACACTTATGATGAACACTAATGATGATTTAAAAAACGGGAAACTTCCGAAACATCTGGCTATTATAATGGATGGTAATGGCAGATGGGCGAAACAAAAAGGACGATTACGTGTTTTTGGTCATGAGCATGGTGTTAAAGCAGTTCGCGATGTAGCTGTAAACTGTTCTAAGATTGGAATCAAGTTCCTTACCCTATATGCCTTTTCTACAGAAAACTGGAAACGACCTAAAATAGAAGTTGATACCCTAATGAAATTATTGGTATCCTCTTTAAAAAAAGAACTTCCAACTCTAAATAAGAATGATATTAAACTAAATGCCATTGGCAATATTGAATCTCTTCCCGCCAGAGCACTCGCAGAACTTAATGAAGTAATGGCTCAGACAAGTCAGAATTCAACAATGACCCTGACTCTTGCTCTAAGTTATGGTTCAAGAGAAGAGATAAAAAATGCGATTCAAAGCATTAGTGTCAAAGTTAAAAATAATATAATTTCTCCTGAAAATATTGATGAAACCATTATTAATAACCATCTTTACACGCGAAATTTACCAGACGTAGACTTGCTAATCCGGACCAGTGGTGAACACAGGATTAGCAATTTTTTACTTTGGCAGATTGCGTATGCTGAATTATATTTTATTGATGTATTTTGGCCCGATTTTAAAGAGCATCATTTGTTAGAGGCTATAAAAAATTACCAGCACAGAGAACGAAGATTTGGAAAAACTAGCGAACAACTCAACTAGCGATATGACTAAGTTCATATCACTTGAACTTCTAATTTTAATTTTACTACTCCTTTTTACTACCTTCAGTTCTGCTCAGGAAACTACCTATGGAAATGGTAAAAAATATATACTTGGGGGAATTGAAGTTAAAGGATTGCAAAGTTATAATGAGCAGACGGTCAAAACATTTACCGGACTTAGGGATGGCCAGCCGATTACGGTTCCTGGTGATCAGATTAGTGCCGTAATTAAAAAGCTATGGGATCTTGAATTGTTTAGTGATATTAATTTCTATATCTCTAATATTGATGGAGATAAGGTTTTCCTGGAACTTGATATAGTGGAAAGGCCAACCTTATCTAAGGTTACGGTATATGGGATTAAGAAGAAAAAAATAGATGAAATAATTAAAGAAACAGATCTTAAGAAAGGAAAAAAGATAACGGAGAGTTTTATTTCTAATACCAGAAACTACATTCAGAATAAGTATAAAAAAGATGGTTATTTAAATGCTAAGGTTACCATTGCAACCGCTGTAGACACATCAGACACCAATGCGGAAAGCATGGTGGTAAATATTAAGATAGGAGATAAGGTTAAGATTAAAAATATTACGATTGATGGAAACACAATGCTCTCAGATAAACAGCTTCGAAAAGCTCTGAAGAACACTAAAAAAGCACAATTTGGCAGGGTTTGGAAAAAATCAAAATTTATTGAAGCTGACTATCAGGAAGATCTGGCAGCAATGGTCGATAAATATGCTGAGAAAGGTTACAGGGATGCCAGAGTGATTACAGATTCAATTACCATAGTTAATGCCAAGAAAATAAATATAGATATTAAAGTTGAGGAGGGTAATAAATACTATTTTGGGGAAATAGATTTTGTCGGGAATTCAGTTTATACTGATCGTCAGTTACATAAGGTTTTGGGAATTAAAAAAGGAGAAACATACAATGGCGTACTTCTGAGAGAACGCATTGCGGATGAAAGTAAACCTGATGCTCAAGATATCACAAACCTCTATCAAAATAATGGCTATTTGTTCTCGCAAATAAATCCGGTTGAAGTATCCGCACAGAACGATACTATTAATTTTGAGATCAGGATTATTGAAGGGAAGGAGACTTTTTTAAATCATGTCTTTGTTGTAGGGAATGACAAAACCAATGATCATGTCATATATAGAGAATTAAGAACTCGTCCCGGACAGAAATACAGTAAAGACAACATTGTTCGCAGTGTTAGGGAATTGGGGCAACTTGGCTTTTTTGATGCCGAGCAAATAAAACCCGATATTTTAAACCCGGATCCCAATGCGGGGACGGTTGATTTGAAGTATAGCCTTGTGGAATCCGGATCGAGTCAGATAGAGTTACAAGGAGGTTATGGCGGCGGCGGATTTATTGGCACCCTTGGCTTGTCTTTTAATAACTTTTCTATAAAAAACATATTTAATGGGAAGGCTTATAAACCGGTTCCTATGGGAGATGGGCAAACATTTGCATTGCGTTTACAAGCCAGTAGAACATTCAGGGTATATAGTCTTAACTTTTCAGAACCCTGGCTTGGTGGCAAAAAACCGGTAAGGTTTAATATGTCGTTTTCCAGGACTCAGCAATTCTTGGCATCTTTTAACAGTTCAGGAAGGGTTGAGGTAGATAAAAATCAGCAATTTTCTATAACAGGTGTTTCTGTTGGGCTTGCGAAGAGATTGCAATGGCCAGATGATTTTTTTACAATATCTCATGCATTGGGATATCAATTATATGATTTTCAAAACTACAATTCCGGCCTCTTTCAGTTTGGTAATGGGACATCTAATTCCCTTGCCTATACTGTAGGTATAACCAGAAGCTCGGCGGGACCTGGACGAATATTTCCGTTATCAGGGTCTATTTTAGAAGTGACCGCCAAGTTAACACCACCTTATTCCCTTTTTAGCAATAAGGACTTTGAAGCTTTAAAAATACGAAGTGATGAGCTGAGTGTGATAGGCCAACTACGTCCTTTAACTCAGAATGAAATTGCTGAACAGGAGGCTATTGAGCAGGATAGATTTAAGTGGTTAGAGTATTTTAAAATTAATTTTAAAGGAGATTGGTATACGCGAATAGTAGGGAAATTGGTGCTGCGTACAAATATTGAGTTTGGTTTTCTGGCAAGTTATAATAGTAAAGTGGGAGAAATACCTTTTGAACGATTCTTTATGGGAGGAGATGGTCTTGGAGGTAATTTTACTTTAGATGGTAGAGAGACCATTGCATTAAGAGGATACGAGAATAATTCCATAACACCAATTAATCCTATCACTGGGCAACAGGATGGTGGAATTGTATTTAATAAGTATTCCCTGGAACTTCGATATCCCTTAACATTAAAGCCTTCAGCATCTATATATGCCTTAACTTTTTTAGCAGCAGGAAATAATTTCAACAATTTTCAGGAATATAATCCGTTTCTCTTAAAACGATCGGCCGGAGCGGGTGTCCGGATATTTATGCCTGCCTTTGGTTTATTGGGAATTGACTTTGGTTATGGTTTTGATGAAGATGATCGACCTCAGTCTTTAGGCACTGGTCCAAGCGGATGGCAAACGCACTTTATTATAGGACAACAGTTCTAATCCAGAAATTATTTCCAATAATACTTTAGGGTAATCCACTCATTTTAAAATAATTAGTATTTTTGGCACGATATTTT
>CBDTVZ010000100.1:0-7092 GCA_965363995.1 uncultured Eudoraea sp.
AGTTCATAAGTAAAGAGGAAATCTGAAAATTTTGACACACTTAAGGAATAAAGCAATTTCCCGCTGGCAAATTTATAATAGAAGTTAGGGGTATTAAAATCAAAAGTTCCGTAATTATAAACCCAATTTATTCCTTGATCAGTGTCCTGAACTCGAAAAGCACTATGCCCGAAACTCGAATACAGATCCTGACCTGAGTCACATGTAATTATGCTAATTTGGGCATTATCTGATAATTGAGCCTGAAGCGAAAAACCACAAAAGGTGATCCATAATAAGTTAAGGAAGCGAAGTTTTTTAAATTGAATTCTTAGTGCTCTGATCACTTGTGGAATAACTATTAACGGCAAATATGCGAATAAAATATGTTAAGAAAGAGTTAGAATAAAAATTATATTATTTTTACTGAAACTGCCAGCCATGAAGAAACATATTCCACAGTTTATTACAATGCTTAATATTTTATGTGGATGTATTGCTACAGTGTTTGCTGTTTTAAATATGTTGGAACTTGCGGCAATTTTTGTTTTTCTGGGAATTGTTTTCGATTTCTTTGACGGACTTGCTGCAAGATTGCTGGATGCACAGAGCGAATTAGGAATCCAGCTCGATTCGTTAGCTGATCTTATAACTAGTGGCCTTGTTCCGGGTATTGTTATGTTTCAACTGCTTGCTATGTCTCAAACCGGTGGATGGAATCTCGATTTATCAGGTACCTCAGAAGCTTTAACATGGACCGGATTTAAAATTTCATTCCTGCCTTTTTTTGGTTTTTTAATTACTCTGGCTTCTGCTTACAGATTGGCAAAATTTAATATTGACGAAAATCAAGCTACCTCATTTATTGGTCTTCCAACACCGGCAAATGCCTTATTTATACTTTCACTTCCGTTAATACTATTATACCAGGGAAACGACTATTTAAATCAAATAATTCTAAATCCATGGTTTCTGATAATAATTACCATTCTGAGTTCCTATCTGTTAAATTCGAGGATAGAATTATTCACTTTAAAATTTAAGAACTGGAGTTTTAAAGATAATGCCCTGCGCTATATCTTTGTTATTGTAAGTTTAGTCTTACTTTTGACTATGAAAATTTTAGCGGTGCCTGCCATTGTGTTTTTTTATATCGTTAGTTCTATGGTATATAAGATTGGTGACAGATAAATTCTAATAGGAATAGAAATCAATTTTCGTTCGCTCCCCTATAATCCAGGCGTTACCAAATATGTTTATTGCTTGGTCATAGTAGAAGCAGTATTTTAAAAATCCAATTTCTTTTTACGAAGTTCAAAATTCTGTCCCAAATAGACTTTACGTACCATTTCGTCTTCTGCAAGATCTTCAGGTACGCCCGATTTTAAAATGCCACCTTCAAACATCAGGTAAGATCGTTCTGTTATTGCGAGGGTTTCCTGAACATTATGATCAGTGATTAGGATACCAATATTCTTATCTTTTAATTGAGCCACAATTCGCTGAATATCTTCAACCGCAACCGGGTCAACACCAGCAAACGGTTCATCCAGTAGTATAAATTTAGGGTCAGTAGCCAGGGCTCTTGCTATTTCTGTACGTCTGCGTTCACCACCGGATAACAAATCTCCTCTATTCTTTCTAATATGCCCCAGTCCAAACTCCTCTATAAGCGACTCCATTTTCATGTGTTGCTCTTTTTTACTCAGTTTAGTAAGTTGTAAAACACTTAAGATATTATCCTCAATACTTAATTTTCTAAATACCGAAGCCTCCTGGGCTAAATAGCCTATACCGTTTTGAGCCCTTTTATACATCGGAAATTTTGTGATCTCAGTATCATCTAAAAAAATCTGTCCTCCATTGGGTTTAATAAGCCCTACAATCATGTAGAAGCAGGTAGTCTTTCCGGCTCCATTCGGACCCAGCAGCCCAACTATTTCACCCTGGTTAACCTCCAGGGAAATACCCTTGACCACCTTGCGCCCTCTGTAGGCTTTCATTATGTTATCTGCTCTTAATTTCATTCAGAAGAATTATCTTTCAAATCTAAGTCATTCTACTTTCTACTGTTCAGAATTATAGTTTTTTTAACCTTCCTGTAACTCCAGTTGCTCCCAATAATTTTTAGATTTTTCATCCAAAACACCTTCAATATAGGTGTTCGTATCCAGATTGAAGATCCCCTTTATTATTATGTTATAATCAGCTAACAATTTCCCAATCATTTTAAAACGGCAGATATTAAACTCCTCAACTGGTTTTGACATTTTTATTTTCTTTTTTTGCTTCTCTCCGCAATACAACTTTTGAAATGTAGATACTTATCTGGTAAAGTAAAAGAACGGGTACAGCCACTATAATCTGGCTGGCGACATCCGGAGGTGTGATTACAGCGGAGAGTATAAGTACAATAACGAGAGCAATTTTTCTATATTTTTTAAGTATCTCCGGGGTAACCAACCCAACTTTCGTAAGAAAGAATATAATTATTGGTAGTTCAAATATTATACCGCAGGCGATTACAGCCGCCCTTACGGTTGAAATATATGAGTTTAAATCTATCTCCCGAACAATTTCATCACTTACGGAATAACCACCTAAAAAATTTATTGAAAGAGGGGCTACAACATAATACCCAAATAGTACTCCGAGAAAAAATAGGGAAGAAGCAATAAATATAAAACCACGGGAATTATTACGTTCCTTATCATATAATCCGGGGCTGACAAATTTCCACATTTCATAAAGAATGTAAGGGAATCCAACAATAAACCCGGCCCAGATAGAGGTCCAAATATGGGCAGAAAACTGTTCCGCCATTTGCCTGCTCTGTACTGTAAATAAGGGTTCCGTTACACAAAATGCTTCACTAAAACCAAGGAGCCTGGAGAGTTTACAGAATACACCATAGGTGGGGAAGTCCGGATTTTTAGGCCCGAAAATAACAGTGTTGAAAATAAAGTCTTTCATTAGAAAAGCCACTATACCAATCAGAACTACCGCAATAGTTGATCGAATAAGATGCCAACGCAGTTGTTCCAGATGGTCCAAAAAGGACATTTCATTATGGTCTCCTGTTGTTTGTGCCATTAAAGTATTCCTTCATTAATTAGATTATGTAAATGAACGACACCTACATATTCTTCTCCATCCACAGCCAGTAATTGCGATACGCCGTTAGAGCGCATTTCTTTCAACGCTTTTATGGCAAGAACATCTGCACCAATGGTCTTAGGATTAGTTGTCATTATGTCTTTAGCCTTCAAGCCATTTATGTTTTCATATTTGTTAAGCATCCGCCTTAAATCACCATCTGTAACAATTCCAACAATTTTGTCATTGTTCAAAACGGCAGTCACACCCAACATTTTTTCAGAAATTTCAATAATAACCTGTTTTACATCAGCATCAACGCCTACCTGAGGCTTTAAATTGTTTCCGACAATATCGGAAACTCTCAGATAAAGTTTTTTTCCAAGTGTTCCACCCGGATGATATTTCGCAAAATCCTGACTACTGAATCCTCGCAATTCCAAAAGACAGATAGCGAGAGCATCACCCATTACAAGCTGGGCCGTAGTGCTGGTAGTTGGTGCCAGGTTATTTGGGCAGGCTTCTTTTTGAACAAAAGTGTTCAAAACAAAATCTGCATTTTCAGCCAGAAATGAATCTAAATTGCCGCACATACCAATTAACCGATTATTTCCTTGTTTAATTAACGGCACCAGCATTTTTATTTCAGGCGTATTACCGCTTTTGGAGATACAAATCACTACGTCATTTTTCTGGATTGTACCCAGATCACCATGTATAGCATCAGCCGCATGCATAAAAATTGCCGGTGTCCCTGTAGAGTTCAAGGTAGCTACTATTTTAGAGGCAATGATAGCACTTTTGCCGATACCAGTAATTACTACACGCCCCACTGATTCATAAATGCAATTTACAGTACTTGCAAATTGTTCATCCAAAAGAGTGGACAAGTGCTCAATGGCGTCGCTTTCCGTTTTGATGGTTTTTTTAGCAGTAGCTAATATAGCTTTGTGATTACTCAATATGGTTTTGAAATTATATGTTTACGATTATAGAAATTAACTTAATATGTAAACAGATTTTAAAAGAATGTATTATATTTAAGAAAACAAAATTACACAAACTTATTTTATAGGAGATTCTAAACTACAAACAATATAATTTATCAATTTACTCGCCTAAAGACAAAAAGATATATCTTAAGTATAATTACGATTATCGTTATAATAGCAGACTCGACATACTAAATTTGCAATGATTTTGAATGAAATTGAACTACATGCTGCGCTAAAAAAATATTTTGGGTTTTCCAAATTTAAGGGACTACAGGAAGATATTATAAGAAATGTCATTCAAAACAAAAACACCTTTGTAATTCTGCCTACAGGAGGTGGAAAATCACTATGTTATCAGCTTCCTGCTCTTTTAAAAGAGGGGACGGCTATAGTGGTATCTCCTTTAATAGCTCTTATGAAAAATCAGGTTGATGCCATTCGAGCTGTTTCCTCACATCACGGAATTGCTCATGTTCTGAACTCTTCTTTGACCAAAACTCAGGTTAAGGAAGTAAAACAAGATATTTTAGATGGTATAACAAAATTGCTCTATGTAGCACCAGAATCTCTCACAAAGGAGGAGTATGTAGATTTTTTACAATCTGTACCACTTTCATTTGTGGCAGTTGACGAGGCGCATTGTATTTCTGAATGGGGGCACGATTTCAGGCCGGAATACAGAAATCTAAGGGCTATTATTAACAGGTTGGGCGATCACATCCCGATAGTTGGTTTAACCGCAACGGCCACGCAAAAAGTCCAGGAAGATATTATTAAAAACCTTGCAATAACAAATGCGAAGGTTTTTAAAGCATCCTTTAACAGGCCCAATTTGTTCTACGAAATAAGGCCTAAGACAAAAAATGTAGATGCAGATATTATTCGTTTTGTAAAGAAGAATAGCGGTAAATCGGGAATAATTTATTGTTTAAGCAGGAAAAGAGTTGAACAACTAGCCCAGGTATTACAGGTTAACGGGGTAAGTGCTGTGCCTTATCATGCAGGGTTTGATGCTAAGACACGTTCCAGGTATCAGGACATGTTTCTTATGGAAGATGTAGACGTGGTCATTGCAACTATTGCCTTCGGAATGGGAATAGACAAGCCAGATGTGCGATTTGTCATACATCATGACATTCCCAAGAGTATTGAAAGTTATTACCAGGAAACCGGCCGTGCGGGCAGGGATGGAGGTGAAGGCCACTGCCTCGCATTTTATTCTTATAAGGATGTGGAAAAGTTAGAGAAATTTATGTCCGGTAAACCGGTAGCTGAGCAGGAAATTGGGAATGCCCTTTTACAAGAAATTGTTGCATATGCCGAAACATCTATGTCCAGAAGAAAGTTCATACTTCATTATTTTGGTGAAGAATTTGATGAGGTGAATGGAGCAGGTGCAGAAATGGATGATAATGCAAGAAATCCTAAGGAAAAAGAAGAAGCGAAGGAAAATGTTATAAAGCTAATCGAGGTAGTGCAAGGCACTAAAGAAAAGTTTAAATCTAAGGAAATTGTCCTGGCACTTATAGGTTCTACAAATGCACTAATTGCTTCACACAAAACCGATGAAAAACCTTTTTTTGGTATTGGATCTGACAAGGACAAAAGTTATTGGATGGCATTAATCAGGCAGGTATTAGTTGCTGGATTACTAAAAAAAGAAATTGAACAATACGGTATATTGCATATTACTCAGGCTGGATCTTCTTTTTTTGAGAATCCTACTTCTTTTATGATGACGAAGGATCATGTATATAACAAAGAAAATGACCAGGCCATTGTTACCGCTGCCAAAAGCGCAGGGGGTGCCGCAGACGAAAAATTATTGCGTTTACTCAAAGACCTCAGGAAAAGTGAAGCTAAAAAATTGGATATCCCTCCTTTTGTCATCTTCCAGGATCCCTCCCTTGATGACATGGCTCTAAAATACCCTATTTCCATGGAGGAAATGGTAAATATTCATGGAGTAGGTGAAGGCAAGGCAAAAAAATATGGAAAGCCCTTCGTGTTACTTATTACGACCTATGTTGAGGAGAATGAAATAATTCGCCCGGATGACCTGATTGTTAAAAGTACGGGAGCTAATTCGGCTCTTAAGTTATATATTATTCAGAATGTCGACAGAAAGTTGCCTTTAGATGATATTGCCTCAGCAAAAGGACTTGAATTGCACGATTTAGTAAAGGAAATGGAACAAATAGTTTTTAGTGGTACTAAATTGAATATAGGCTATTGGCTAGACGAGATTCTGGATGAGGATCAACAAGGTGAAATTCATGATTATTTTCTTGAGGCTGAATCGGATAATATTGAAGAGGCACAAAAAGAATTTGATGGCGAATATGAAGATGAAGAGTTGCGACTATACCGCCTAAAATTTATGAGCGAGGTAGCCAATTAGGACTAATATAATATTACCAGTAACAAATAAAAGACCCTCTGTACGAGGGTCTTTTATGTAAGTCTAATTCGTTAAATTTTGTTTTTAAAAGTTTCCGCTAGCAATAAAAGCAGCTATAACTCCAAAATAAAGGATACCGAAAACGAGATATATTAAGGCCAGGGCCAATCCAACATAAGACAAAATCCGGCCAGTTCTGACACTTTCATAACCAGAATAATTTTCAGGATGTTCTTTGTAAAGCGCCTCCGCTTTATTGGCGCTACTTAAGCCAATAACACTAAAAATAATTGCAAAAGGGCCGCAACAAGTTATGGCTCCTATGATGGAAATTATTCCCATCGTCAGGGCATTGCTAGCCCCAGGTAAGGGTTGTAGATTCATTTTTTTAATTTTCTAATTAGAATTATTCCTCCCACTGTTCTGTCATTTCCTTCACTTGTTCCATATAAGCGTCCCAACCACCTATTTTATTAATCTGATAAACGGACATAGAGAACCAAATTATTCCTAATGCCATTCCAATGATTGATAATATTTTGGCCGTTTTTAGCTGACCGAAATTTGAATACAATTCCGGATTTTCTTTATACTTATTTTCATCCTTATACACCAGAAAAA
>CBDTVZ010000101.1:0-7048 GCA_965363995.1 uncultured Eudoraea sp.
TATAATCTATTTTTGGAACGCTTTTTGTTTCCTGGGTTAAGACAATATGTAAAATATTATAGAATTAAAAATACAGACTTAAAATATTAATCATTAAACATTTACTATTATGAAAAATATTACACTACTATTTGGCGCATTTTTAACCTTATTTATTTTGTCATGCGAAGGGCCTATAGGACCTCCCGGACCTCCTGGTTTTGACGGGTTAAACGGTGTGGACGGTGTTACTAATTTAGGCCAGGTCCTTGAGATTGAAGGTACTTTTGATGCCGGAAATGAATATTCCCTATTTTATGAATTTCCAGAAACAGTGGAAGTTTTCGAATCTGATGTTGTATTAGTTTACATTTTATGGGAAGTTGCGGAAGATGGTAATGGAGAACCCCTTGATGTCTGGCGGTTGTTACCACAAACCCGTATTTTAGACCAGGGCTTGCTGCAATACAATTATGACTTTACATTTCTGGATGTAAAAGTCTTTTTAGAATCAGATTTTGACCTTGGAACCCTTACTCCCATAGATACAGATAATCAAGTGTTCAGAATTGCCATTGTGCCAGCTGAATTTGCCCAATCCTCTAAAATGGATACTTCAAATATTGGGGAAGTAATGAGCAGCTTAAACATAACGGAAATAGATATTAACAGAAGACAATTGTAGAAGCATCTATAAATTAAAGAAAAACTATCCCTGCAATATTAATGCGGGGATTTTTTTATGAAGTTATCATTAACTTTGAAAGGTTTTGAGTTCAAAACCGTCAAAAAAATAGAAAAAGAAAAATTAAATTAGTATGAAAAAGTATATGTGCATTATCCTTTTGATTTCTATGGGATGCAAAGGGGTTTCACAGGAAAAAGAAGTAGTAACTGAAAATAGGGAAGAACAAACTGAGACATTTAAAGTTGTGAAATCTGAACAAGAATGGCGTAAAGAACTTACGGACATGCAATTCTATATTCTCAGAAAAGCCGGTACTGAAAATTCGGGATCCAGTGAGTTACTAAAAAATAAAATGGCAGGGACGTATGTCTGCGCAGGCTGTGGAACAGCTTTGTTTAAGAGCGAATACAAATTTGATTCGGGTTCTGGCTGGCCAAGTTTCGACAGAGAAATTGAAGGGAACGTATCCTATGATGTAGATTTCAAAATTGGGTATAAAAGAACGGAAGAGCATTGTGCAGTTTGTGGCGGCCACCTTGGCCATGTCTTTGAAGACGGCCCCCGGGAAACGACCGGACTGAGACATTGTATTAACGGAGCAGCCTTGCAGTTTGTGCCTGAAGCACAATAGACCACTATCTGCTAATAACAAAGTTTTTAGGTTTTGGTCCAAGCAATGTAAAATATGAATTTACAGGCAGATTACTTGAAAAGTTTATTATTTGAATGCAATCGCTATAAATCCCTTGGTGACAAAACTTTTATGCAACTAGATGATTCAGACATTCATTGGAAATATGATAGTTTCGGTAACAGCATTGCGATACTAGTAAAACATGTATCGGGGAATATGCTTAGCAGGTGGACTAACTTTCTTACCGAAGATGGAGAAAAAAAGTGGAGAAACAGGGACTCAGAATTTGAGGCGTCATACAAAACCAAAAAGGAAATGCTTGTTGCATGGGAAACAGCTTGGAATTGCTTTTTTGAAGCCATTCAACAAATAAATTCAGAAAATTTTGAAAATAAAATTAAAATAAGAAACGAACCTCACACGCTTACACAGGCCTTAAACAGGCAATTAGCCCATTATTCCTATCACATTGGTCAAATAGTACTACTTGGTAAGACTATAAAGGGCAAAAACTGGAGTTCTCTTTCCATTCCAAAAGGCCAATCAAAGGCCTATAACAAGGCAAAATTCAAGGATTAATTTAAGATTCTTTACGAAGTTTAAAAGCTTTCCATTTGGTTTTGTAACTTTGAGACCTCATAAATCTGAATCACAAAAAGTACTGGAATGGGCAAATTCGATATTATTGTTTTAGGGAGTGGACCTGGAGGTTATGTAACCGCCATAAGAGCATCACAACTTGGATTTAAAACTGCTATTGTAGAAAAAGAGAATCTGGGTGGTGTATGTTTAAATTGGGGATGTATCCCTACCAAAGCCCTATTAAAATCGGCCCAGGTATTTGAATATTTACAACATGCCGCAGATTACGGGCTAAAAGCAGATGGAGTGGATAAAGATTTTGGGGCAGTAGTAAAACGAAGCAGAAATGTGGCTGATGGAATGAGCAAAGGGGTTCAATTTCTAATGAAGAAAAATAAAATAGAAGTTATTAATGGTTTTGGAAAATTGGCACCCGGCAAGAAGGTAGTTGTTACAGATGCGGAAGGTAAGGATACAGAGTATGGTGCAGAACATATAATTATTGCCACGGGAGCCAGAAGCAGGGAATTACCCGCTTTACCTCAGGATGGGAAAAAAATTATTGGTTACCGCAAGGCCATGACTTTGGAGAAACAACCCAAGAAAATGATAGTTGTGGGAAGTGGAGCTATAGGAATTGAATTTGCCTATTTCTATAATGCTATGGGGACCGAGGTAACGGTTGTTGAATTTTTGCCAAATATTGTTCCCTTAGAAGACGAAGAGGTTTCGAAACAGCTGGAACGCAGTTTCAAGAAAGCTGGAGTCAAAATTAAAACCTCATCTGAGGTCACTCATGTTGACACCTCCGGGGAAGGCGTTAAAGTTACCGTAAAAACACTCAAAGGTGAAGAAATTCTGGAAGCCGAAATAGTACTTTCTGCAGTGGGCATTAAATCAAATATTGAAAATATTGGCCTGGAAGAAGTAGGTATCGCTACCGATAGAGATAAAATTCTTGTAAATGATTTCTACGTAACCAACATCCCCGGTTATTATGCCATTGGTGATGTTACCGCCGGTCAGGCACTTGCACATGTTGCTTCTGCCGAGGGTATCCTTTGTGTGGAAAAAATAGCCGGAATGCACGTAGAACCACTAGATTATGGGAATATTCCCGGGTGCACCTACTGCATGCCGGAAATTGCGTCTGTTGGCCTTACAGAGAAACAAGCTATAGAAAAAGGTTATGAACTTAAAATTGGTAAATTCCCTTTTTCTGCAAGTGGTAAAGCAAAAGCTTCGGGGAATGCCGATGGTTTTGTAAAAGTGATTTTTGATGCAAAATATGGCGAATGGTTAGGCTGCCATATGATAGGTGCCGGTGTAACAGATATGATTGCAGAAGCCGTAGTTGCACGAAAATTAGAAACAACTGGTCATGAAATCCTGAAGGCAGTTCATCCGCACCCTACAATGAGTGAGGCGGTAATGGAAGCGGTTGCAGCAGCCTATGGCGAAGTTATTCACCTTTAGCCCAGCTAATCAATCAAATAAAAATGCTTAAAATATTTCGACTAAGTGCAATTCTGGAAGGGATCTCCTATTTGCTTTTATTTAGTTTTAGTATGCCCTTGAAATATTGGGCAAACATTACAGAACCTAATGTTTATATTGGTTATATACATGGCTTTTTGTTTATAGCCTATATGATTTTGGCCGTTAGCTTTTCTATGGAAAGGAAAATAGCTCCAAAGAAAATAATCATGCTTGTACTGGCTTCTCTTCTGCCTTTTGGCACATTCTATATGGATGAGAAATACCTAAAACCACTTGCAAACTTATAAAAAACTTCGGATTGCCAATTCATAACTTTTCAGTCCAAAACCAAGAATAACTCCTTTAGCACCAGAAGAGATATAGGAAATATGTCTGAATTCCTCACGTTTGTGGGTATTGGAGATATGAACTTCAACTACCGGAGTATTGATCGCTTTCACAACATCACCCAAACCCACAGAAGTATGAGTATAGGCAGCGGCATTTAGTATGATCCCATCATAGGAAAAACCAACTTCCTGTATTTTATCTATGAGTTCACCTTCTATATTAGATTGATAATATTCCAGCTGTAGTTCATTAAATTTTGACTGAAGTTCTGCAAAGTAGGAATCAAAGGATTTACCACCATAGATCTCTGGTTCTCTTTTTCCCAGAAGGTTAAGGTTTGGGCCGTTTATAATAATAATTTTCATAAGGCTAAAAGTAATAAAATGTATAGTGCAAAAAAAGCACATGAAATACCCTTCGTTTTTAATGTTGTTTTAGCCAGTTATTCGGATGATTTATTGATATATTAAAACTGGTTAAACCCATTTCCTCAGCAAGCTGTAAATCTTAATCAGGGGGATAAAAAACGCTAAACATAAAATTAAGAGAAACAAGCAATATCTTTATACTATGAATTGGAATCAGGCCATAACAGATTTTGAATACTATTTAAAGATAGAAAGAGGTTTAGCGGCTAATTCCATTAGCAATTATATTAGGGATGTTGAAAAACTAAAATTATTCCTGAAAAATAATGAAATAGATAAAACTCCTATATCCCTGGATCGCGAAACCTTGCAACTTTTTATTTATGAAGTGGCCAAAGAAGTAGGTCCAAGATCTCAGGCCCGCATAATTTCCGGACTCAAAAGCTTTTTTAATTATTTAGTTTTTGAAGATTACCGAAAAGACACTCCTTTAGATTTAATAGAATCTCCAAAAATAGGCCGAAAACTCCCGGATACACTTTCTACAGAGGAAATAAACAATCTTATTAAAGCTATTGATTTATCTAAACCCGAAGGAGAGCGTAACAGAGCCATGCTGGAAACACTATATGGATGCGGGCTAAGGGTTTCAGAATTAACCGGACTCAGGATTTCGGATCTGTTTTTTGAAGAAGATTTTATTAAAGTGACAGGAAAGGGAGATAAGCAGCGTTTTGTTCCAATTAGTGATGTAAATAAAAAATATATCAACATCTACCACAAACAGGTTCGCAGTCATCAAAAAATTCAGAAGGGATTTGAAGATATTCTATTTCTCAATCGAAGAGGAAAACAACTTACCCGCGCCATGCTTTTTACTATCATCAAACAATTAGCTATCAAAATTGGTCTTTCCAAAAGTATTAGCCCGCATACTTTCAGACATTCATTTGCCACACATTTATTGGAAAATGGAGCCGACTTGCGCGCTATCCAGCAAATGTTGGGCCATGAAAGTATTACCACTACGGAAGTATATATGCATTTAGACAGAACACATCTGGCTGAAGTGGTTAACAAATTTCATCCAAGACAAAACTAATTACCATTTTCTCTTTTCCTTTAAAATCAATGATTTTATAACTTTAGATGAAGTATATCATTTGTCCAGGAAAAAATATGTTTACATTTAATGAGATAGCATGTAACAATCTGGAAATAAAACCTACTAATAGTTAATTTACTACCAACCCGAAGCGTGAACAAAGAACTGGAGCACAAATTTGTTACGGAACTTGAGAACAATCAGAATATTGTTCACAAGGTATGTAGTTTATACACAACAAACAGGGATGCTCATAACGATCTTTTTCAGGAAATAACCATACAGCTATGGAAAGCATACCCGAAATTCAGAGGAGATTCTAAATTCAGTACATGGATGTACAGAGTAGCTTTAAATACGGCTATTACACTGTATAGGAAATCCAAAAAAAGTATAAAAACACAGGATTTTGATTCTGTTATTTTTAGAATTAAAACAGACGAATATGATGCCACTGAAGAACAACAACTACAGTTAATGTATAAAGCTGTACGACAGCTGGGAGATATTGAAAAAGCTTTGGTTTTTCTTTACCTGGAAGACAAAGATTACCGGGAAATTTCTGAGACATTAGGAATTAGTGAGGTGAATGCCAGGGTAAAAATGAACCGCGTTAAAAATAAACTTAGAACCATACTTAATCCCTAAGGTTATGATGGATGAATTAGAATTACTAAAGAAGGATTGGCAAAAGAAGGAGGAACACCATCCTAAATTGTCATATGACGAAATCTACAGGATGATTAAAAAGAAGTCGTCATCCACTGTAAAATGGATTTTTTACATAAGTATAATCGAATTTGTCTTTTGGGCGGTGCTCAATTTAATTTCCTACAGTAAGGAATCATTGGAGCTCGAAAAGACATGGCATATCTATGAAATTACATCCACCCTGACAGTGATAAATTATATAGTACTAATTTATTTTATTTATAAATTTTATACCAATTACAAACTTATATCCTTAACGGAATCTTCAAAAAAATTAATGAAAACCATCCTGAATGTTAAAAGAACAGTCACCCAATATGTATGGTTTAACATAGGAATATTTGTAGCTTACTTAATTGTAAGTCTTTATGGTAATCTTAACTATGGTTTGAATAGTGAAAAAATTGCAGAAGCCGCTTCTCAGGCAGGAAATGAAACGCTTTTTTGGGTAATGCTTACTGGAGTGGTCCTTGTAGCTATTACCATTGTTCTGCTATTGATCTGGTTTTTTTATAAATTGCTTTATGGAATACTTCTCAGCAGACTTCGAAAAAACTATACCGAATTAAAGAAGCTTGAAGTTTAACTTCTCCATCTGCGCTGTTTATTCTTTTCTTCATATGCCAGTAACTCCTTTTCCGGTATTACCTTCAGAAATGAAGGATGTTGTTCAATTGCATATTCCAATTTTTCAATGATTGAATCAACCGATTCATTTTCGTAGTCTATTTCTAATGGTTCTTTAACAACCAATGACTGTAGAATCCCCTTTTTCTTAATAAGTAGCCCTTTTTTATCAAACGATCTCCTGAAACCATCTATAACCACAGGCACTACCACAGGTTTGTATCTTTTAATAATATGTGCGGTCCCTTTTCGAAGAGGTTTCCATGGAGTAGTTGTCCCCTGAGGAAAAGTGATGACCCAGCCATCATTCAGTGCCATTCCAATATTAGAAATATCACTAAATTTAACCTGTCGGTTTACATCCTTTCCTTCCGCACGCCAGGTTCGTTCTATACTTACAGAACCTACATACGCAAACATTTTTGTCAGGAGGCTTTTGCGCATGGTCTCTGCAGCGGCCACATAGTAGATATTCAATTTAGGGTTCCATAGGTACCCTATGTTTTTTATGGAATCATCCCTTC
>CBDTVZ010000102.1:0-6986 GCA_965363995.1 uncultured Eudoraea sp.
TCGGTGCTTTCTTTCTTCTTTTGGTCCCTGCAAGAGCTCAAGGTGCCGGCTGCAATGAAGCTAAATAAGAGCATTACAAGAGTAAAGTATTTAAGTTTTTTTAATCGGCTCATAATATCAATTGTTTTATTAATTAAAAAATCAAATAAAACAGGTGCTAAGTACCTGATTTAATTAAATATAACAAATTTAGCCCGAATGGTAGTAATTCTCTTGAACATAATTCTAATAGTGAGTGTACTGCCTACAGTAACTTTGACTGAATTCTGTCTAACGGCTCATAAATGCGCTATTCCGGGAATTTCTTTATTTGACCTATAATCCTCCTTCATTTCATTTTGGAAGACAAGTTGTTCTTACGCCTGTCTGCCTAAACTCATGTGGAGGCAGGGTATGTAAAATGAGGTGAAATCACATTGTTTTTTAACTCCAAACTGGCAAACCAATCATTACAAGTGCATATTTAATAAATTATTAGTAAAATAATAATGGTAAAAATTGATAAGTAGGATATAATAGCACTCTTCCAAAATGAATGTGCTTTGTACAGTTCCATAAAATTGAAAGAAACAAGAACAAACTTAACGACAGCGGTTATTAATATGAGTATTGTGATATAGTTATATTCTTCGGTAGAAGAAAGACCAGAAACGATTGTTAGGATTAACAAAACAATCCAAGAAATTGTTAGTTTATTCATTTTAAGATATTAAATAGATAACTGGAAATAAAAGCAACCAAATTAGATCACACATGTGCCAAAAGGCGGCACTTGCTTCAAAATCTTCTAGATTAGCTTTATTCTTTTTTAAACTTCTGCTAACTACAAATAAAATAACTAAACCTACTATTACATGAACGAGGTGAAATAAGGTTAGTAACCAATAGTATGTGAAAAATGTATTGTAGCCAATGGTAAATCCAGCCTCAATTTTAAAGTAATACTCGACACTTTTTAGAGCGAGGAATAATAATCCTCCAAGCATTGTTAAGTTTAAGTATAAAGACGATTTTTTAGTGTTTTGCATCTTTAATTCAGCAACCGATTTTGCCATAAAAAATCCGCTTGTTATTAAAAAGATGGTGTTTATGGTTCCAAGAACTTTATTTAGTTGTAGTCTGGAATTATGAAATAGTTCTGGATCTTCATTATTGGAAACAACCATTGCTATTAATGCTATTCCAAACGTGATAAGCTCCAAAAAAATGATAATCCAAATAAGAATTCCTCCAGGAGGATAAAGGATATTTTTATGGTCAATCATCTTAGTCTTCATATTAACTTTGATGTTTAATCTTTTCGTAAAGTTTAACTAATGATTGCAATAATTCAACTGGTGTTGTTAGGATTTGATAATGGTTCTGCCCAAACATTTGCGGTAAATAATATTTTGCTTGAGCTTCAATGGCTAAAGCATACGAATTAATTTGCCTTTCGTTTAACTCTCGAAGTGCTTGTTTTACATCGTTAATACCATACTTTCCTTCATATTTGTCATAATCATTTGGTTTTCCGTCTGACAATAAAATAACCCATTTGTTCTTGGTGTCTCTCTTGTCTAACATAGCTCCAGAATGGCGTAAAGCAGCTCCAATTCTAGTATAACCACTTGGCTCCACAGCTCCTACTTTAAATTTTGCCCGACTCCAATCTTCGTCAAAATCTTTAATTGTTATATAACTTGAATGGTTTCTGGTTTTAGAATAAAAGCAATCAATGGAAAAATCGATATTAAATTCATTTAAAATTTCACCAAACAAAATTGACACTTGCTTCTCCACGTCAATCACTCTGTTGCCTCCGGCATATCCATCACTTGATAAACTAATATCTAACAGCAATAAAATGGATAAATTTTTTTCCTTTTTTCTGCTGGATAAATATATTTTTTCTGATGGTGTGTGTCCTGAATTAACATCTACGTACAGATCTGTTATAGCATCGATATCAAATTCGTTCCCTTGTGTTTGTCTGCGTTGTTGCTGATATTTATTGTTTACAGTCGTAAGCATTTTACGCAATCCAATAAGCGTCGAATTATTTTCAAGAATGGTTTTTTTGTAATAGGAAACATCAGATTTTAAAAGAGTTTTTGGATACACTTTGCAAAACTTATCCTTGTACGTTCTCTTTGAGTAATTCCATTCATCATACGCAATGTGGTAACCTGTATTATCTACTTCCGCACTTTCTGATACTGTAGTATTTTCAATAAAATCTGCTTGATACACAGAATGCGCTGTATCATCTACACGAACCGTATATTTCATGTTGATATCATCCAATGCATTAGAATGGTCGTCGAGTTCATCATCACCATCCATATCTCTAAAATTACCTCCGAATTCTTCAGCTGTTTCAACTTTTTCAAATTGATGTTGTAAAACAGCATCTTCCATTTGTTTTTGATCAATAGTTACAGAAATTATTTCTTCAACAGCATTCGATTTTATGATTGTTTTTGGCTGTTCTTCATCAGCTTTTTTCACCTTGTCAGTAAAATTCTCCAATGGATTGACCGAAGGATCTTCAGCAGTATTTCTCATCCATTTTCCGTAAATAAATGAATAATCTACAGAAGGTTTATTTATAGATTTACCAGAAAAATGTTCTATAAATTTTTTGTGATAATTTTCAGTAATTGGAAATTGATTAAACAATTCCTTTAGCACAAGATGAGAAGTTTTCTTTGCTTTTGACTGTGATTCTTCCAACTCTTTTTCTTCATCATCAATCCAATTTAAGTTTAGATTTTTTTGAATTGACATGTATAAAACTCTAAATAAGTAAAATGATAAGTTTTCTTCTATTGTATTAAATTCAACAATCTTTGTTGGGAGAAAAAAATTGTTATTCTTATATCCTCCTTCTCTTTCTGCTTCGTAAATTTCGATGGATTCTCCAGTAATAGCTCTTGCAAAAATGGTTAACCGAGGTTTTACATCATTTAAATTTACCGCATACTCAAGTTCAGCTTCACGTTTCTTTTTTCGTCTCTTAAAAAAGAATGCAAACTTTGTGAAAATATATTCATCAGGTTCGAACTCAAACATTTATCCGAATTATATCATTAAATCACTCAAATCTTTAAGAGCTGCTACAACTTCAAGATCATCCGACAAAGGTTCTATTACTGCTACAAGAACTGAAAGCCGTTTTGGTAAACCTGTATGAATTAATTTTGCGGCATCAACCAGTAATCTTGTTGAAACCGTTTCTGAGAGTCCCAATTCTGTAAGATTCCGGATTTTTGTGGCTATGTTTACCAATTTTTTGGCAGTGTCAGAATCAATTTCTGTTTCCGATTCTAATATTTCTGCTTCAATTTTTGGTTCTGGATAATCGAATGATGTTGCAACAAATCGCTGTCTTGTAGAAGGCTTCAATTCTTTAAATCCACGTTGATAACCTGGATTAAATGACGCAACCAACATAAAATTCTCATGCGCTTTTATTAAAACGCCAAGTTTGTCAATAAACAATTCTCGTCTATGATCTGTAAGAGAATGAATCGCAACAATAACGTCTGGTCTTGCTTCAGCAATTTCATCTAAATATAAGATTGCACCTTCCTTTACAGCTGTTGTTAAAGGACCATCTAACCAAACAGTTTCTGCACCTTTTATAATGTATCTGCCTATTAAATCTGTAGAAGATGTTTCTTCATGGCAAGAAATAGTAATTAGCTTTGTCTCTAACTTATGAGCCATATACTCAATAAAACGGGACTTACCAGTTCCTGTTGGGCCTTTTAACAGAAAAGGAATCTTATTCTTATAAGAGTGCTCAAATACTTCTACTTCTTTCCCAATTGTATGGTAATAAGGTGCTTTTATACTCATTCTAATATTATTATAATCAAAAAAGAAAAACCAGAGTATCAGACACTAACTAAATATTTGCTAATGCATTTTTATCTTCAACTCTGGATTTCAATATGTGTTTATTTAACTTCTAAAGCTTCATTTGTTGGTTTACCGTGTTTATAAAAATCAATTATATATAAGATTATTCCTGTAGTAAATAAAGCTGCGCAAATTATCAGTACAACAAAATGTATACTTATTTCCTTTTGGACTTGCATGAAATCCATTCCAAATATTCTTTCTAAATATACTTGAACTACTCCTGCAACACCAAAGGCTATTGTCATACCAATCATACCGATATTAGCAGTCCAAAATGCTGCTCGACCACGTGGGCTATTATATAACTTCCTTCCAGTCATATTTGGCAAACTATAACTTATTATTGCAAGAACGATCATGCCATAAGCTCCCCAAAAAGCAAGATGACCATGCATTGCAGTTACCAATGTTCCGTGAGTATATAAATTGGTTTGAGGTAATGTATGTGCAAATCCTAAAAGTCCTGCTCCTACAAATGATACAATTGCGGCACCCAGAGTCCAGTACAATGCCAGAGTATTTGGATGCTTCTTCTCTCCTTTTCTATACATATTCACAGCAAATAAAGCCATGGCTAAAAAGGCTAAAGGTTCTAGAGCCGAGAAAATACCCCCAACGATTAACCAAATTTTATTTACACCTATGTAGTAGTAGTGATGCCCAGTACCTAACACTCCAGATAAGAATGTTAATCCTACAATAACATATAACCATTTCTCAATTACTTCTCTATCGACTCCGGTTAGTTTTATTAATAAGAATGATAAAATACCTCCCATTATTAATTCCCAAACACCTTCTACCCATAAGTGAACAACCCACCATCTAAAGAAGGAGTCCATAACTTGACTATCGAACTGTAACATTCCAGGTAAGTATAATAGTGCTGCAAATAAAAGTCCCATAGACAGAACTAATGCAGTCGTTGTTCTCCGCTTCCCTTTAAATAGTGTTGCTAAAATTAGTCCTAAAAATAGGAGGACATTAACTACTACTAAATAATCTAACGGTCTTGGAATTTCTAAAAACTTTCGTCCTTCCCAATAGTTAAAATGATAACCAACAATGGCTGCAACGCCAACGACAGCTAAACTTATAAGCTGAACATATGCCAATTTTACATTTACTAATTCTCGCTGTGCTTCTTCTGGAATAATATAATATGCTGCTCCCATAAAACCAGATAATAACCAAACTACTAATAAGTTTGTATGTACCGCTCTGGCAGTGTTAAAAGGAATAAATTCGTGTAAATTATCAAATCCTATTCTGGCAAAACCCATTATAAAACCATATGTTATCTGCAATACCAGTAATAACATTGATAGTGCAAAAAACCAATAGGCTACTTTTTGTGATTTATATTTCATGATTAGTTAGTTTAGTTATTGGGTTTATCTTTTGCTAATGGAGAGACTATTCTGTCAAAGCCATTTAAATCTATTTCTGCTATCCATTCAAAAAATGCTATAACATCTTCCGCTTCTTTTTCGGTCATATTATAGGCTACCATTTGTCTTCCATTAGGTTGCCATGGAACTTCCGACATTAATATGCTTTTTATTACTTCTTCTCCCTGACCATCGTACTTAAGATTTAGTCTTTCTACAACTTTAGTTAGTTCGGGAGCATAATAAGCCCCTTCTCCAAGAATTGTATGGCACCCCATACAATTATTAGATTCCCAGATTTTCTTTCCTCTCACAACGGATTCAGTAATATTCTCTTTGTTTGTTTGATCTACATCTCCAGATAAGGAATAAACGGTAAGTCCAATAAAGACAAGAAACGTTACCAATGTTCCTCCCAGAAAGAAAGCTCTTGCTTGTTTTTTAGATAACATAGTTTAGTTAGTTTAATAATTAAAAATAAAAAGACCTTTTTATCTATTTATTTTTCAAAAATATCCCATACACAAAGTTTAAAATATGATAAATATCATTTTCATATTATAAAATGATGCTATTTTTGTACCACTGAAAATTAGCTCAATAATAATTTCAATAGTTTTGACTTCGCTTATTTTATTTAGCGGTTTAAGAGTTGCTATTACTTATGAATATTACGAGCTCGACCCAATGGGATTCGTAGAAAAACTCTGCGAGAATTAAGACAAACCAGAATTAAAAAATTTCCTCCAAAAGTTTCTTCTACTACAGTTAATGGAGCCATCCTTCGCTATGCCGCTAAGCCAAGGCTTCGTCGTACGAGGAGTTTTGGTAGACAGGTACTTATTATGTGATGACATGGGAGGGAAGCCTAATGCTGGGCCCTTCAAAGCTTTGAGCGAAGAAGTGGTATGTGGAAAGGGAAACAAAAACCATTAAAAAATAAATAGACAAGCATTAGTAAATGCCTGTTTGCCTGCCTCTGGCATGGCCTGCCGCAGCTGTGCCAACAATTAAGAAGATTCAAAAATTAAAGAAATATTAATCAGGGCTTTAAATTTTTCTAATAAAAAGCAGTAATTAAAAAAAGCAAATAAGCACGGTTAGCTGATAATTGTCATAAAATGTGAACAGACGTGTCTGTAATTTTAACTCATCTTAAAGAAATCAATTCAGTTATGAAAAAATATCTTTTATTTTGTTTTGCACTAATATTATTTGCTAATATTGGTTTTTCTCAAAAAAATAATGCTAAAAAAGACAAGTTTAAGGAAGTAATATGGCATGTTAAAGCATTTAAGCCCGAGGCGAAGTATTTAAAAATAAAGGCCATTGACAAAAAAGGAAATGTGTACGATGTGAAAGCTATTCAGAATTCTGAGCAAACAAGTTTGCTGGATGTTAAGGCATTTGTAAAAGGCAAGAGAGTGCCAATTAAAATGTTAGTAGGAGATGAAAAATATTACCCAGTTAAAGCCATTGACGAAGAAGGAAATATATTAGATATTAAGGCCATTACTGATGATGGAAAGTTTTTTCCTGTAAAAGGTGTAAGTAAATCAGGAAATATTGTCCATATCAGGGCCATTTATCAAGATATGATCTTTTATAATGTTGTAGCCATTTCTCCAGATGGAACTACCAACGCTGTTAAAGGCATTAAGATGAATCCGGAAGATGTTGAGACCA
>CBDTVZ010000103.1:0-6967 GCA_965363995.1 uncultured Eudoraea sp.
AATAATTAGAGCACCTCCTATTCAATCAAAGACTGTTAAGGAAATCCGTGGGTATTGCAATCACAGGGCAGGTAGCTTTTTTAATAACATGTACCGTATGTGTACCCAGGAAAATTTCTTTTGCTCCGGTTGCTCCCTGAGTACCCATAATAACCAAATCAGCTTCTTCACTTGCAACCATTGCAGATACCTCATCAACAAGAATATTAAAAGCAGAATGTGGTATTATAGTGTGTTTTGGATTCTTGAACTCCTTTTCAAGTTGTTTTTTCAGTTCTTCCAGTTGATTTAAAGAATCTGATTGGTAAATATCTCCCAGACCAATTTGGCCGGGGCTGTGTAATAAATATTCTGTTTGATAAATAGCCGGTGTATACGTATTCAGAAGATAAAAAGTTACTTCCTCATCCTTTAAGAGGTTCATAGTATAACAGATTGCATTATATGCGTTATAAGAAAAATCTGTTGGAAGAATAATTTTTTTCATCGGTATGTATTTTAAATATTAACGGGACAAATTTTGTAAAACCAAAAAAGGTATTTTTATGTGTAAGCCTATTTTTACAATAGTGGATTGATGCAACATTTGCTCAAGATGTGAATGTCTGGAATTGACCATTATCAGCAGGTCTATTTCTTTATGCACAATATATTTTGTGATTGCTATGGTTTTGTCCTTCCCCTCTGTTGTTTCGAAAAACAAATTGGCTTTATACAAACATTCTTTTAAAAATCGCATATTGTCTTCCTGCCGAAGTGAAAGTTTCTTATTAGAATCTATGTAAAGCATATGAATAGATGATCTAAAGGAGCCTGTTAGTTCACACAATAGTTTTAATTCCCTCCTTTTATGAGGCACTAAATAATCTGAAGGAAACAGAAGTTCTTTTGGCGGATGGTATTTGTAATTTTCGGGAATGGCCAGTACAGGGCATTGTACGTATTTCAAAACATGAACAGTCTTACTTCCGAAGGTAATTGTCCTATCATTAGTTTCGCCCCTTGTACCCATTATCACAATATCCGCATTCTCCAAATTTATAAGATCATTGATCTCATCTGTAAGTGTTCCAAAGGCCGAAATTGATTTGAATTTATGCTTTGGATTAGGCGAATACTCAAATATGTCTTTTATAATTTTTTTCAGTTGTTTTTCAGAATTCTTATAGATTCCCTCCTTTAGCTCGTCCAGCTTAATGCGCTCAATTACCTTGTCTTGTTGATATACCTCATCAGCGTATGCATGTAAGATAAAAAAGTCGCATTTTGTATATTTGAACAATTGACAGGCATATTTGAGTGCATTAAATGCGTTTTTAGAAAAATCTGTGGGCACTACAACTTTCCTCATAATAAATTTATCTTTACAACTGCACTAAAATTAATACTAAGCAAGACAAGAAACCATGACATTAATCAGTTACTGAACTCTATAACTTTTCTAAATTAGCATCTTATAATTTAAAAAAATGAAACAAAATTTTGAAAAATTAACAGCTGGCAATATTCCTGTTCTTGTAGATTTTTATGCAGATTGGTGTGGCCCCTGTAAAACGCTGGCTCCCATCCTTAAACAGGTCAAAGAAGAATTGGGTGATACTATCAAAATTATTAAGATAGATGTAGATAAAAATCAATCTATTGCCTCTAAATATCAGGTCAGGGGTGTTCCAACAATGCTGCTCTTCAAGGATAATAAGCAACTATGGAGGCAATCAGGTGTATTACCAAAGGATGAATTAATTAATATCATTGAATCCCATAGGTAATAATCGCTCATCCGGAAGATTGCATTCAATTATGGCTTTTTCTTGAACTTAAATAAGGGCTTAGCAATTACTGCTATCCATCACTCATGCAATACTAAAAATGGGATATCTGTATGGTAACTAATTTCTTCTACGGCAGGCCTAAAGAGAATTCGTTGAAAAAAATTAAGGTTTTTAGCCACCATTGCAACGAGATCTATATCTCTGCTCTCAACAAAACACTGAATGGAAGTTTCTAATTTGGAACCGGTTAAGGAATGGAAACTATGGTCAATTCCCCTCAGATAATCATGTAAAAAATCTTTATTACTCAATTGTTCTTCACTCAACATTTCGTCTCTTTTAGAAATATGAACAACTCTTAATATAGAATTGTTCATTGTTGCCATCTCAATTAGATTGTCAAGGACTTTAATATCATAGGCAATATGAAAATCTGTCGGGAAGGCTATTTCTTTGGGTGTTTTATAGGTGCTATTTTCGGGTACCGCCAGTAAGGGACATTTTACTTTTGTAATCACATCACCAGTATTACTTCCCATTGAAACTTTTTTAAGTCCGGATGCACCTTTAGTACCCATTATTATAAGGTCAATCTTTTTGTCTTCAACTTCCCTCTTAATACCATCTACAAAAAAGTCATACTTTGCAATGGACACAAAGGAATGTAATTCATTTTTGTGATGCTCTTCAATAAACTTTAAGAGTTTTTTAAGGTCTTTTTTACTCTCAGTTAAAACTGTATCTTTAAGAAGGACTGAGGTGCCCCTGACTGAAGTCCCGGCACCTGAATACGGTGGTATCGGGTTGATATGAATAATGTGAAAAATACATTTGGTTTTTTTAAATAATTCAAGCCCGTAATTAATTGCATTACGCGCATTTTTGGAAAAATCTGTTGGGATTAAAATACGTTGCATCTTAGTCTGATTTGTTACAGGACAAAACTACAACCCCCAAAAGAACCGTAAAATGATTATCATCATGTACAAGTTCTTTTCAATAGCAAAAATTTAATAAGGAATCTTTTGTAGCCGATCCATATCCAAAATTTTAATATCTCTATCCTTAATCTCAATTATACCCTCTTTCTTAAAGGCAGATAAGGTTCTTATCAGGGTTTCTGTAGCCATTCCTGCAACACTTGCAAGGTCACTCCTTAAAACGTGAATATTTCCGGCTTCATCTTCCTGTAACTTTTCGGCAAATTTAAGTAAGGTAGACGCTGTTTTTTTGCGCACAGAACCATATGCCATCTGCAACAACTGCTCTTTGATCTGTGAAAGGTTTTCGGAAAGAAGTTGTAATAACTCCAGTACCAATTCCCCATTTTGCTCCAAAACCATTTTTAACTGATCCTTGTGCAGACCAATTAGGACAGAATCTTCCATAGCAGTGGCATATTCCTGGTATGGTATATTCTTAGTGAAACTGGTAAATCCGAAAAAATCATCTGCTTTGTAAATTCCGGTGATCAACTCCTTCCCCTGTTCATCGAGTTTATGAGTTTTGGCATTCCCGCTTATTACCAAATACACCAAATTTGAGTTGTCGCCTTCCCTGTATATTGCATCCCCCATCTGAAACCGGAATTCCTCACCATTGTCATCAATAAAATTCTTCAACTGATGAATACTTTTAATCCGGGCTTTACTTCCTAAATCATCGAATTTATTTTCATGTTGCGCTTCTTTAAGAATGCTGGACTTGGCTATTCTACTTTCAATAGCACCAATAATTTCCGATTCTTCAAATGGTTTAGTCAGGTAGTCATCGGCACCCATTTCCATTCCCAGTCTAACATCCTTTCGTTCTGTTTTAGCAGAGAGAAATATAAAGGGGATTGACTTGGTCTTATTATCTTCAGACAGGGCGGCTAAAACACCATATCCATCTAATTTTGGCATCATAATATCGCATATGATAACGTCCGGGTTACGAGTTTTGGCAACCAAGACTCCCTTTTCCCCGTCTGGAGCGGTAAGGACTTTGTAATTTGCTAATTCCAATAATTCGGCTGTTCCCTCCCTTAAGGCAGTGTCATCTTCAATTAATAAAACCTTTTTGATCATAATAGCAGCTATTACGGTTAAAAAAGAACCCTTTGGCATAAATCAAAATTAGCTAGTATTCTTCCCGATTGCCATACAGAGGAAGTACTACCGTGAATTTACTCCCTTTGTTTTCCACACTTTTAAAGCTAATATTCCCTCCCAGGTTCTCAACATGCGATTTAACAATATTCAGACCTATTCCGGTACCCTGAGTCAATAACACATTATCTGCCCTGAAGTATCTGTTAAATATATACTTTTGGTCCTCTTTTGGGATACCAATTCCCTTATCGATGACATGAAAATGAATATCCTTATGGTTGACATCAATTTGTATGTCTATTTCAGTATCTTCGGGTGAATACTTAATGGCGTTATGCAATAAATTAGTCAGCACCAATGAAATAATCTTCTCATCCTGATGAATTGTGACATCCTCTATAGTAAGAGGATAATTAATTTTTTGGCCTGTTTTTAAAAGCATATTCGCATTATAAATCACTTCATTAACAACTTTGCTAAGCGAAAAATCAGTAAGTCTATAAATTTCTTTTCCTTTCTCCAGGCGCTCAATAGATAAAAAATCATTCAAAATTCCGGTAAGATGATGTACACCGGTCGTAATGGATTTTAGATGTTTATCCCTTATATCCTGCTGTTCAGTAGATTTATATTTACCAACTAAGGTGGCCGAGGTTAGAATAGTGCTCAAAGGAGTTTTAAACTCGTGAGAAACCATCGAAAGGAATTTGGTCTTAAGATCGTTCAGTTCTTTCTCTTTAATCAAAGCTTCATTAAGTTCCTGCGTTCTTAGTGCAACTGTTTTCTCCAGTTTTTGAGTATAATTTTTGCGTTCAGTTATATCAAGGACAATGGCTACTATCAATATTTTATTACCAAGGCTGGAGGATTGTAAATGAATTTCCGCAGGATAAGTTGTTCCATCTTTGCGCCTAAAATGGGTTTCAAATGTAATTTTCTTTTTACTACTTAACTTTAACGGATCCAGGATCTCCCTGAACCGATCTTCGGTAATACCCGTAATAAGTTCTGTTGTTGTTAATCTTTTAATTTCTCTAATTGCATATCCCGTATTCTTCTGTGCCCCATAATTCACGTGTGAAAACCTGAGTGTTTCCACATCAAAAACATATATCTCGTTAAGTGATTCATCAAAAATCTTTAAAAAATGCCTTATCTCTTCTTCCGCTTTTACGCGGTTGGTTATATTATTTTGAATTCCTACAAAATGTGTGATCTTACCATCTCGATTTCGGATTGGATTAATAGAGACTTCATTCCAGAATAAGGTGCCGTCCTTTTTATAATTCCTCACCTGTACCTGGCATCTTTTACCTGCCTCAATGGCCTTATGCATTATTTTAACGCCTCTCTGGTCATTATCATCGTTCTGGAGGAACCGGCAATTTCTATTTAAGACTTCAGATTCTGCATACCCGGTAAATTTCCTAAATGCCCTGTTCACATAAATAATAGGATGATCATCTTTCAATGCATCTGTAATGACAATACCGTTTTGGGTAGCCTCCAGTGCTTCACTTTTTACATTTATGTTTTCTTCAATCTTCTTTATTTCCGTCAAATCATGAACCAATACAAGAGCATAGGTTTTTTGGTATATAGAAAAAGGATTAAACCTGATATTTAAAGGAATTTCCTTCCCTGATTTTCTCCTTCCCCGAACGCATAGCCCCCCGGCCATAGCTTCTTTATTTACAAGCTTGAAATACTCAACACAATGCACTTTATGGGTATTTTTATGCTTATCAGGGATTATTTCAGAAAGTGGTTTGCCTAAAAGTTCGTCATGCGGAAAATCAAACAAGCGCGCTGCTATTTTGTTAATAGATACAATTAATTGATCTTCATCTACTACTATTATCCCTTCCGATACAGCTTCCGAAAGTAAATGGAAAATAGTAATATTTTTATCAAAAACATGCATCTATTGAGATAAGGAATTAATATTCAAAAGTAAAATGTAAGCTTTAACTAGACCTTAAAAGTAATCACAGGTAAATTTGCGTGATTAACTACATCTTCACCGATGCTACCTTTAAAAAAATGTGCTATTCCACTTCTTCCATGGGTAGGAATAGCTATTAAATCGGCTTGTACATCATTCGCATAATTAAATATGCCTCTCTCAATTGAATAATCTGAGACATAAATCATTTCAGTATTTGAAGGAACCGCACCATTATGAGCTACTTTAAGGAAAAACTCTGCCTTCTTTTTAATCTCCCCGGTACTCATGAATTCTTCATTAGGTAAATTAACATATACCAGATGAAGCTTAAGGTCCCATTCCGCAAAAAGAGCCCTTGCTTTATGGTATGCTTTTATACTCTCTACCCGAAGATCACAAGCATAAACAGCTAATTTAGGAGTGAATAAAGAAGATGGTTCTTTTATTACTAAAACGGGAATATCAGAAGAGCGCACTACTTTTTCTGTATTGGAACCCACGAAAATCTCACTTACACCGCTTGCCCCATGGGAGCCCATAATTATCAAGTCAATATTGTTTTCTTTGGCTACCTGATTAATCTCACTGAAGATCTTATAGTTTTGAACCATTTCGGTAACTTTAAGGCCTTCTAAAAATGGCTTATTTAAAAAAGTTTCGTAACGCTTCCTGGCCAATTTCATATAAAAGTGAGCCTCTGCAGCTTCCTCAGATTCACTTTTGGTTAAATAGGCTTCAGAAAGGCCCATCATATGAAGCACAATGATCTCTGCACTAAAATCTTTTGCCAGTTTAGCAGCAACTTCAAGCGCATATCCTGCATGTTCGGAAAAATCTACCGGGACTAATATTTTTTTCATGGTCGTTTAATTAAAATATCCTATTCAATACTTTTTAAAGATTTCCTTTCTCTTTCTGAGCTGGTTTTCCAACTCCTTTATTGTTGTGGCAGCGGCCTTTTCAAAATTATCCTGATTAGATTTAGCAAATAATCTGGGGCCAGGTGCACTCAATCGTATTTCACATATTTTACCTAAACCAGATGGGTCATTTTCTAATTTAAAAAAGACATCTGCCTTAATGATCCAATCATATTTATTTGCCAGTTTTTCTAATTTGGAAGTAACAATAGCGCTCATAGATTCGCTCGTTGG
>CBDTVZ010000104.1:0-6918 GCA_965363995.1 uncultured Eudoraea sp.
TGAAACAAATAAAAAATCAAAAAGAACTGGCAGAGGGTTTGAAAATGGACTTTGCATTTACACCGGTTTTACGCAAAATCATGAACGAGGGCAATGGGGCCATTTATACGGATGATATTGTGAATACCGTTTGGGTAAACAAAGTAAAAAACGAACTTAAATTCCGCCTTAGTTTTATATTTGAATACCGTGAAGGCAAATGGTTACTGGTCCATTCCCATACTTCCACCCCGGACCCGCAACGTACCGATGACGAAGTATGGCCAGTAGAGGAACTGAAAAAAAGAACAGCATTCCTCGAAAAAAGCCTTGAGGAAAAAATAGCAGAATTAAGCCTTAAAAATAGGGAGCTTGAAATTGAAACAGCTCTGGAAAAAGTAAGAAGCAGAACAATGGCAATGCAAAAAAGTGAAGAGCTTAAAGAAGTAATAAAAATTGTTTATCAGCAACTTACTCATTTAAAAATTAATCTTAACCACTCAGGTTTTGTTGTTGACTATACACCGAGAGGCGATTGGCATTTTTGGATAGCCGATGAGCAGGACATTCCTTCTAAAATAACGCATCCATATTTTGAGTCTGTTTGGGCAAATCAATTTAATGAAGCAAAAGAAAAAGGTGCAGACTTCTTTGCCACCAATTTAAATTTTAAAGAAAAGAACAAATTTTACAATGAGCTTTTATCATTAATTCCCGGGTTACCAAAAGCATCAAAAGATTTTTATTTAAGCTGTCCGGGCCTTGCAGCATCAACAGTATTGCTCGATAATGTTGGACTTTATATAGAGAATTTTGAGGGCATTGCTTATACTGATGAAGAGAACAACATCCTTATGCGTTTTGGTAAGGTATTCCAACAAACCTATACGCGTTTCCTCGACCTCAAGAAAGCTGAGGCACAGGCGAAGGAAGCTCAGATTGAAGGGGCTCTGGAAAGAGTACGTTCCACGACCATGGCGATGCATTATAGCGAAGATTTAGAGGATATAGTTGTTTCTTTATTTGATGAAGTATTGAATTTAGGTCTAGACAAATCCATACGCTGCGGAATAGGTATTCTTGAAGGTCATGAGGGGATGGAAACCAGGTCGGTGAATTCAAATTCCGATGGAACAGTAGAATTAAGAGTGGGGATGTTAAATATGAACATACATCCCATGTTGGTAGGTCTTAAAAAAGCCTGGAAAAATGGAAGCAAAGGGTATTCCTATGAATATACAGGTAAAGATGTTAGAAAATATTATGAGGCACTTAATAATGAACCTGAATACCCGTTTAATGCCAATCTTGAAACATTGCCAGAACGAGAGTTTCATCGAAGTTTCTTTTTTTCTTCAGGGATTATTTTTACGTTTTCTGAAGCTCCGATTTCGGAAGAATCATCTAAAGTATTAGCACGGTTTGCTGCTGTTTTTGGCCAAACGTACAGAAGATTCCTGGATCTTCAAAAAGCAGAAGCCCAGACAAAGGAAGCGCAGATTGAGGCAGCTTTAGAAAGGGTAAGAGCCAAATCTATGGCCATGCATAAGAGTGAAGAACTCCCTGAAACATCACAGGTGCTCTTTGAACAATTTGCATTATTGGGTAATATGCCCGATCGAATAAGCATTGGGATCTTTAGGGAAGAAGAAAAATTGATAGAGTTATGGGCCACGGATCAAATTGGTAGTCAGATCGATCATAAATATAGCGGTCCGTTAGACGAAGCCACAACCATGGCTAAAATACACAAAGCCTGGAAAGAGGGTAAGGATTCTATGGTAGTTGACCTGTCAGGCCAAAAACTAAAGGCCTGGGTGCGCTATATTAAAGAAGATATGAAGATGCATATCGACGATTCCCATATTAAAGGGAGAAGAGTACAACAGGCTGCTTTTTTCTCAAAAGGAATGCTTCTTTGTACCACCAATGAACCTGTCTCCGATGAGATCATGCGGTTATTGATCCGTTTTGCCAAGGTTTTTGACCAAACTTATACTCGCTTTCTGGATCTCCAACTGGCAGAAGAAAGAGCAAAAGACGCCATTAAGGAAGCTTCGCTTGATAGGGTACGGGGTGAGATTGCCAGTATGCGGTCAACCGATGATCTGCAGCGTATTACCCCTCTGGTATTTAATGAACTTACTTCCCTGGGAGTTCCATTTTTTAGATGCGGAGTCTTTATTATTCATGAAAAAGAAAAAAAATTAGAAGTGTATTTGTCGGCCCCGGACGGTCATTCCCTGGGGGTTTTGCACCTTCCCTTTAATGTAAATCCACTCACCCAAAACGCCGTGGCTAATTGGAAAAAAAATGAAGTATACCATCAACACTGGAATAAGGAAGATTTTGAAGAGTGGACACAATCCATGTTGGCAAAAGGGCAAATACAGGATGTGGCCACCTATCAGGATGCGGCCGTGCCGCCGGATTCGCTGGACCTTCATTTTATACCCTTTACCCAGGGGATGCTTTATGTTGGCAATACAAAACAACTGCAAGAAGGTGATATTAATCTGGTGAGATCTTTGGCCGAAGCCTTTGCAATCGCTTATGCGCGTTACGAGGATTTTACCAAACTGGAAAAGGCAAAAGAAAGTATCGAAACAACGCTTACCGACTTAAAACAAACTCAACAACAATTAGTGCAGTCCGAAAAAATGGCTAGTTTGGGAGAACTCACAGCAGGGATTGCTCATGAGATCCAAAACCCTTTAAACTTCGTGAATAATTTCAGTGAGGTCAGTAGTGAACTGATCGAAGAGATGAACGAGGAAATTGAAAAGGGTGATATGGAAGAAGCAAAAGCAATCGCTGTTGACATCAAACAAAACCTAGAAAAAATAAACCACCATGGCAAACGTGCCGATGGCATCGTAAAAGGAATGCTGCAGCACAGCAGAACTAGCAGCGGCACCAAAGAACCTACAGACATCAATGCCTTAGCCGATGAATATCTGCGCCTGGCCTATCACGGCTTACGCGCCAAGGACAAGAGCTTTAATGCCACGCTAGAGACCCATTATGACGAAAATATAGAAAAGGTGAACGTAATTCCGCAAGATATTGGAAGAGTGATTTTGAATTTAATCACGAATGCCTTCTATGCGGTCAATGAACGGAAGAAACTCGAACAAAAGGGCTATGAACCTACAGTTACGGTTACAACTAAAAAAGAAGGCGATAAAGTTTTTGTTTCTGTAAAGGACAACGGTAATGGGATTCCCAAAAAGGTGCTTGACAAAATATTCCAACCTTTTTTTACCACCAAACCAACCGGGCAGGGAACAGGATTGGGATTAAGCATGAGTTACGACATTGTAAAAGCGCATGGTGGCGAATTGAAAGTAAACACAGATCAAAATAAAGGAGCAAAATTTACAATTGTATTACCAATGTAATCAATAATTAAATGTATTAACAATGAAAAACAAAGGCAATGTTTTAAGTAGGGCTTTAAATATGTTAGTCGTGTGCATATTTACAATATCGAGCCTATTAGCACAAACAGAAAAAATAGCCTTTGAAAAATATGGTGTAGCAGAGGGCCTGCCAGAAGAAGTAGCTACTAACTTTGTCCAAGATAAACAAGGCTTTATTTGGATTGGCACACAAAACGGTCTCGCAAAATTTGACGGTTATAACATGAAGGTGTTTAGGGCCAATCCTGATAACCCAGATGGACTCCAGCTACGAAACCTCAATGGTGGATTACTTGTCGCTAGCGACGATAAATTATGGGTTGCAGGTGTAAGTAGTAGTGGTGGCTTAGCTTCTTATAGTCCAATAACTGAAAAATTTACAAATTACTCCATTAATGTTGCGGATTCTACAAAGGTGCCTTACTCAACTAACGTCTTATTATTTGAGGACATAGTTCAAAATATATGGTTCGCGAGCTATAGTGATAGTCAAGAAGGTTTATTATGTAAAATAGACTCGAAAACGAAATTAGTGACACGATATCCCTATCAAGTTGGACCAAAAAGAAATGATATTGTTTTAAATTTTACAATAGCTGAATCTAAAAAAGATAGTTCGGTTTGGCTCCGAACACAAGATTATAGTATGCTTCGCTATGATAGAACAAAAGACATTTTTGAAACACAATTTAAGAAAGGTGATATTATTCCTGGAACAACTTTAACAGACTCCTTGGTAGATATAAATACAGCCAGTAAAAGTGGATTAATTTCAATGGCAAATAGTAAGCGGCTATTTTTATGGGACCCTATACAAAGAAAGGCCTTAGACTCATATAGCTTTACAAATCGAGACTCCATAACTTGGGGAGCAAATTTTGAAGATAAGCTAGGTGACTTTTGGGTATCATCACACGATAACCTCACACGAATTAATCGTGAGCATGCACAGCGTGAAGATTATAAATTTGGTGAAGGCGTACTCGATTTCAAAATATCTGGAAAAGTGTTGCAAATAATTCCTGTTAGCCAAAATGATACATTCCTATTTTTTGGAGTTACAAGTTTAGATAACATTAATGGGAGATTTGAATATGTCCTTAGGTACGATTTAGATAGAAAATCTTTTGAGCTTTTTGACACCCAATTTAACGATGAGAATAATCAATTTTTAGATAATGGTAGTAGAAGAAGTCTTGCTTTTGACAAAACAGGCCTGCTATGGGTAGGTACACGTCCCAATATTTATAAACAGTCACCAAAAACTAGGCAAATAGTACAGTATAAAAATGATTCAGAAGATACCTCTAGTCTTCCATCTGACTTTATTACGACACTCTTTGAAGATACGAAACAACAATTATGGATCGGTACGGCTAATGGGATTGCACGAAAGGATAATGAGACTTTCAAAAAATTTGGTTGGTTTTCGGGAAATAAAACAGGAACAACTATTGGTAATGTAAAGTCTATAATTGAAGATTCTAATGGTTTATTATGGGTTGGTAGTACAGAAGGTTTATTTAGATGGGTAGCCTCAAAAAATTCGTTTGAAAAATTATTTATAGAATTAGGTAGATTTACCGCATTTTCTCTTTCCGAAGATGACAAAGGTCATATTTGGGTTTCTGTATTAAATTCAGGCGTTTATGTTTTAGATAATGAAACAGGTGAAATTATTAAAAAATTTGAAACAAATACTAAGGACGTTCATGGCTTATTAAGTAATCGAATAACAACACTATTTTTGGATTCACGAGGCACCATGTGGCTTGGTGATAGAGGAGACAACCATATTGGAATATTCCGTTATATAGAACAAGAAAACAAATTCGTTCATTACAGTTATAAAGTAAATGATTCTACATCGATCTCTAGTAATGAAATTCTATACATGGCTGAAGATGATCGTAATAGAATATGGTTAGGCACAGATGGAGGCATCATTTTGTACGATCGCGACAAAGATAACTTCTTACAAAATAATCATAAAATAAACTTACCAAGTACAAATAGTTATGCTAAAGCCTCGAATGGTAGAATGTGGATTGTAGCCTATAGTGGTGGGGGCTTAGCTCTTGTTGGCCCAGATGTTAATGATGTTACTATGTATGGCGAAGACAAAGGCTTAATACACAATGATGCCACTAACATAATTTCTGATGATTTAGGAAAATTATGGTTGCCTACTGAAAGAGGGTTGTCTGTTTTTGATACACTCACCAAAACATATACCAGCTATTTTGAAAAAGATGGATTTCAAAAGTATGGTCGAAACAACCAAATACTCAAAACTCAAAACGGTGATATTTGGATTGGTGGTCGTAATGGTCTAAATCATATCGTGCCAGATAAACTATCTAAAAAAGATACTACTATACCTTCTGTTTACATCACTAAAATGGGTATTATGGATTCTATCTACTCAGCTCCTGATGGAGAAATGTTTAAAAAAGCGGTATCCTATACAGGTCAAGTAAAATTAAAATACTGGCAAAAAGACCTTAATTTTAATTTTGTAGGCATCCATTTTTTAAGACCAGAAGACAACCAATATTCATGGAAACTAGAAAACTATGATAAAAAATGGTCTACACCTTCTAAGGAAAGACGAGCAGCTTATACCAATTTATCACCAGGAACCTACACATTTCATGTTAAGGCCTCTAATGCCGATGGTGTTTGGAATGAAGAAGGAGCAACTATTAAGGTCGTTATTATGCCTCCTTGGTGGCTTACATGGTGGGCTTATCTAATTTATGCACTTATTGCATTACTTATAGGTTTTGGAATTCATAAATCTCAAAAGGAACGTACGCTCAGGCTTGTACGTGAAAGAGCTCAGAAGAAAGAATTAGAACAAGCTAAAGAAATAGAAAAGGCATACACTGAGCTTAAAAGTACACAGACGCAATTAATCCAATCTGAAAAAATGGCATCACTGGGAGAACTTACTGCAGGTATAGCCCATGAAATAAAGAACCCCCTGAATTTTGTCAATAATTTTTCAGATGTAAATCGTGAATTGATAGAGGAGCTAAAAGAAGAAAAAGCAAAGAATAAAAAAGAACGGGACGAAAAACTGGAAGAGGAACTGCTAACAGATATAGACCAAAATCTGGAGAAGATTTCACACCATGGCAAACGTGCAGATTCTATTGTAAAAGGCATGTTGCAACACAGCCGAAGTAGCAATGGGAAAAAAGAATCTACCAACATAAATGCTTTGGCAGATGAATATTTACGATTAGCATATCATGGTTTGCGTGCCAAAGACAAAACATTCAATGCAAAAATGGAAACTGATTTTGATGAAGGCATTGGTAAGGTAAATGTAATACGGCAAGACATTGGCCGGGTAATTCTTAATTTAATCACTAATGCCTTTTATGCAGTACAGGAGAAATCCTCCTTCGCCAAGGCTCGTGCCTCCGCCAAAGTTTCAGGCGACGCGCGGGCGGAGGATACAAAATATGAACCGACGGTTTCCATAAGTACCAAAAAAGTGGGCAAAAAA
>CBDTVZ010000105.1:0-6815 GCA_965363995.1 uncultured Eudoraea sp.
TGATTACACCTACTTTTATAAGAATGATGGTTTGCAAAACCAATATGTAGTATATGCTTTTGGTAACGTGGTAGATTTAATTGTTGAGACTTACGCAATGAGTGAAGCGGTAAAAGTAGCCTATAAAATTGCTGAAAGAGGAGATACTGTTTTGTTATCTCCGGCTTGTGCCAGTTTTGATCTTTTTAATAATTATGAAGACAGGGGAAATCAATTTAAAGAAGCAATAAAAAACTTGTAAGAATGTCAGGGTTTTTAGGAAATATAAAAGGAGATAAAGCCATTTGGGGAGTAGTTGCTCTTCTGGCTCTATTTTCCTTTTTACCTGTTTACAGTGCCAGTAGTAATCTGGTTTATGTAGTGGGAAAAGGCACAACTATTGGCCATTTGGTTAAACATGGGATGTTGCTGTTTTTGGGATTTGGAATAATCTATGGCGTTCATAAAATTCCCACTCATTTTTTTAAGGGGTTATCTATTATTGCTATGCCCATAGTGGTGGTTCTATTGGCATATACCCTGGCTCAGGGCACTACAATAGATGGGGCAAATGCAAGCAGATGGATAAGCCTTCCGTTGGTTGGAATTACTTTTCAAACTTCAAATCTGGCAGCAGTAGTTCTAATGATCTATGTGGCGAGATACCTGACCAGAATTAAGGATAAAACAATCACTTTTAGTGAGAGCCTGGTACCCCTGTGGCTTCCCGTTTTTATTGTTACCATTTTAATTTTGCCTGCCAATTTCTCTACTGCGGCCATTCTTTTCTTTATGGTACTGATACTTTGTTTTTTAGGAGGTTATCCGCTAAAATATCTTTCAGGGATTATAGGTACAGGTTTATTAATACTTACCATTTTTATTCTTACGGTAAAAGCTTATCCTGATCTTTTTCCAAACAGGGTGGACACCTGGATAAATAGAGTTGAAAGTTTTTGGGATCCCGCAGATACAGAATCGGACTATCAGATAGAAAAAGCAAAAATTGCCATTGCAAGTGGCGGAATTGTTGGAAATGGAGCAGGTAAAAGTGTAATGAAAAATTTCCTTCCTCAGAGTTCGTCAGATTTTATTTATGCCATTATTATTGAAGAGTACGGCTTGGTAGGAGGGTTTGTACTAATGTTCTTTTATATGCTTTTGTTATTCAGAATTGTAGTGGTGGCAAATTCAAATGAGACTGTATTTGGCAAATTATTAGCCGTTGGCGTTGGGTTGCCTATCGTTTTTCAGGCACTTATTAATATGGCAGTTGCAGTAGAATTATTTCCTGTAACCGGGCAAACTTTACCACTTATTAGTAGTGGAGGAACATCTATTTGGATGACTTGTCTGGCCATTGGAATTGTGTTAAGTGCGAGCAGAAAATTTAAACTGGTTGATGTTAAAAAATCCGATGCGGATGATACTAACCCCTTAGAAGTGCTAAGTGGACAATTATAGATTTATATTATCTGGCGGTGGAACAGGAGGACATATTTATCCGGCAATAGCCATAGCTGATGAATTAAAATTAAGACATCCCAATGCAGCATTTTTATTTGTAGGTGCAAAAGACAGGATGGAGATGGAAAAAGTGCCAAAGGCAGGATACAAGATAAAGGGTTTGTGGATTAGTGGAATACAAAGAAAGTTGACATTAAAAAATTTAATGTTCCCATTTAAACTAATAAGTAGTTTGATTAGTGCAGGAAAAATAGTAACGAAGTTTAAACCCCATGTGGTAATAGGCACAGGTGGATTTGCCAGTGGACCTGTATTAAAAATGGCGTCCAGAAAAGGAATCCCTTGCGTGTTACAGGAGCAGAACTCATATGCAGGAATAACTAATAAATTATTGGCTAAACACGCAGCAAAAATTTGTGTTGCCTATGATGAAATGGAAAGGTATTTCCCGGTAGATAAAATTATAAAAACGGGGAATCCTGTCAGAGCAGATTTGATAGATCCTCTACAACATACTAATGAAGCTTATGAATTCTTTGGATTGGACCCGGAAAAAATAACGCTGCTTGTCCTGGGAGGAAGTCTGGGTGCACGGAGAATTAATCAACTTATAGAAAAGGAACTTGATTTCTTTTCAAAATTGGGGATTCAACTTATTTGGCAATGTGGCAGGGGATATTATGAAGAATATAAAAAATTTCACGTTACCGATGTGAAAGTATACGATTTTTTGAATAAAATGGATTTGGCATATTCAGCTGCAGATATAATTATTTCAAGGGCTGGAGCGAGTTCAGTTTCGGAATTATGCATAGTTGGTAAGCCGGTGATATTTATTCCCTCTCCAAATGTGGCAGAGGACCATCAATCCAAAAATGCAAGAAGTCTTGTTTTAAAACAAGCGGCATTAATGGTGGAGGAAAAAGATCTGGAAAGCAAATTTGAAAACGTTTTTTCAGATCTGAATAAATCTGAGGATAGTAAGAAATTATTGAGTGAAAATATCAAAGCTCTGGCACAGCCAGATGCCACTAAAAACATTGTAGATGAAATAGAACATCTACTGAAATTTTAATATGACGCTAAAGGACATACATAACATTTATTTTATTGGTATTGGCGGAATTGGTATGTCTGCTCTTGCGCGATACTTTAAGCTGTTAAAAAAGAATGTAGCAGGTTATGACAAAACGGAGACACCATTAACTCGCGAGATTTCTGATTTAGGAATTGAGATACATTATACGGATGATATCTCAGCAATTCCAGCAGAATATAAAGATACCGGGGATACTATGGTTGTCTATACACCGGCAATTCCTGATGATCATAAAGAATTTAATTATTTTGCCTCAGGAGGTTTTGAAATAAAAAAAAGATCTGAAGTATTGGGGATTATTACAAGGGATACTTTTTGTTTGGCAGTGGCAGGCACCCATGGTAAAACAACAACAAGTAGTATTCTAGCGCATTTATTAAAAGAAACAGGGACACCAGTTACCGCGTTTCTTGGTGGTATTTCGGAAGACTTTAATAGTAATTTTTGGTTCGGTGGCAGTGAATATTCTGTTGTGGAAGCCGATGAATACGATCGTTCATTTTTACAGATATCACCGGATATTGCTTGTATTACTTCTATGGATGCTGATCATTTAGATATTTATGGTGATAGCCATGAACTAAGAAAATCTTTTAAGGACTTTGTTGATAAGCTAAAGCCCGGCGGGAAATTGTTTATTAGAAATGGCCTGCCTTTAGAAGGAATAACCTATGGAATAGAAGACGATTCGGATTATTGTATAAGAAATTTAAGAATAGAACATGGTGCCTACATTTTTGATTTGGAAACTCCAGACACTACCCTTAAAGGGGTTAAGTTTAACAAACCGGGAAAGCATAACTTACTTAACGGTTTAGTGGCTTTTGCTATGGCAATACAGGTTGGTCCCCCAGCTAATCGACTTGCCATAGCATTGGAAACCTTTAAGGGGGTGCAACGGAGATTTTCATATCGAATAAAGAATGTCGACTTTATCTTTATTGATGATTATGCGCACCATCCAACGGAAATAAATGCCGTATATGATGCCATTTCCGAGATGCATGAGAGTAAAAAAATACTCGCAGTTTTTCAACCCCATTTATTTTCCAGAACAAGAGATTTTGCTGATGATTTCGCCCTTAGTCTTGCGCAATTTGATAGTGTTTTATTATTGGAAATATATCCGGCAAGAGAAGAACCTATTGATGGAGTGAATTCGGAATGGTTAATGGGTAAAATAAAGAATCAGAATAAGAAATTAATCCAAAAAGCGGATCTGATTGAGGAAATAAAAAGACAAGACCCGGAGGTATTGGTCACCATGGGTGCCGGGGATATTGGGCTAGAAATATCTAAAATAGAAAAAGAACTTGAGCATGAAAATTAATTGGGATTACATCAAATTTATAGGGTTAATAATTTGTATTACAGGTCTTTATGCATTTTCTAGTCATAGAAGTGATTCGAGAACTGTACAAGGGATGAACCTAAAATTTACGGGGGAGAACAATCTCTACATTACACAGTCGATGGTTAATAAATTGTTAATACAAAATTATGGTATTGTTATAAACATGCCTAAAGAAAAATTAGATTTGGATACTATAGAAAAGGTCATTGAGGCCAATGAAATGGTAAAAAGTGCCCAAGTTTATCTTACTATAACCGGTGAGCTTACATCAAACATCGTACAACGGCAACCAATCGGACGTGTAGAGGGAAAGACAAAATTCTACCTGGATGAGGAAGGCAAAAATATGCCATTATCCAGTAATCACTCTGCAAGAGTGCCAATCATTACGGGCAATATTACCGGTAAAAGTTTAGAGGATGCTTATGTGATATTAAAGTACATAAACAAGGACGACTTTTTAAGAAAAAATGTAATCGGGATTCACATTGAGGATGAAGAAAATTATCAATTGAAATTCCGTTTAGAAAACTTTGTTGTGAATTTAGGTAATGTGAACGATTTGGAAGAGAAGTTTAATAATTTCAAGGCTTTTTATACCAAAGCGGCCAAGGACAAAACATTGGAAAACTATAATATAGTAAGCTTAGAATTTAATAATCAAGTAGTGTGCACCAAAATTTAAATTAATATGGAACAAAGTAATTATTCAGTTGGATTAGATATAGGTACAACGAAAATTGTTGCCATTATCGGAAAAGAAAACGAGTATGGTAAGATTGAGGTCCAAGGCATTGGCAGGTCAAAAAGCCTTGGTGTACATCGGGGTGTGGTAAATAATATAACACAAACCATAAAGTCTATTCAACAGGCTGTAGAGCAGGCAGAGGCCGATTCAGGTTTAAAGATAGGGTCAGTTGTTGTTGGGATTGCCGGACAACATATTAGAAGCCTCCAGCATAGCGATTATATTACCAGAGCCAATGCTGAAGAAGTAATTAATGAGGACGATCTGGATAAACTTTGTAACCAGGTATATAAATTAGTGATGTTACCTGGAGAAGAGATCATCCATGTTTTACCTCAGGAATATAAGGTAGATGGTCAGGCAGAAATAAAGCTACCGATAGGAATGTACGGTGGAAGGCTTGAAGCTAATTTCCATGTAGTTGTTGGCCAGGTATCATCTATTAAAAACATTGGCAGATGTATCAAAAGTGCAGGCCTGGACCTTGGTAATATTACCCTTGAACCACTGGCATCTTCAGAGGCTGTACTTAGCCAGGAGGAAAAGGAAGCAGGAGTTGCCTTAATAGATATAGGTGGCGGTACAACAGACCTTGCTATTTTTAAAGATGGCATCATAAGGCATACAGCCGTAATTCCTTTTGGCGGGAATGTTATCACCGAAGATATTAAAGAAGGTTGTTCAATTATCGAGAAACAGGCGGAACTACTCAAAATGAAATTTGGTTCTGCATGGCCAGGTGAAAATAAGGACAATGAAATAGTTTCTATCCCAGGATTACGTGGAAGAGAGCCAAAGGAAATTACACTTAAGAATCTTTCTAAGATTATTCATGCACGAGTAGTTGAGATTGTTGAACAGGTATATGTTGAAATCAAAAATTATGGTCATGAGGATCAAAAAAAGAAGCTAATTGCGGGAATTGTATTGACGGGAGGAGGAAGCCAGTTAAAGCATCTAAAGCAGTTAGTGGAATATATTACAGGTATGGATACCAGAATAGGTTATCCCAATGAGCATTTGGCAGGAGATTCCGATCAGGAAATTGCCAGTCCTTTATATGCCACGGCAGTAGGACTACTAATGAATGCAATTGAAAATAAAGGAAGAAACCCTATTTATCAAGAGGAAACCGGGAATGAGGAAGAATTGGTTTTGGAAGGTCATCCTGAAAGAAGAGCAAACGAAAGGTCAAATGGTGAAAGAAAAACTGTATTTGACATTTGGTCAGAAAAACTTAAAGATTTTTTAGATAACGCAGAGTAAACCTAAATCATAGTACGTAATAACCAGTAACACATAAAACATGAGCAAAAGCACCGAATTTGAAAATATAGCCTTTGATTTACCAAAAAATCAAAGTAATGTAATTAAAGTAATTGGCGTTGGAGGGGGTGGAAGTAATGCGATTAATCACATGTTCCAGGCCGGAATTAACGGAGTGGATTTTGTGATTTGTAATACAGATTCACAGGCTTTGCAGAATAGCCCTGTTCCCAATAAAATACAATTAGGTGTTACACTTACAGAAGGACTAGGAGCTGGTGCCAATCCTGAAGTAGGAGAACAAGCTGCCCTGGAGAGTATGGAAGAAATTAAGCAAATGCTTGATAACACCACCAAAATGATTTTCATTACCGCTGGTATGGGGGGAGGAACAGGCACGGGAGCAGCCCCTGTTATAGCTAAGCAAGCAAAAGAAATGAATGTCCTTACAGTAGGGATCGTTACTATGCCGTTTCTGTTTGAAGGAAAGATGAGGTGTCAACAGGCTCAAATAGGGATTGAAAAATTACGTTCTAATGTAGACTCTTTAATTGTAATTAATAACAATAAATTAAGGGAAGTTTATGGCAATTTAGGCTTCAAAGCAGGTTTTTCAAAGGCAGATGAAGTACTTGCAACTGCGGCCAGAGGTATAGCCGAAGTTATTACCCACCATTATACTCAGAATATTGACCTGCGTGATGCCAAAACAGTTCTTTCAAATAGTGGTACAGCTATTATGGGTTCTTCTATGTCATCCGGATCAGCAAGAGCTCAGGAAGCTATAATGAAAGCACTGGATTCTCCATTATTGAATGATAATAAGATTACAGGCGCTAAAAATGTCTTATTACTTATTGTTTCGGGTTCTCAGGAGATCACTATTGATGAAATAGGAGAAA